>JAFUZV010000069.1 GCA_017476425.1 Selenomonadaceae bacterium
CCAAACGCTGGATAGTAGAAAGAACATTTGCATGGCTGAATTATTCACGCAGGTTAAGTAAGGATTATGAAATAAAAACTGCATCAGAAGAAGCGATGATAATCATTTCTCATATTCATACACTTATTAAACGTTTATGAACACACATTCTAAATACTTGACAAAATCGGCGGCAAGTAATAACCTTAGTGAAAAGAGTGATAAATCTTCAGCGGTAAAGTTAAAAGTTGAGGCTAAAAAGTCATAAGGCAATCCACTAATTGAAGTCTATGATAAAGCTGATTTAGCGGCGATTAGAGATTTAGTTAAAAATTCGCCGATTGAATTTCAAAATGTTTGGAATAAGTACGAAAGCCAGCTGATCATTTTAGATTCAAATTATAAAAGGCAAGTGGCGCATTATTCACCGTCAGAGCGAGGCATAAGGTTAGATATAGAAGAAGATCGATTGAATATTAACCACGTGCCTTATAAGACGACTTTTCACGAAAGCGGTCACTTTATAGACAAAGAAAAGGGCAAAATTAATAATTTTTCGGTTGAATATGGAGACGAAATATTTGAAAAGACGTTGAGACAAGAGGCGAATGATTATCTTGATAAAATGCTTGAAGAGATGAGAAAAGCGGTATCAATTAAAGGAATTTCGCCGGAAATAATTACAAGAGATAAGGTTTATAGTGTATTGTCGGAACGTCTTAAGGCTTAGCAAAGTTGGGCGTGAGGTATCAGATATATTCAGCGGCTTGACGGCTTGCAAAGTTGAAGGGCATTTGGGCACGATTTAACTTATTGGAGAAATGGCAATAATGTTGTTAAAGAGGCTTTTGCACAGATGTTTACTGCGACGGCGAATAATCCTAAATCGGTTGATCAAATCAAAAGATATTTTCCAAAGTCGTATAATCTTTTTTTAAAAATGCTAAATGAGATAGCAGGGGATTAAATTGTTATGCAGCGATTTAGAAATTCAAACACTGCTGGCACAAATTGAGTATGAGGAAAAATTTGGCGAATCGCTTAAAAGAGAATTGTTGCCGCTAAAACATACAGCTGAAGAGTATTTAAAGATATTGCAAAGTTGTCTGGCAAGTGGCAAGGCTTACGATTCAGACAAACCTGAAATACCATCTGAAGATTGGGATTTTGAGTTTTCAAAGTGGCAAGCTAAGTATAAATCGACATTTGGGAGACAGCTTGCAACGGAACAGATGCCTCAATTAAGTTTGCAAGAATTAGTATCGATCATCAAGCAATGTTTGAATAATGGCAAGGCTTATGAATATCTTGAATTGCCGGAAGATGCAATTAGTTAAGTTATCAAGCACTCATTGAAGTGCTTTTTTTTACCGGCAGCTGTATTCATCAAGGTTTAGACGTTAGAGAGATGAGCCGTCGAATTAATGATGTAATGAGTTCCGGCTATAAAAACGCTGTAAGACTCGTTAGAACTGAGATGAATTTTGTAAGTAATCAAGCGGCGGCTGAGTCTTTTGATGAAGCAGGTATCTTGTATTATGAGTTTATCGCGGTTTTAGATAATCGAACGTCGAAAATGTGTCAAAGTCGAGACGGCGAAGTCTACCCGATGAGTGAAAAGAGCGTCGGTTTTAATTATCCTCCTCTTCATCCACGTTGTCGATCGACGGTTGCACCATACGTCGAAGGATCAGGAAGATTAGGATCAAGGATCGCAAAAGTGAATGGAAAGCGGTTGCACGTTCCGGAGAGTATGACTTACTCTGAATTTAAAGAGAAGTATTTAACGGCAGGAAACAAAACAGCGTTATCGAATATAAATATAGAATCAACGCTTAAGAAAATGGCGGCTCAACTTGAAAAATTGACACCTGAAGAAGCGGCAGCGATTAGAAATTACACACAGGTTTTGGAGCGCAGCGAATTAATTCAGCGATAATGAGTGGAAAAATCACGCCTAAAATTTCAGAACAAATTTCATTGCTTGACAGTGCACTTTCAAAAGGAACAATTCCTGCAGAAATTAGTCTGATAAGAAAGACTATAGCACAATATCTCGGTACTACTGAAGATGGTTTAACTGGCTTAGTCGGCAAGACGTTGACAAATGAAATTTATACTTCGACAACGTGGAAAGATTTTCCATATTCTATGCGCAATATTACGTTGAGAATGAAAGTACCGGCGGGCTATCGCGGTGCACTTTATATTAAGCCGCTTGCTAGCAAAAAGTACAAATATCAAGAAGAAATCTTATTTAAACGTGGTTTAAAGTATAAAGTGATTAAGGTTGAAAAGGGCGATCAAATGACTTATTTAGATGTTGAGGTTATCAAAGATGATTGAATATTGGCGTAATGAAGACGGCGAAGAATTAATAATAGAGTACTATTACGACGATAAAGGCACAAGATATGATGTTATAGGCGGCTTAGGACTTTTGGAATTGCCGAAAAATGCTGCACCTTTAAAAGAATTTCCTATATGTCGGGCGTGTTTGAATGAACTTTTTTTTGATGAGTCTGACGGTTTTGGCCGTTACGAATGCAAGATCAATCATTGTAAGCCTTATGAAGTGTCACACGGTGATATTGTAAGATGTTCAAAGTATCAAGTTGATATTGAAAGTCCATTTTATGAAATAGTAAAAACTCTCCTGAATGAATGAATTTATCGCGGTTTTAGACAATCGGACTTCTAAAACGCGTCAAAGCCGAGACGGTGAAGTTTATCCGATGTCGGAAAAGAGTGTAGGATTCAATTATCCGCCATTACATCCGCGCTGTCGATCGACTGTAGCTCCGTACATTGAGGATAGCGGCAGATTAGGATCAAGGATCGCAAAAGTAAATAGTCGACGGTTGCACGTCCCCGAAAGTATGAGGTATGAGGAGTTTAAGGCTAAATACTTGACACGAACAAGGCTAATGATATTCTAAATAAAAGTTATGGTGCAAATGTGGTTGTCAAGGATAAAAATATTCCTCTGGCGGCGCAGATAAAATCAGCTGAAGATGCGGCATATAATTCAATAACTGATAAAGATTTTGGTTTTAAAACTTTCAAAAATGCTGAATGGTTAAAAGAATTGAAGTTAGTTAATCGTGTCGAAGGTGAGGCAGGATATGAGCGTGGCTAATTAACTAACTGCCAAAGGTGTGTTGTTGCTTTTGAGGCAAGATTGAGAGGTTACGACGTTATTGCACGACCCAGTTATGGTGCAGAGGATACTTTGAAACAGGCGCAAAATTGGTTATCAGCTTTCAAATATTCTTCAGAAAGAATCGTGAAATGTGAAGGGAAAACCGGTGCAGAATTTATAAAATCAGTAGAAAATAACGTCCGTGAATTTGGCAAAGGTGCAAGAGCAATTATCAGTTTTGATTGGAAAGAGGAAACCTTCGGAAAAGGTCACGTATTAATGGCAAGATGTAGAGAAGGCGGAATAATTAATATTGCTGATCCTCAAACGGGCGAGATAGCAGCAGTGAATAAGTTAAATTATGCTAAAGTCAACAGTGTTTGGCTGATTAGAGTTGACGATTTAGACTTCACGGAGATTATTAAACGCTGTTGTATGAATCGAGGTGACAAAATATGATCACATTAGAACAGGCAATAAAGAAGGTTGAAGAGGAGACGGGCTATAATGTTTCGTCGGTTAAAGATTGTGGTGAGAGCTGGTCAGTTGGATTTAAAGAATTTGCGGAAAGTACCGGCGCAGCAGCTACATTTATTTTCAAAGAAGACGGACGAATTGAGCATAAGAGTATAACGTTAGAGGTTCTTGAATTGCTTGAAAGAGGGCAAAAAGTGTTTTAATCTGTAGTTTTATTACTAGCCGAATCTGGCAGGATAAAAGGAAGTTATCTAAAGTCATTAAGGAGACAGTAACATCCGGGATTCATCAAGGTTTAGACGTTAAAGAAATGAGCCGTCGAATTAACGACGTTATGACGAGCGGCTACAATAACGCTGTTAGATTGATCCGAACTGAAATGAACTTCGTGAATAACTCCGCCGCTTATGATTCTCTAGATGAAGTAGGTATCCTTTATTATGAGTTCATCGCAGTCTTAGATAATCGAACCTCTAAAATGTGCCAGAGTCGAGACGGAGAAGTATATCCAATGTCTGAGAAGTCAGTAGGTTTTAACTTTCCACCTATTCCAAATATGATCTGGGTCGGTGACATTACTTACATCAAAACTGCTCAAGGATGGCTTTATCTTGCCATCGTCAAGGATTTATGCACAAAAAAGGTTGTTGTTTATTCCTTCTCTAATAGAATTGATTCTAAATTGGTCTGCGAGGCTCTTAAAATGGCGATAAATCGTCAAAAACCATCTGATAATCTCATCTTTCATTCCGATCGCAGCTCTCAATATTCTTCCTATGACTTCAGGAAACTTTTGGCAGTTAATCACAAAAATTTCAGTTGTCAATAAATATTTTGCTATCGATTGATGGCGATTTTTTTCAGAAAAATTATTTGACAAAAATTTTTTGAATGATATAATTTGCATAACAAAACGCCCTGCGATCAACAGAGCGTTTCGGGTGCTGTCGACAAACGGTTGACCTCATAGATGTTAATAACGGCGCGTCAGTAAGGACAACTAGATTTTTAGCCGTCTAAGTTTCGAGGGCTTAGGCGGCTTTTCCACTTGTAAGTACAAGCACAATGATGATAGTCACAACGACTACAACAAAGATTTTGAACTTCTTCATGGCGTTCACCTCAAATCTGAGGTCAAAAATTAACCGCCTGCCGCTTTAGCAACACCAATGATATTTTATCACAGAATTTTCAGTTGTCAATCAGAATTTTTTATCGGAAGGAATGAAATTAATGAAAGTAATTTTACAAGAAGATGTTAAAAAACTTGGCGTAAAAGGTGATATTGTTGAAGTTTCCGACGGCTACGGAAGAAATTTTTTATTGCCTAAAAAATTAGCCATTGTTGCAACTTCAGAGAATCTTAACATTGCAAAGGATAAAGCTCAAACTAAAGCACGTCGTAAGGCTCAAGAGTCTGACGAAGCTCAACTTCTTGCCGCTCAGCTTGAAAAGTTGACAGTTAAAATTCCTGTTAAAGTTGGTGAAGGCGGAAAACTTTTCGGTTCAGTTGGTGGTGTCGACGTTGCAAAGGCTCTCAAGTCTAACAATGGTATTGAGATTGACAAGCGCAAAATTTCCTTTAATGAAAATGTTACTGCGCCTGGATCGTATACTGTTACGATCAAATTGCATCAAAATGTTACTTGCAAAATGAATGTTGAGATCGTCGAAGGATAAAAAATAAGACTTTCATTTCAAATTATTTAAAAGCGGCATAATATCCTCATCAATAGTAATGTGGATATAAGCCGCAATTTTTTTATTGACACAATTTTTCAGATTATAAAAGTTATTTGAAATGCTTTTTTTATTATTTAAAACCTCTTTGATAAGCCTACATAAAAAAATTTTTTGTGCTATAATCAATTTGAGGTGAAATTAATTGATTCATATGAAAGACGTTACAAAAATTTATCCTAGTAAAGTAGTCGCGTTAGAGCACGTAAACATTGATATTAAAAAAGGTGAATTTGTTTTTATTGTTGGACAAAGCGGCGCAGGTAAGTCGACATTTATAAAACTTCTTCTGCGTGAAGAATTGCCGACAAGTGGTGAACTTACAGTAAACGGTCGAAATGTTGTAAAGATGAAGTCAAACGAAGTTCCATATTTAAGGCGAGAATTAGGCGTAATATTTCAAGATTATCGACTATTGCCGGATAAAACTGTTTATGAAAATGTAGCATTTGCAATGCAAGTGATCGAAGCTCCACGAAAGATAATGCAACGCAGCGTTAATTCTGTTTTGGATATTGTTGGTCTTCGTGATAAGTATAAAAATTTTCCGGATGAACTTTCTGGCGGTGAACAGCAAAGAGTTGCAATAGCAAGAGCGATCGTTAATGATCCGGCGATTGTAATTGCTGATGAGCCGACAGGCAATCTTGATCCTGAAACAAGTTGGGATATTATGGATATTTTTCAGAGGATTAACGCTGTTGGAACAACAATAGTTATGGCGACTCACGATAAAGCGATTGTTGATTCAATGAAACGTAGAGTTATAGCGATCGAAAATGGACATATCACAAGAGATGAAGCTCGCGGCACTTATGACGAATGAAAAAAATTTTTAAATTAAAAATGTGAATTTCTCATTAACAAATCTTACTTTATATTTCTTATTGAGTAAGATTTTTTTATTTATCTGTTAAGTTGTATACACTTAAATTTCTTGACTTCATTAATAAAAATGTTTATACTTTAAAAATATTTATTTTTCATCATAGTTTCTATACAAAATAAATTATGTTCGGAGGACTTAACAATGAAATCGGAATTTAAAATAAAATTGGAAAGGTGCAAGGGTTGCGGAATTTGTGTTGCATTTTGTCCTAAGCAAGTTTTATCAGTTGATGAACTCGGCAAAGTTTACGTTAAGGATCAAGAAAAATGTATTGCTTGCGGTCAATGTGAATTGCGTTGTCCGGATTATGCGATCTTCGTTGACAAGTTAAAAGAAGATAAGGCGGTGGAAAAATGAGTAAAGCAAGATTAATGCAAGGCAATGAAGCAGTCGCAGAAGGTGCATTAAAAGCCGGTGTAAGATTTTTCGGCGGTTATCCTATCACACCGTCAACAGAGATCGCTGAAGGTATGGCGGCAATGCTTCCGAAAGTCGGCGGAACTTTTATTCAAATGGAAGATGAAATTGCAAGTATGGGCGTTGTTCTCGGTGCATCGCTTGCCGGTAGAAAAGTTTTAACTGCGTCAAGTGGTCCGGGTATTTCATTAAAGCAAGAGTTGATCGGTTATGCTGCGGCGGCTGAAATTCCGGTCGTGATCGTCAATGTTCAGCGTGTTGGTCCGTCGACAGGTCAACCAACTGCACCTTCACAATCTGACGTTATGCAAGCACGTTGGGGAACTCACGGCGATCATTCGATCATTGCACTTTCACCTTGGAGCGTCCGTGAGGCTTTTGACGTTGCTGTTAAATGTGTTAATTACGCTGAAAGATTCCGCACGCCGGTGATCTTGTTGATGGATGAGATCGTTGGTCACCTTCGTGAAAATGTTGAATTGCCTGAGGAACACGAACTTGAAATTTATCCACGTCGTAAGCCGAAAATTTCACGTGCTGAAGGTTATGAACCTTATCAGCCGGATAATGATCTTGTTCCGAACATTGCAAATTTCGGTGAAGGTTATCATATTCACGTTACAGGTTTAATTCACGATGAAACAGGTTTTCCGGTCGGCAGTCCGAAAGTTACTCAAGAAGCGATTGATCGAATGCATAAAAAAATTGAGATCGCCGCTGATGAGATCATTGAAGTTGAAGAACATTTTATGGACGATGCTGAATATGCTGTTGTTTCATTCGGCGGAACAAGTCGCACGGCTTATGAGGCTGTTAGAAATGCTCGTGAACGTGGAATTAAAATCGGTATGCTTAGACTGATAACTATTTGGCCTTTTGCTGATAAAGCGATCGCTGAACTTGCTAAACGTGTTAAAGCTATTCTTGTGACTGAATTAAATTATGGTCAGATTGTCCACGAAGTTCGTCGTGCGGCTAATGGTCAATGTCCTGTTGAACTTTGTGCAAAGTATAATATGCAAATTTTTGAGCCGGAAGAGATCGAAGAATCAATAAATAAAATGGTGGCGGATCATAAATGAAAATTGATCTGACTTACCAGTTGACTAAAGAAAAAATTCAAGAATGGTCGTCCGGCTTGAATGACAAAGATAAAGGCTTAATGTCTTTTGGTCATATGGGAACACATTTTGACGCAATGAATAAGGAATTTTCACTTGACTGCACGGAACTCAGAGGAATTATTTTTAATGTCAGTGATATTTCTGATCGTGACATTGAAATTAATGATATTGATCTTGAAAAAATTTCTACTAATGATTTTGTCTTATTCTACACCGGCACGATTGATCGCTTTGAATACGCCAGTCAAGATTATTCGGAAAAATTTCCACAAATTTCTTGGGAACTCATAAAAATTCTTGTCGATAAAAAAGTCAAAATCATTGGCGTTGACACTCGTGGACTTCGTAAAGGCTCTGAGCATCAGAAAGCCGATCAATTTTGCGCTGATAATGATACTTTTGTTATTGAAAATCTCGTTAATCTCGGCAGACTTTTCAAAGAAAGTAACGGAAAAAATTTAACGATTCACACTTATCCATTGAATGTTAAAGGTTTTACCGGTATTCCTTCAAGAGTCGTTGCTGAATTTTGACGAGGTGTAATAATGGTGAAAATTAAACAAATTTGCAATTCAACAATTAAAATTAATTATATAACAAAAAAATAGAAATTAAATAAAAATTTCTCCTTGTGTAGAAAAATTACATAAGGAGTTTTTTTATAAATTTTTATAATCACATAGCTTAATGAACATTAATACTAATGAAAAATTGCAGGAAATTTAAATTTATTGTTGAAATAAACTTAAAAATAAATTTAGGAGTGAAAGAATGGCTAAGAAAACATTTGAACTTGAATTAAAAGACGGCTTTAAAGTTAAAACTCTTGAAGAACTTCGTGAGCATTTCAGTATGGGACGAATTATCGAATATTTTCGGACAGGACAACTTGTCGAATGGCTTGAGGCGATGTTTTATGAAGATGAGGCAGAAATAATTTCAAAAATAAGCACTGACGATAAACATTTTGCTGAAAAAATTTGTATGGCTCTTGATGTTGATTGTGCTGACGACTTGGAAGTTTCTCAACGCCTAAAAGAGAAGAAAAATTTTTTGAGAGAGAAAACTACCGACGAAAATATTATTGAAAAAGCGGCGATCACTGCATTAAATCAAAGAGACCTTGCAGATTTGATTCATATGGACTGCAAGACAATTTATCTTTGCGGTGAAATTTTCAATGTGCCGATCAACGTCCAAAATATGAATTATATCGGAATTTTAAGCACGCCGAAAATCAAAATAAAAGCAAATTCTGATGAAGAACTTGAGGCGAATAACATTATTATAAAAAATTGTAAATTATCTTGGCGAAAAACGGTTTCACTTGAAGAATTGAAGTCACTTTTCAAAAAAATTTTTAATTCAAATGGTGCTTGGGAAATTATTGGCAAAGATGGCAAGACAGTTCAAAATTATGATAAGTTAAGTGATAACGAAAAAGCTATTGCCTTAAAAATGGTGTTTCAAGGAAAATATTCAGAAAATCAAATAGTTTATTTGCGTTTGACTGAAGATTTAACGAGTGGCTTTGCTTTTACAATAGATTCTGTTTGTTTTGGTGGATTAATCGGAAATTATCTCTTTAAATACAAAAAAATTTCAAAAATTGAAAATATCAACCAAGGTATTTCTTCAGAGTTTGCATATAAATTTTATTTAAATGATATTATTTTTAATAAAACTAGTAGTATCTTAATAAATTTATTTGGTAATACAGCTAGTGATATTTATTATAAAATAAAAGATTATCTTAATGTCGTGAAAAATTTGTAAAAAAATAGCGCAACTCATCAAAAGTAGTTGCGTTTTTTATTTTGTCTAAAATTTTTCAAATCACATAATCGAAATAAAATTTTAATTCTCTGTACTGATTCAAGAAAAAATATTTATTTGAGAATTTAGCCAGCTCATTTGCATTCGTTACGGCTTTATATTCACTTATAAATTCATTAAATTGTTCTTCATTATTAACTTTTATTCCGAAACCGCGACCATTTATCAGCGGAATTTTTTTATATTCATATTCGTCAAGTTTAATTATTTTCGTAATTTTTTCTTCTCTAATGCTTATCGCCGCTGATTCATTCAAAATTATTATGTCAAAATCAGCAGGATAATCAAAACTAAATCCGCTTGTAGGAATTTTATCGCCAATTTTATAATTTTTGTTCTCTGTCTCTGATACTTGCGTTATTTGCCTTTTTTCTACATCATAATAAAATTCATCAAAAATTTCTGCATTTACAATCAAATTTTCATTTTGAAATGTCGTTCCATTTATTATACTTAATTCATTACTTAAAATTATTCCGCCGCCGCTCACATCATAGCCTTCAACAAGTACAAATCGCCCTGTTGCTTGATATTCTCCAAAATTATCAAATGCCAGCTTTTTCTTGAGTTTAAAAATTATTTCGCCAATATCATTTATTTTCAATTTTTGCGCTGAATTATTACTTTCAAGGCTTGACGCATCAACTACTCTAAGAATTTTTTCAACTTCTGCCTCAATTTCACTCGTCGCTAGTTTCAATTTGTATTTTTTCCCGATCGTTAATGGATTTTTTCCAAGCCAAAATACTGATGCACGAAGTCGATTTGAAATATTAGGCGATTTATCATCAATTTTTGTAATTATTTCGCCACGTTTATTAAAAAATTCGTCTTCAACGATAATTCCGACTGATTCACCTGCAATGGCTTTATTTTTTTTGTCCTTTTCAAGCCAATATGCAATTTCAATTATTTTCGTCTCACGTCCTTCAGGGTAAATTTTTATTTTATCGCCGATTTTTAAATTTCCGCTCTCAATTCGTCCGGCTATTATCCTTCGATCGTCAAATTTATAAACGTCTTGAATTGGAAGCCTTAAAGACTGATTTTTGATATTTTCGTCATTTTCTATTAAATCTAACGTTTTTATCAAAGTTTCGCCATTGTACCACGATAATTTTTCTGATTTAATCGTCACATTATCGCCAATAAATCCGCTGATCGGTATAAATTCCTTCGGCTTGACATTCAATGATTCAAGAAATTTTTTCATCTCATTGACAACTTCATTAAATCTTTTCTCTGAATAATTGACTAAATCCATTTTGTTGACAATTACATAAATTTTGCTAATTCCCAACAAACTCAATAAATAAGCGTGGCGGCGTGATTGTTCTTGCACTCCGGCGGCTGCGTCAATTACTAAAAATGCTGCATTTGCATTCGCCGCTCCGGAAATCATATTTTTTAGAAATTCTTTGTGTCCAGGTGCGTCAATTATCAAATAATCGCGTTTTTCAGTCGAAAATTGAATTTGCGTCATATCTATTGTTATTCCTTGCTGTCTTTCCTCTGCAAAAGCGTCCAATAAATACGCATATTCAAAATTTTTTCCTGTTTCGTCTGCAATTCGCTGAACTTTGTTAATTATTCCTTGCGGAAGTGAATGCGTTTCATATAATAATCTGCCAATTATTGTTGATTTTCCGTGATCAACGTGTCCGACGAAGACAATTTTTAATTCACTCACAATTTTTCACCTCACATATAACCTTCACGACGCAATTTTTGTAAAGCATACGAATCTTCATTATCTTGAGCACGTCCGGCACGTTCACCAACTGACGTGTTTTTTAATTCCTCAATTATTTTGTCAAGTGTATCTGCATTAGAATCTACCATTCCAGTGCAGCATTCGCAGCCTAAACTTCTGTAACGCTTGCCATTTTTCGCAAAATATAAATCAATTATCGGAATTTGTTCACGGCGAATATATTGCCAAATATCCAACTCAGTCCACGATAAAATAGGATGCACTCGAATGTGATGACCTTTCGGAAAATCCGTTTTGAATTGATTCCAAAGTTCCGGCGGCTGATTTGTATAATCCCAAGCGTCTGATTCGTTTCTTTCGCTGAAAACTCTTTCTTTTGATCGTGAACCTTCTTCATCACGACGCACGCCGACAATTAAACCGTCAAATCCATAATTTTTGACAACTTGCTTTAATCCTTCGGTTTTTAACAATTTACAGCACTCAAGACGACCGAGATGAGGTCCTGCTCCGGCTTTCACTGCGTCCCAATTCGTGTGGACTATCAATTTTATTCCGAGTTCTTTTGCTACTTTATCACGATATTCAATCATTGCAGGGATTTTTCGCAAAGTGTCAACGTGAATAAATGGAAATGGAACGTGTCCGAAAAATGCTTTTTGAGCAAGCCACAACAAAACTGTTGAATCTTTACCGATTGACCACAACATTCCAAGTTTTCCTAGTTTTTTGTATGCTTCACGCAAAATGTAAATACTTTCTGATTCGAGTTCGTTTAGTCTCAAATCTACTTTTGTCATTAATTTCACCTCATTTGATAGGATTTTTATTTTTTTTATAGAATTATTCATTAATTAAAATTTAGGAGATGATTTTTTGGCAATAAGAAATCGCTGTATATTTTGCAATGTTGTATTCGTTACGAATAACAAAAAAATTAAAAAATGTCCAATTTGTCATAAGCCAATGAAAATTTCTCGTAATGGTTACAAGCAATCAAATTATGTTCTTCAGGAAGGCGAAGGTCGCCAATATAGAACGGGCGGAGCAGCTTGTGATTTTTGCCCTCATTGTCACGGAAATAGAAATTGGTGTCCTTATATGGATTAAAATTTATTTGATTGATTTTATCAATTTCAACGATTTTTTGCGCCATTTGGAAATTTTACAATCCATTTGAGCGTATTTTTTATTGAATTTTATGATTATCTCCCCATTCACAAAGACTATCAAGAATTGGAATTAAAGATTTACCAATTTCAGTGAGAGAATATTCAACTTTTGGCGGAATTTGCGGATATTCTTTGCGATTTATTAAATTATCCCTTTCAAGCTCTTTAAGTGTTTGACTCAAACTTTTATAAGATATTCCACCGAGATAACGCTTCATTTCATTAAATCTTACAATTTTAAATTCCATAAGCGCGTAAAGAATACGAATTTTATATTTTCCGCTAATCAACGACAAAGTGTAATTCATTCCAGTATTCTCAAAATTTTCATCTGATATGCAACGATTCATTTTTACACTCTCCTAAATGTAAGTACTTGTCAAAAGTAAAATTATTGCTATAATTTTATTGCGTATGAAAAATTTTGTCAAAGGAGAGTTTAATTTGAGCAAAAAAATTATTATTTTGAATGGAAGTCCGCGAATTAAGGGAAATACTTCTGCGCTCGTCAATGAATTTGCTCGCGGAGCTGAAGAAATTGGCTGTGAAGTTAAAATTTTTCAGCTTGATAAAATGAATATTCACGGTTGCAAAGGTTGTTTCGGCGGCGGAAAAAATTTTGATAGTCCTTGCGTTCAAAAAGATGATATGGACAAAATTTATCCTGTTTATCGTGAGGCTGATTTAGTTGTGCTTGCAACTCCGATTTATTACTGGAATTTCAGCGGGCAACTTCGCACAGTTTTTGACAGACTTTTTGCTGTCGCCGAATGTGATCCAAATTATCGAAATCCGAAAAAAGAATCAGTTTTGTTGATGGCTGCCGAAGGTTATGGATTCGATGACGCTTTGCAATATTATCAAAATTTGATGAAACATCTCGGCTGGACTGATTTAGGACATATTTTAGCCGGTGGCGTTATGAAAGTTGGCGATATAAAGGATCATAAAGAATTAAATCAGGCTTATGAACTTGGTAAAAAAGTTGGTGGAAACAGTCTTTGAAGAGAAATTTCTTCACAAATCGACAGATATTTTTATTTGATTCGATATGTGATTAAATCAATAAAATACAGATTTTGAGGAGGATTTATTATGAAAAATATTTCTATTAAAGATTACGAGGAAATTAGAAAAGTTGTACAAATGTACATTGACGGCGGCAACAAAGGCAGTGAAATTATGAAACCTGCTTTTCACAAAAATGCAACGATTAACGGCGATCCGATTCAAGGGCTTTTTGACGCTGTTGATAAATCTGGCGAAACTAATTCAAAAGCTATCGTTGACGTTCTTGATGTTGTTAATGATGTTGCTGCTGTCAGAATTACGATGGAAGATTGGCACGGTCAAAATTTCGTTGATTTTCATCTTTTGAGGAAAGACGAGAGCGGCTGGAAAATTGTAGCAAAAGTTTTCACTGAAATTAAATAGAATTTAATATTTTACCGCCTTTAATAGGATTTTAATTTTTTTGTTGAAGTATCTATAAAATCTATTATTGGTGGTGTTTTTATGAGAATTGCTACTTGGAATGTTGAAAGGTTAAAACATAAAAAAGATTTAAGTAAAATTTTAAATTATTGTGAGGAAATAAATGCAAATATTTTAGTTCTTACTGAAACAGATGAACAAATTAATCCAAATTATAAGTATATCTTTCAAACTCCAAAATTATCAGAAATTGATTCAAAATATTACAAAGCCACAGAAAATCGAATTTCAATTTTTACCAAATATAAATTAGTTAAACAATATCAAACTTATGATAAATATACTTCATTATGTATAGAACTTGAAACAGAAAATGGAAATTTAATTGTTTATGGAACAATAATTGGAATTTACGGAAATAGAGATAAGTATGGTATATTTAATAGAGATTTGTTAAGACAAATTGACGATTTCAAAAGATTATCAGATAATAAAAATATTTGTATTTGTGGAGATTTTAATTGTAGTTTTTCTGATAATTATTATTTTACATATTTTGGTAGAAATGCTTTGAATGAATCATTTCTAAATAATGAAATTGAATTATTAACAAAAAATCAAAATGAGTGTATAGACCATATTGCAATTTCTAAAAAATTTATATCAAATTGTAATATTGAGGTTCAAGAATGGAATTTAGATAAAAAACTATCAGATCATAAAGGAATTTTTGTAGATTTAATATTTATTTGATTGATTTTTGTCAATTTCAATTATTTTTTCTGCGCCATTTGGAAATTTTACAATCCATTTGAGTGCATTTTTTTCATCATTTGCAAATAATTTTGCTCCTGCACCGCCTAAATCTGCTGAAAGTTGATAGCAAATTACATTTTTCGGGCAAATTTTCACGCAAGCTGTACAGCCCCAACAATCTCTAACGTCGCGAATTTCAACGCGGCGATTTTTTATTTGCAACAAATTTCCGGGACAAATTTCAACACATTTTCCACAACCTACACATTTATTTTTGTCAATTTTTATCATTTTGCATCTTCCTGTAAATTATTTTTATTTCGCCGTCTATCATCACTGAATTTACAAATAAATTAAATTTTTCATCTCGTTCAGGATAATCTAAATTTTGATAAAATCCTTTCCATCTTGTCTCTTTTCTTGCTCTTAAATGTTCAATCAATACTTTTGCAACCATTAATCTCTCTCTTAATTCGTAAATTTTTAATAAATCATACATTTCAGCGGCGTGAAGTCTTTCTGATAATTTTTCAAGCCATTTTATGTGATTTTTTGCTAAATTTAACTGATTTTCATTAAATCGATAATTTTGAGAAATTCCGCCTGCATATTCGTCCATCGCTGTTTGCATTGCTATTTCTATGTCATCAATGCTAAATTCTGATTCATTTTTGAAATATTGATCATATTCTTCAAAATCTGCAAATTTTTCTACAATGGAAATGTTATTTATTTCTTCTGCTATTGATTCTGCTGCAATTTCTGCCTCTGCAAATGCTCCTGTTACATATTTTTGCGGACATCCTCCAGCTGCATCTCCTGCTGCATATAAATTTTTTAACGTCGTTCGCCGTTGATTGTCAATCCAATAACCGCTCGCTGTGTGTCCTCCGACTATATACGGCTCACTTCCGCCTATTTCTACGTTAAATTTACTCGGATTTTCTCCACTTTCAAGCCATTTCAGACTTTGCGACGGTGACATATTAAAATAAGCATTAATTAAATCTTTTTCTTGATTTTCACTAATTCCGATCGTTTTTAGATAACACGGACCTCGACCGGCTAAATTTTCAGCATTTACTGCAAAAATTCTTTCGCTCGTCGTATTTCCATATTTTTTTTGGAAAAATTCACCATTTGAGTTAATTTGTTCAGCTCCAACACCTTGTGCAAGTGTTCCAGTCGGTGCAAGCGTATCTTTACAGCGTAACGCAATAAATCTCATCTCAAAAGTCGTCATTTCTGCGCCATTTTTAATTCCCATTGCATAACCTGCGCCGGTGTTGAATGGCGAATACCAAATTTGATGGCGTGATCCGCCGGAATGATTCGGAAGATAAATTCCTGACGCACCGCCGGTTGCTATTAATGTGATTTTTGCTGAAAAATTGTAATAAATTTCATTTTGAGTACTAAATCCATATGCGCCAACAACTTTTTGAGCATCAACCAAAAAATTTGAAATATTGACGTGATTTATAATTTTGACATTTTCCAGCTTTTTAACTGCCTCTGCAAGTATAATTTTGATATTTTCACCGTTAATTTTGACATTTCGCCAGCCGCGTGTAATATATTTTCCATTTTCGTCCTTAAAAATTACAAGTCCGAGATTTTCAATAATTTTAGTGACGTGATTCAATTTTTCAGACATAGAAAGCAATAAATCATATCGAGCAATTCCGTGAGCGTCATTAATTGCATAATTTGCATAATCTTTTGGCGTGTGACCTTCTCCGATATAAGCATTAAGAGCATTAACACCTGCGGCAAGACAGCCTGAGCGGCGAATATCAGCCTTTTCAGCGATTATTATTTTAATTTTAGGATTTAATTCACTCAAACGAATTGCCGCAAATAATCCTGCTGCGCCTCCGCCGATTATCAAAACATCTGTTTTCAAATAATTTTTCTCCATAATTTTCACCTCTCATTACAAATTGACTTGAAAATGTATAAAATCATTATGGAAAATGATCAATCTGACAATAAAATTGTGAGCAATGACAACAGCGATAATCCAAAATCAAGCGTTATTATAAAAGGCGGCAAAACTATTACATGAATAATGGTTGACGGCTTTTAAATCATTTCACACCAAAAAATAGTCATTCACGAAATTTATATTAATTAATTACCAAAATATTACGATATAAACACTAAAGGCAGGTGAATGATTATGATTCAAATTAATGATTCAGGCTTAATTGCAAATATCGTGCAAAGTCCTAATTCAAAAATAAGTAATGTAACTGGAAAAAGTTATTATGATATTTTGCAAACAGAATTAAAAACAATAGCAACATTTGATGAAATGTATAAAACGTCACTTGAAAAATATTTTGGGCAAACAGGACAAACATTTTATCATGTTATGGATGCGTCAAGTATTAGACGTGATGTATGGACACATAATGATTTTCCTTATGAAAAATTTTTGACTGATAATGTTGATGAAACTATTTTAAATTGGAATCCAACAAGAAGTAATCCATCTCAATTAAATCCAGAAGTTCAAAATAAATTAAATGCAACTCTTGGAAAACATTCAATAATTGTTCCTCCTGAACTCGATGAGAGAATGAAAACAGATGAAAAGTTAAGGCAAAAAGTAATATCGAATATCAACAAAGTTTACAGATTTCACACTCAACAACCAAAATTTCATTTGCCAGGAACAAAAGTTTATGGAACAAAAATTTATGGTTCAGTAACAATTTTAAATTCTGACGGTGAAGTAGAAAATTGTGTTGTGACAAGTGGCGGAACATTTATTGGACCAGATGAACATACATTAAGACAAATTGAAGAAGAACAAAAACGCAAATTAAAAAGAAAAGAATTTAACGATATGATTATAGCAGAAGCACAAATTCAGCATCATAATATGATTGAGCAATTAAATTTGTTATAACGACGAGGTGGTAATAGTAAAATAAGTGACAATTCAAGTTAAATTCGTTGATGAAAGCGTGAAAACTGTTAATAAAACTTACAACAGCAAAATAAAATCAATGATAACCTATAAATAATTTGAGATTTTCTAAAAATCAGATGGCAAATTTAAAATTGCCGTCTTTTTTTATTTTTCCTGTACAAATTTTATAAATTCTTTCGTTTCACTCAAGTTTTCAACTTTTACCGTGTACATTTGATTTCCCATTTGCGGCACCATCATTTCCGGCATTCTCTCACACATTACTATTTTTTCACCATATTTATTTAAAATTTTTTCGTGAGAATTAACATATTTATAACAATCGCGGCGACTTGCATAGACAACATAGCAATGTTGACCGCTATCAGGCAAAATTCGACGATTTTCAGTTATCATATCAGCCCAAATTTGATAAACATCAGTAGAATGAGCAAAATTTATCATATCCGGCGTGTAACCGCCTGCAGGTCTCATATTGACTTCAAGTCCGACAAAATCGCCAATTTTACCAAGTCCGGCTTTAGCTTTCGTCAAACGGAAAAATTCAAGATGAACAAATCTGCTTTTTACTGCAAAAGCCTTAGCTGTGGCTCTTCCTGCGATTTTTAATTCTTCCGGAACGTGTGAAACGGTATAATAGGACAAATCCAGCTTTTTTAGCACAATATCCATAACTGAAGGCGGCCAAACTGTCATTGATTCAAGCAATGGATTAGAATTTGAGTCTAAAATTGCATCATATGAGCAAATATCGCCGGTTACAAATTCTTCCATAACATACGGAATTTTGATATTTTTTGCAAAAAATTTCCTTAAATCATCGTCATTTGTTAATTTGTAAGTGTCACAAGCACCAACTCCAACATCAGGCTTGACAATTACAGGATAATTAACAATTTCAATGAATTTTTTTGCTGATTCGTAATCTGTAATTTTATGAAGTCTTGCAGTCGGAACTCCGGCTTTTGCATAAAATTCTTTCATTTTTGATTTATTTTTAATTCTGCTGATATTTTTAAATTGTTCACCTGTCGTAACGTTAAAATCTGTTCTCAATTTTGAATCAAGTTCAAGCCAAAATTCATTATTTGATTCGATCCAGTCAATTTTTCCGTGTTTAAATTCCAAAAATGCAACTGCACGCAAAACTGAATCATAATCATTAAGCGAAGGAACAAAATAATATTCAGTAAGATCGCGTTTGAGTTCATCACGAAGTGAATCATAAGGCGAATCACCAATTCCTAGAACATTAACGCCATTTTTTTTGAGTCGATCGCAAAAATTCCAATAATGTTTTGGAAATTGCGGCGAAATAAATATAAAATTCATTTATTTTTCCTCCAAAAATTTCGGTAAAAAATACAAAATTTGTTTTTTCCACCAAATCCAATCGTGATCAACATCAAATCCCCAAAAATCGACTAAAGCATTGATATTTTTCTGATTAAAAATTTCTCTCATAATTGCTGTTGTTCGTCTGCCTTCATCTTCCCATTGACCTTGTCCAATGCACAGAATTATTTTTTTCTGATTGTAAATTTCAATGTATTTATGATTTTTCGGCATATTTGTTAAAAAATCTATCGGCGAATTATCATAAAGAGTTGAATTTAACCAGCCGTCAAAGAAAAATTTTGCATCATAAACGCCTGATAATGATAAAATTCCGCTGAAAAGTTCCGGCTGACGGAAAAATAAAATTGCAGAATGAAATCCGCCTAAACTACAGCCTGTGACGATCGGCAAATTTGAATTTTTTTCACGAATCAGCGGCAAAACTTCCTCAATAATGTATTTGTAATAACTTTCTTGACGATTTGCACGCCAAACTTTATCGCCCCAAACATTTGACCACGTTTCAACATCAACGGTATCAACGCAGAAAAGTTGAATTTTTTCGTCATCAATGAAATTTTTCAGCGTTTCAATCATTCCAAAATTTTCAAAGTTATCGCTCATCGCGTCCTGCGTCGGAAATACTAAAATCGGAGTTCCGCCATTTCCGTAAATTCTTATGCTCATATCACGATTTAAATTTTTGCTTAAAAAAGAAATATATTCATTTTTCACAATATCACCTCAAAATTTTTATATTTTTGTCAATGCTTGATCAAAATCGCTGATTAAATCTGAAATATTTTCAAGACCAACGCTGATTCTAACTAAATCATCAGTTACGCCGGCATTTATTTTTTCTAGTTCATTTGCGTGAAAATAAATTGTTGATGCAGGATGAATTATCAGAGTCCGAGCATCGCCGATATTTGAAACATTTAGTGCAAATTTCAGCGAATTTATAAATTTAAAGGCTTTTTCTTTATTTTTAAGTCGAATTGTAAGCATTGATCCAAAATTATTATTAAATTGCTTTTTTGCCAATTCGTGATAAAAATTATTTTCAAGTCCGGGATAGTTGACTTGAATATTTTTTTGTTCTGAAAGAAATTTTGCAAGGTTTAAAGCATTATCACAAGATTGCTGCATTCTCAATTCAAGCGTATCAAGTCCAATTCCGGTTAAGAATGCATTAAACGGAGCTGCACAACTGCCAAAATTCATTAACATATTATTTCGCAGCCTAATAATATAACTTAAATTGCCAAATTTAGCAAAATCAACAAGTTTTGTAAATTTTTCACTATTCCATTTGAAATTTTTCCCACAAATTACAATTCCACCGATTGAATTTCCACCGCCATTTATCATTTTTGAAGTCGAATGAATCACAATATCCGCACCAAAATCAAGCGGTCTAATTAAATATGGAGTTGTAACAGTATTATCAACGAATAACGGCAAATTTTTAGAATGTGCAAGTTCAGCAAGTGATTTTATATCTGAAATGTCTAATTTTGGATTGCCAATCGTCTCAACATATATTAATTTTGTCTTTTCAGTTATTAATTTTGCAAAATTATCAATTTTATTTTCGACAACGTATTTAACATTTACGCCAAAATTTTTAATTTCTTTAAAAAAAGCATTCGTTCCGCCGAAAAGTCCACTGTTTGATACAATTTCATCACCATTTTCAACAATATTCATAATTGACATTGAAATTGCTGACATTCCGGACGAAAATGCAACTGCGCCAATTCCGTGCTCAAGTGCCGTCATTCTTCGTTCAAAATTTGCGATTGTAGGATTATTTACGCGAGTATAAACAAATCCGGGCTTTTTTCCGGCAAAAATTTTTTCCATATCTTCAGCTGTTTCTTGATAATATGCTGAAGTTTGATAAATCGGTTGAGTTGTTGATCCTGTTAATTTTTCCGGCGTTATTCCGTGTAATAATTCAGTTGAAAATTTCATTTTAAGCCGCCTTTTTCAACAAATAATGTAAATGTTCCATCTTCATTGTCATTTACTTCTAAAATTTTGTGAAATTCATCTTTTAAACTGCGTGGAATATTTTGGAGCGGTTCACCTTCATTCATACGAATTTCTAAAATTTTTCTATCGTCAAGGTCTTCAAGTGCAATTTTTACTTTTACAAATGTTATCGGACAAACAACATCTGTAATATCAATAAAATCATCTGATTTCATAATTTCGCCTCCAAAATTTTTAAATTATTACTGATTCTTTACGTTTTGCAGCATTTTCAAGAATTTTAGTTTTTTCACCGTCAAATCCATAAATTTTGTGAATAAATACGAAAGCCTCATCACCTTCACGCAATGGAATTTGTTCAAGTCCTCTAAATCCTTTCAAAATTTGCCCTTTAACTTCTATATCAATTTGAATTGTACTGCCTCTGAAATATGTTCCTTGTACAATTCCTTTTTCTGTCGTTATCGGCATCGGCTGAGGCATTTCATCAATATTTGCTGCAATTTCTAAAAATTCCGGTCTCAATATCCCTTCGTGTCTCTCATATTCGTCAAATCCTTTAAAAATCGTATAATCTTTTACTTTCACTGATTCGCCGATAAATGTTGCAACAAATGGCGTTTTTGGTGATTGATAAATTTCTACAGGTATTCCGGCTTGTTCAATGCGTCCACGATTCGTTATTATTATTTCGTCAGCGACTTCAACCGCCTCATCTTGATCGTGAGTTACAAAAATTGAGGTAATTCCTAATTTATGAATTGTAAATTTTAGCCAACTTCTCAATTCTTGTCTAACTTTCGCATCAATCGCTGCAAATGGTTCATCAAGCAGTAAAAGTTCAGGATTTGGGGCTAAAGCTCTTGCAAATGCTACTCTTTGACGCTGTCCGCCGCTTAATTGCAGTGGATAACGATTTATGAAATTTTTCAATCCGATTAATTCTGCTAAATATTCTACACGTTCTTTTATCTCATTTTTGTGCTTTTTTTGCACTTCTAAGCCGAAAGCAATATTTTCAAAAACCGTCATATGCTTAAAAAGTGCATAAGATTGAAATAAAAAACCAATTCCACGTTTTCCAGGCGGCAAATCATTGACTTTACGTCCGCCGATAAAAATTTCACCGCTATCTGGATTTTCAAGCCCGGCGATCATTCTTAAAATTGTAGTTTTACCTGATCCGCTCGGTCCTAACAAGCCGATCAATTTTCCTTTTTCGACGTTAAAACTAACATTATCAGATGCTTTGAAATTCCCAAAATTTTTATTTATATTCTTCAATTCAACCTCATAAGTCAAAATAATCATCTCCTTTGAAGGAATTTAAAAATTTACATTGAAAATACCTACAAGAAATATTTAGGAGGCAAAAAATATGTTAAACGAAGAAGATTATAAGCCGATGGTCAATGAGTTGATAGATTTAACGAATCAACAGAGATATTTAGTCGAAAATTTTTTGCAAAGAATAAATGAAATCACTAAAGATGAAAAAATTCTATCAGCCTGTCAAAAATACGTTGAGGCATTAGATTTTCAAACTGAAGCATTAGAAAATTTTTCTCGTACTTTGCAAGTTACATTTGAAAGAGAAGAATTTCATAAACTGATTGCAAAGAATCGTAATTAATTTAAAATTTTCGCCTGATGAGTAAAATCATTAGGTATTTTTATTTTCAATTAATTTTGAGAAATGATCGTCGGAGAATTTATATTTGTACTATCAGAATCACTATTTGTATTAGACATTTCAACAATTTTATTCTCTTTTCCGGCATTTTCAACAATATTTCTTAAAACTAAAATTATAATTGCTAGAAAAACTAAGACAGATGCAACAGCAAAAGCAGCAGTAAAATTATATTCGTTATATAAAATTTCGATATGAAGAGGCAAAGTATTAGTTTTACCGCGAATATGACCGCTGACGACTGAGACTGCACCAAATTCACCGAGTGCACGAGCTGAACAAAGAATTATTCCGTAACTCAACGCCCATTTGATATTAGGTAATGTAACTCGTCTGAAAATTGTCCAGCCATTTGCTCCCATAGTCGCCGCCGCTTCTTCTTCACTTCGTCCTTGATTCTCCATCACCGGCACAAGTTCACGAGTGATAAATGGAAAAGTAACAAAAACTGTCGCTAAAATTATTCCCGGAACTGCGAAAACTATCGAAATATCATATTCTTGCAAAATTGAGTAAATCGGACTCATTCGACCGAATAACATTATGAAAAATAATCCGGCGACGACAGGTGAAATTGCAAATGGTAAATCAATTAATGAGCCTAAAAAAGTTTTGCCTCGAAAGTCAAATTTGGTCAAAAGCCACGCTGAGGCAATTCCGAAGATTGTATTTAAAATTACAGCTAAAATTGTTGCCTCTATCGTCAAATATAGTGCTTTTAATGCAAATGGTTCAGTCAATGATTTTATGTAAACGTCGAAACCTTTTGCAAGTGCTTCTTTTGCAACTAAAATCAGCGGCATTATCAGCATTATGAATAAAAATGATCCTGCTAAGAAAATTAGAAAATTTTTCAGAAATTTTGATTCACGCATTTATAACACCTCCGTGTGAGAATTGAAGGAAATTTAATTTTATTGTTGAAATTTATCAAAAATACATTTGGGGGAATCATAATGATAAATGAAAAACTTTTAACAGAAATTGATAGAATTATAAAAACTACTTGGTTAAAAAAAATCAAAAAGGATTTTAACGAAAATTATCTCTATAATGAAGATAGCTTGAAATGCAGTTTTTATTATCACTTGAGAAAAAAAATAGATAAAATTTGCAGAGAAAATAATTTGCGAATTTACAGTGAAATAACATTTCCTGAGATTGCAAGCAGAGCAGATATTGTAATTGCAAAAATTTCTGCGGACGATAAAAGAATTTATTATGAAGATACCGTTGCGCTTTTTGAACTGAAATATACTGGTGGAACAAATAAAAATACTATAGATTGGGTAATGAATGACATCAAAAAATTTAAAAAATATTTTCGAGAAGCAAATTTAACTGAAACACAATTTTATTTCGCATGTATTTATTGTGAAGAGTGCGCCTATTTACAATGGATAACAGACAAGAGAACAACGAATAATTGGGCAAATGGCAGAGTTACTGAACTTGATGCAGGATATTTAAATGGAAAAATTGAATTTGAAATAAACTCATTTAATGATATGAATAACGATTTAAATATTTTTTACGAATGAAAATTTTTTATGCTATGAAAGATTTTGAGGTGATTTTTGTGAAAAATGTTTTAACAACCGAATATATAAAACAAACTATCGAAAAGATAGCACCGAAATATAATTTAAAAAAAGTTACGTTGTTCGGCAGTCGCGCACGTGGAAATTTCCGCGAGGATAGCGACGTTGATTTGATTGTTGAATTTGACAAAAATAAGGTTGTCACACTTTTCGATTTGGCAGGAATTATGATAGATTTAGAAGAAATATTTGGAGTTAAAGTAGATGTAATTCACGGACCGAAAAAATCTGATTGGATGATAGAAATTGACAAGGAGATAGAAATTTATGCAGCGTAGAGAGAAAATTGCATTGCAAAAAATCTGTGCAGAAATTGGTCTGGCTTTGAATTTTATGGGAAATTCCACACGTGAAGAATTTTTATCAGATGAATTGAGAAAACGCGCAGTTGGAATGACGGCAATAAATATCGGCGAACTTACTAAGCATTTGTCAGAGGAATTGAGAAAAAAATATCCACAAATTGCCTGGAAAAAAGCGGCAGGATTTAGAGACGTTGTCGCTCATAAATATGAAACGCTTGATATGACTGATGTTTACAACACAATTACAAAAAGTTTTCCAGAAATGAAACTTCAAATTGAAAAAATCCTTGAATCTGATGAATAATTTAGGTATTTGCTGCTCCGCCGATTTTAGCGAGTTGCCGCGATTGATAACTATGGATTCCGAGTAAAATTGCTAAAGATAAAGTCATCATAGCTATAGCGATAGCCGCCGCCGATTGATAGTCGAATTGTTCCAACTTCGTCATAATCATAAGCGGCGCAATTTCTGTTTCATAAGGCATATTTCCGGCGATAAAGACAACTGAACCATATTCACCAATTCCACGAGCAAAAGCTAAAGCAAAACCAGTTAAAAGCGGCGAAATTAATTCAGGAAAAATTATTTTACTGAAAATCGTCCAATTATTAGCACCAAATAAATTAGCGGCCTCTTCTAATTGAGGATCAATTTCTTTCAAAACCGGCTGAACACTTCTAGCGACAAATGGAATACCGACAAAAATCAAAGCGATTGTAATTCCGAAAGGAGAAAATGCAGATTGAATACCGATAGAATAAAGAATTTTGCCTAAAAAACCATTTTCAGCGTAAAGAGTGGTTAAAGCGATACCTGCAACAGCAGTCGGAAGAGCAAAAGGCAAATCAATAAGTGCATCCATAATTTTGCGACCTTTGAAGTCATAACGGACAAGCACCCAAGCAAGAATTAAACCGAAAATTGAATTTATAATCGCCGCCGCTAAAGCACAGAAGAAACTCACTCCATAAGCGTGAACATTACGATAATCAGTAACTGCATTGATAAATTTATCAAAACCCATACCGCCGGTAAACAGAATGAATGCAGCCAGAGGTATGAATAAAAATAAACTCACAAAAGTTAAAGTTATACCTAAAGTTAAATGATAACCGGGTATTACGTTAAATTTTTTCATCAGATCACCTTATTTTTGATAAATTTGATCGAAAGTGCCGCCGTCAGCAAAATGATCCTCGTGAGCTTTAACCCAGCCGCCGAATTTATCTTTGATCGTGAAAAGTTTTAACGGCTTGAAAGTATCTTTGTACTTTTCAAGAATTTTTTCATTTCGTGGACGATAGAAATTTTGAGCGGCGATTTCTTGACCTTCATCAGAATAAAGATATTTAATGTACTCTTCGGCAATGTCGCGAGTGCCTTTTTTATCGACAATTTTATCAACGACAGCAACAGAAGGTTCAGCCAAAATTGAGATAGACGGAGTAATAATTTCGTAATCATTCGGAGAATCTTTCATAGACAAAAGAGCTTCATTTTCCCAAGCAATTAAAGCATCACCTTGACCACGTTGAACGAATGAAGTTGTAGCACCACGAGCACCGCTGTCAAGAACAGCAACATTTGAAAACATTTTTTTGATAAAATCTTTAACTTGCGTCTCATCACCGTTAAATTTTTCTCTTGCAAATTCCCAAGCTGCTAAATAATTCCATTGTGCACCGCCGGAAGTCTTTGGATTAGGCGTAATGATCGAAACATCATCACGAATCAGATCGTCCCAATCGTGAATATTTTTCGGATTGCCTTTTCTGACTAAAAATACAATCGTTGAAGTGTAAGGCGAAGAATTATCAGGAAATTCATTTTCCCAGCCGCCACTGATTAAACCGTTATTTTTAATTTCGATAACGTCATAAGCAAGAGCAAGAGTAACAACATCAGCCTCAAGACCTTCAATAACTGCACGAGCCTGTTTACCGCTTCCGCCGTGAGATTGTGTCAATGTAACTTCAGGCTTACCGAGTTCTTTCGTCCAATGTTCATAAAATTTTTCATTGTAATTTGCATAAAGTTCACGAGTCGGATCGTAAGAGACATTTAAAAATTCTTTTGGATTTTCAGAATTTGATGCAGAATTTTCACCGCCGCAGCCAGTTATAATACCAACAGTACCAATAGCAAGTGCCGCACCTAACATAACGCTGATAATTTTCTTGAGTTTTAACATTTCAAACACTCCTTAATCAAAATAAAAACTTATAAAATTCAATTTAAAGAAATTGGTAGAATTTCAACAACAAATACAAATACATATAAATTTAATATGTCATATATGATAAATTATTTATTTTGATTTGTCAAGTGTTTACGAAATTTTATAAATTAATTTGTTGTGTTAGTTAATTATAAGTAAAGAAGATTGACAATAAAAAATGAAATTGATAAAAATTTTCCAAGTAATTATAGAAGTGATATAATTAATTTGAAATTTAGAGAAAAATTTTTGAGAGGAACGAAAATTTTTATGAAAGATCATTTAGTAAAGGCAACTGTTGAAGGTGTAAGAATTTTTTCAGCAGTAACTACAAATTTAGTTAATGAGGTCGTCAAGCGTCACGATTGTTATCCGGTTGCAGCGGCAGCACTCGGACGAACTATGACAGGTGCATTACTTTTCGCAGCGAATTTAAAAAACGATGAGGCTATAACAATCAAAATTCAAGGCGATGGACCACTTGGAAAAATTGTTGCTGATGCAGTGCCTGAAGGTTTTACACGTGGTTATGTTGATAATCCTCATGTTGATTTACCGTTGAACTCTAAAGGCAAAATCGATGTTGCCGGTGGAGTTGGTCGAAATGGTTTAGTCAGCGTTACGAGATTTACAGGACTCAAAAAAAATATCGTCGGCAGTGCTGAAATTGTTAGCGGCGAAATTGCAGAGGACTTGACAAATTATTTATATGTTTCGGAGCAGACACCATCAAGTATAGGTTTAGGCGTGCTTGTTGATACTGATTTAACGATCAAAGCCGCCGGTGGTTTCTTCGTTCAACCTTTACCTAATGTTAGTGAAGATACTTTGAATCGTCTTGAAAGCAACCTTTGTGCAGTAAATTCAGTAACTGATTTTGTTGCAAGTGGTTTAGACGCAAAAGAGATCATTAAAAAAATTTTTGATGGTTTCGATATAAATTTTTCGACGACAACTGATCTTCAATTTCGTTGTCACTGTTCCAGAGAGAAGATCGAAGGTGTTTTGATGAGTTTAGGTCGTGACGATCTACAAAGTCTGATCGACGATGGACACGCTGAAGTTAATTGTCAATTCTGCGGAAAGAAATATCAATTTACTAGTGAGGAACTTAAAAGCCTTCAAAAAAATTTTTTCACACCAAAACATTAAATTTATAAAACACAAATAGCCGATACATTTACTTATTTTTGTATCGGCTAAATTTTTTATCTTTATATAAAAAAGCCGTTAAATAATATTAACGACTGAAAAATTTTTATTAATAATCAAGCGATTGTTACAACGGTTGCGCCAGCTCCGCCTTCATCAATATCAGCAAGCGCAAAACTTTTTACCGATTTATTGCTCTTTAAATATTTATGTATGCCTGTTCTTAATGCTCCGGTGCCTTTGCCGTGAATGATCAAAACCGTTTTCAAGCCGCCGATCGCTGCGCCGTCAATAAATTTTCCAATAAGCGACTCCGCTTCATTTACAAGCATACCTCGAACATCGATTTCACGCTGAATTGTTGAGGCAATTTGTAAAAGATCACTGCTGGAATTTTTATTTGAAGTTATCGGCAATGAATTTAATTCATCATCTGAACTATTCTTTGAAACAAATCTGCAAATCGACGATTTAATATTAGCCGTCAACGCACCAACTTGTACAGTTAAATCATCGCCGTTGTTACTGATCGCTGTGATCGTGCCTTTCTGATCTAATTTCGTAATATAAACGACATCACCGACTTCTAATTTACTGCCGTCGATTCGTTTTCCGATTCGTTGATTGATTATTCCGGGCGCAAAATTCGCTTCTGATTCATTGAGTCTTGCTCTTGCTTCTTGAATTGCCTGCTGTCGACGTTTGATCCCAAGATCGTCAAATTGTTCCTTGAGTGATTCAATGATCTCTTCTGCCTCACGTTTCGTTTTACGAATCATCGCCGCTGATTTTTCTCGTGCTTTTCTCAAAATTTCCGCTTTATTCTTGTTGAGTTCATCACGTAATTCATTAACACGCTTTTCAACTTTCGCTAATTCACGTTGACGCTTGACAAGATCATCATTTCGCTGTTCATATTCTAATCTTTCACGTTCTAAGCCGCTCAACACTTGTTCAAAGTTTACGCTTTCTTGAGTTAAAAATTCTTTTGCACGTTTGATTAATTCTTTTGATAAGCCTAATCGTTCACTGATAGCAAATGCTCTACTTGTTCCGGGCTGTCCGATTAATAATTTATAAGTCGGTTTTAAAGTCTCAACGTCAAATTCAACGCTTGCATTCATTACGTCTTCTGTTGAATATGCAAATGTTTTCAACTGCGTGTAATGAGTTGTTGCTAAAGTTGTTGCGTTAATCTGTAAAAGTTTTTCTAAAATCGCTTGGGCTAATGCACTGCCTTCTTCAGGATCAGTTCCTGCGCCGATCTCATCAAGCAAAACGAGATCATCAGCGTCAACATTATTCATTATTGAAACTAATTGCGTCATATGTCCGGAAAATGTCGACAGTGATTGTTCAATGCTTTGTTCATCACCGATCATTGCGAAAATATTTTTGTAGATTGTTAATTCTGATCCGATCTCCGCCGGAATATACAAGCCGCTTTGTGCCATCATTGAAAGAAGTCCGAGAGTTTTAAGGCTGACAGTTTTGCCGCCGGTATTAGGACCCGTGATTAAAAGCATTTTATAACGCTGTCCGATCTCAAGATCGATCGGTACAACTTTTTCAGCGTCGATCAATGGATGACGTGCTTTGAATAATTTAGTTCGACCGTCTTTATTAATCAGCGGTTCAACGGCGATCATTTCTCTTGCAAGTTCAGCTTTAGCAAATGCAAAATCGATCTGTCCAAGAATTTGTAAATTGTTCAATAAAATTTCGCCGTGAGAACTTATTTCACTTGTCAAAACTCTAAGAATCCTTGCGATCTCATTTCGTTCAGCCGCCGTTAATTCTTTGACACGGTTACCTGCTTCAACGATCGCCATAGGTTCAATAAAAACTGTCGCCGCCGTCGCTGATTGATCGTGCACAAGTCCCGGAAATTCTCTTCGATATTCTTGCTTGATCGGTATGACGTATCGATCGCCACGCATTGTATAAATCGTCTCTTGAAAATATTTTTGATACGTTGGATTATGTAAGATCGAAAAAATTTTTTCTTTGATGCTTTCCTGCGCAGATTTAAGTCCACGACGAATTTTTAAAAGTTCAGCACTTGCATCATCTCTAATCGCTCCGTGTTCATCAATCGTCCGATCAATTTTCTGTTCTAAATTGCCGAGAATTTCAATTTGACTTGATCGGCTTTTTAAAATCTTTGAATCAATTTCAATTTCCTTGAAAAATTTTTTAACGTCACGCATAGCTGACATAGTAGATCGAATGTCGATTATCTCGACGATCTCTAAAGCCTTGCCGATTTTCGCACGCTTTAAAAATTCTCTAATGTCTTTTGTATCAGTTAATGGCGGCGTTGAAAGTTCATTAATTCTGACTGATTCATTCGTTTCATTCAGTCGCAATAAAACTTCTTCAATATCGCCGCTCATATTTAACGAATCAACAATTTCACTACCGATCGCTGTTCGACATTTCGATCGTAATTTCAATTTGATCTTGTCATAATCCAAAATTGTTGTAATTTTATTTTTCATAATAACTTATCCTACCAACAAAAAAAGCAGAATGTTAAATTTTTGATTCCTCATTCTGCATTCTTAATTCTGCATTCTAAATTAAATTAAATCTGTTCTTCTTCTTCTTCGACAACTTCTAAATCACGATAGATCGGCATACCTGTACCCGCCGGAATTAATTTTCCAATAATGACATTTTCCTTGAGACCGATCAGCGGATCAACTTTGCCTTTGATCGCTGCGTCCGTCAAAACTCTTGTAGTCTCTTGGAAACTTGCCGCACTCAAGAATGAATCAGTTGCAAGCGATGCTTTAGTAATTCCGAGCAAGATCGGTTTTGCAACTGCCGGCTCACCACCGTCTTCAATCGCTTTAGTATTAGCCGCCTCAAAAGCATTTATATCAACGTATTCACCAGGTAAAAATTCTGTCGTGCCGCTCTCTTCAATCTTAACCTTATGCAGCATTTGACGAACCATAACTTCAATATGTTTATCGTTAATCTCAACACCTTGAGATTTATAAACTTTTTGTACTTCGTAGACTAAATATTTTTGAGTATCACGAAGACCACAGACTCGCAAAATATCGTGAGGATTGATCGCACCTTCAGTTAATTTATCACCGGCTTTGACTTGTTGACCGTCATTGACGGCAAGTCTTGCACCATATGGAATTGTGTAATCTCTTTGCAAAATTTGTTGAGTATTCTCTTCAGCGTCTAAACCTTTGACAGCTCCGAACGGTGTGATCACAACGTGCTTGAGATTCTTTTCATCAGTGTACATACTCACTAAGCCGTCAATCTCTGCAATGATAGCATTATGTTTAGGTTTTCTTGCCTCAAAAAGTTCCTCAACACGTGGTAAACCTTGAGTAATATCTTCACCGGCAACGCCGCCGGTGTGGAATGTTCTCATTGTCAACTGTGTACCGGGCTCACCAATCGACTGCGCCGCAATAATTCCGACTGCCTCACCAACTTCAACTTCTGATCCATTTGCAAGATCACGACCATAACATTTTTTGCAAACGCCAAATTGACTTTTACACGTTAATACACTTCTGATCGTTACTTTATCACGAACAGCGGCGATCTTGTCTGCTAATTCAGC
>JAFUZV010000070.1 GCA_017476425.1 Selenomonadaceae bacterium
TATTCTTCTTTGCTCATTAATTTCTGATCATCATTGTTATTTACTGAATTAAATGGAATATATGATTTATATTTTCTCATTGCTTTAATCATTTTTCATTCTCCTATCTTGCTTAATTTATTATTTTTGCATGTGATTGTTGCAGTGACGCTAATATTCCTAGCAACATTTTTTGTCCTTCGCCGTTTAATTTGTCATATCCTTCAATTAGTCGATTTTGATTTTCAGTTATTAATGGCTGATGTTTTGCCTCTTCATTATCGAGCAAATAATCAATAGATACGTTGAAATATCTTGCAAGTTGTTTAAGTGTTTCAATAGTTGGATATGCAAGATCGGTTTCCCATCTGCCAACCGTTTGTTGTGTTATGTCAAACTTCTCTGCTAATGCTGCTTGCGATAAACCACGCTCACGCCGCAATGCTTTTAATTTCTTTGATAACATAACGTCCACCTCCTTATTATAATTATACAATTCTTAATTGTAAAAATAAATAACAAAAAAATTGTAAAACTACTTGACAAACACAATTATTAATTGTATTATATCACTAACAATTTTAAATTGTCAACACAATGTGAGGTGATGATATGAAAAGACAAAAATTAATTGATTTTCGCGGTACACGAACACAATCTGAAATGGCTAAAATTTATGGAATTACACAACAAGCGTGGTCTGCGTGGGAAAATGGTGAAACCGCTCCACCAGCCAAAGTAATGAAACGCCTTGAAGATGATATTGGTGTGTCAATGGAAGAAATTTTTTTTGATGTTTTCAACAATCAAAAATTGTTGAATGGCATTACAATCTAAATAAAGAGTGATTTTTATGACTAAAGATGTTTCTACTATTTCTAATTCTCTTCAAACTTTCACGAATGAAACGATCGGCGCAAATGTCCGTGTCGTCATTCAAAATGGTGAGCCGCTCTTCGTTGCTAAAGATATTTGTGACGCTCTCGATATTTCAAATTCACGTGAAGCAGTTACTCGTCTTGATGATGATGAGCTGGTGTCGGTTAAACTGACATCAGGTGGTCAAATGCGTGAGATGAAGGCAGTCAATGAATCTGGACTTTACAATTTGATTCTTGGAAGTCGGAAACCTTCAGCTAAACAATTTAAGCGTTGGATCACTCACGACGTTATCCCTTCTATTCGCAAGCACGGCATTTACGCTACTGATGAAGCCGTTGACAAGATTATTAATGATCCTGACTTTGGTATTAAACTTCTTCAAGAACTCAAGGCGGAACGTGAAAAATCTAAAAACCTTGAAAAAACTGTCATCAAACAAGCCGAACAGATCGCCGATATGCAACCTAAATCAGCTTATTGTGAAACTATTCTTCAGTGCCCTGATGTTATCGCTACTACCGGCATTGCTAAAGATTATGGTATGAGTGCTAAGGCTTTCAACAAATTACTTAACAGGCTCGGCATTCAATTCAAGCAAGGCGGTATCTGGTATCTCTACCAACACCTTGCAAATAATGGTTATATGCAAACTAAGACTTGGGAAAAATTCGACAACGCCGGTATCAGACACGCCGTCACTCACAATTATTGGACTCAAAAAGGTCGCTTGTTCCTCTACAAACTTCTTAAGTCTCACGATGTTTTGCCTGTAATGGAGCAACTTGATTTCTACGGGTCTCACGCTTATTAAAGTTGACTCAGCTGTTAAGCGTGACAGGCTTAACGGTTGCGATGAGCTTTAATATTTCGCCTCTCAATTCCAGATTGAGTGTATTACTTTGAAAATTTAAAACGTTTTGCTTGTATATTGTCAACAACACTTTTGA
>JAFUZV010000071.1 GCA_017476425.1 Selenomonadaceae bacterium
GTTAGAAATTTTTATGTAACCGATCTTGTCGTCGATCATTTTATCGGCAACAGTTTTAACTTTGATAACTGATCGCGTTAATGTATAAGTTTTATCTTCTTGACCTTCACGGTGAACTAAAAGATCGACAGTCGTCCCAGATTCACCGCGAATTTTCAAAGCAACTTCATCCGGCTCAATTTCACTAACAGGTGTACCATTGACGGCTAAAATTGAGTCACCGGCTTGCAGTCCAACTTTTTCACCAGGCGAATCAGGCATAACTGAAATAATTTGCACGCCGCCATCTTTAAATCCCATATAAACGCCTATTCCGCCGAAACTGCCGGACGTGTCAGATTTAATTTGATTGTAAAGACGCTGATCAAGATAAATTGAATGAGGATCACCAAGCGAATGAACCATACCGCCGATCGCTCCATCGATCATCTTCGTGTAGTCAACAGAGTCGACATAATGATCTTCGATAAAGTGCATTGCACAAAATAATCTTGCTAAATTTGTTGCACGACCGACATTTAATTCAAGTGCAAGACAAATTCCGGCGATTGTCATTGCTGAAGAAATGAACGCCGTCAAAATTATACAAATAAATAATTTTTTCTTACTCATAATATCACTCCGTGATTAATGGGTAATGTGTAATGGACAATGGGTAATGAGAAAAAATTTTAATTGCCCATTACCAATTATCAATTACCCATTATAAATAATTGTACGGGCTTACAGGCTCGCCATTCAAACGTACTTCAAAATGACAATGTGGTCCGGTTGAATTGCCTGTTGAGCCGCAGAAAGCGATAACTTGTCCTTGTGAAACTTGCTGACCAACACTGACATTTAACGATTCATTATGACCATAAAGCGTAACAATTCCGCCGCCGTGATCGATCATAACTGTATTACCATAGCCGCCGATCCAGCCTGCGTGACTTACAACGCCGGCTTTAGCTGCGTGAATTGGCAAGCCATAATCACCGCCGATGTCAAGTCCGCTATGAAAGCGTTGACTGCCGAAGATCGGATGCGTTCTCCAGCCGAAAGGTGAAGTTATAGGTCCGCTGATAGGCCATATCATTCCGCCGGAACTTGATGGCGTTGCATTATAAACTTCAACGTCATTGCTTGAGGAACTTGGCGGATCGTCTGATGAATTTGTTGAAGGCGGTGCAGGTGGTGGAGACGGCGGAGGTGGTGGCGGTTTATATTTGCTTTGCTGAATTAAAATTGCAACCTGTTCTGATGCCGCCATCATTTCATCATATTGTTTATCATAAATCGCTTTGTCCGTCTTCATCTTGTCGATCAATTCTTGCTGTTTAGCTACTTTCTCAAGTTTAATTTCTTTAGCGTGTTCAGCTTTGTCTGCTAATTCTTCTTGAATGCGTCGATCTGCCTCTAATTGATTTCTTACGGCTTTGATCTCTTTCTGTTGTTTCAAAACTTCCTGCACTAAATTATAATCCTGTTTAACAACTCTTTTCAAAAGATCCATTCTTGTAAAGAAGTCTGAAAAATCTTTTGATCCAAAAAGTACATCAAGATAACTGATCTGTCCATTAATATAAATATCTTTAACACGAACCATTAAAATGCCGTGCTTATTCTCATAATCAATTTCAGCGGCTTGCAATTTCTCTTCATTCTCATAAATTCTGCCGATCGTCTGATCAAGTGCTGCTTGTTTCTGATCATAATCAGCGATCGCAACACTTGCTTCTTCGTCTAAATATCTCTTAGTCTCTGAAACTGATTCGATCTTTTCCCAGAGTTCATCAGATTTTTGTTTAGCCTTATCAGCTTTTGCATCGATAACGGCTTTTTTATTCTCAAGTTCTTCAGTCTCATCAGCATAAACTAATAAAGGCGTTAAAAATATTCCGAGCGCAATTATTATCGCTAAAAATTTTTTAAATGAACTTTCCAAAATATCACCTCTTTAGACTTCTAAAAATCTCTTCAGTGAAATTGTACTTCCAATCGTTCCGATTATCATTCCGGCTACGATCAAAATTGTTGTAACGTAATTTATAAACGGATATTGCGGCATCAACGGGAAAAATGTCAACGTGCTATAAATTTTTGCCGCCATTGCTGAGTAAAAACTTCTTAAGGCAATCGCTGATAATCCGCCGCCGATAAATCCAAGTGCTATACCTTCTAAAATGAATGGTATTCTGATAAACCAATCAGTTGCACCGACATATTTCATTATAGCAATTTCTTTTCGTCTTGCAAAGACTGTTAATCGAATTGTATTTGATATTATAAAGATCGTTGCGCCGGTTAAAAGTACCATTAACAGAAAGCCGAACATTCTAACAAGCCTTGTCATATCGAAAAGATGAGTTGCAACGTCTTGACCATATTTCGCTTCGTCGACACCATAAAGATCAGCGATCGCAACCGCTGTTGATTCGACTTGTTCCGGCTTTTTAACCGTGACGATATAAGAATTAGGCAATGGATTAGAATCACCTAGCGCGTCAAGAATGTATCTTTGATCGCCTAATCGTTCCTCTAACTTCTGCAGAGCTTGTTCACGTGGAATATATTCAATCTTTGCAATGCTGTTCATATCCTTCATCATTTGTTCAACTTCATTGCGTCCTTCGTCATTAAGTGCATCGTTGAGATAAACGGTGATTTGTACTTGCGATTCAAGTTCCGATGCTAAGCGTGTTAAATTCATTACGATCAACATAAAGACACCGAGAACAAAAAGTGAAACTGCAACAGTGCCGATAGATGCAAAAGTCATCCAGCGATTACGAATCATTGATATTATAACTTCACGAACAAAATATTCTGTTGTCCGTATCTTCATCGAATTACCTCCGAATTGAATTTAATTCTAAGTGAAAAAATTTTTTGCGTGAATTATATCATTAAATTTTCAATCTATCAATAATTCTATTATTCATTGATTATACTTTAGAAAATAATTTTTAAAATTCATCAAATTAAAAAAGCTGTTAAGATATTTTTCAAGTGAGATCATAAAAAAATTGCTCCTTGATACAAAATCGAGTTTATTATATCATGAAGCAAAAAGAATAGAGTTTATATTAATGTCATTTTTGAATTTCGCTAAAAGTACCGGCGATCTTCTTGGTGAATTGAAAGCCAAGAAAAATATCAAAGGTTATTTGGATCGCAATAAAGATAAATTTGTTAAACCATTCAATGAATATTTAAAAGACTTGCTTGACGAAAAAAAAATTATCGAAGTCAGAAGTAATAGAGAGATCGAATTTAAATCCGAATTATGCTTATCAAATTTTTTCCGGCATAAAAGATAATCCTGCAAGAGAAAATTTATTCATAATCGCACCTCAGAATTTAAAAATTTTTTCTGAAGTCATTATAGAAAATTAATTTTTCGTTTTGTTATGCTCACAGCACAATTCACGAAAAATTTTTTAATCATAAGGTGTCAATTTTAATTTTGATTTTCGTTGACTATGTTTTGCAAAAATGTTAAAATAATTAATAGTGTATCAAAATAGAATTCGAGGCAGACAAGGAGGTTTTTGTATTGTTAAAAAACAGACGTAAATTTGAAGATGATGAAGAAATTTATATCCCTGATTTAGGTGACTTCAGCGATGATTTCAATCTTCACGACAGAACTCCACGCAGTAATGCAGGTATAACTCTCGGTTGGTCAGCACTTGAACAACAAATGTTTGATCTCTTGTTAATAAATCGTTTCAATACTGATTCTCACGATATGCTTGATGAAGAGGCTAAAGCTGTTACACGTTTGGTTGAATCCTTCGACTCGCACGAAATTGCTAGAATTTGTTCAGTTGCACTTCTTGCAGTTCAAATGGCACTTGTTGAAGAGAAAAATTTTGAAAACGAATATCACAAATATCAAGAGCACATCAAAGATCACCCGGAAGATATTGAAGAACTTGAATTTGGTGTGTAAGATCAAAGATTTAAAAGCACGAAAAAAAGCAGTCCGCATTTCAAAACGGGCTGCTAATTTTTTGTCAAATTTTATTCAGTTCAGTTTGATTATTTACCTAATCATCAAGTCGAAATTTTGAATGACAAAGAAGAATTATTGATTAAAATAGGAATAAGAACTTGCGGCGCGTTGCATTGCAGGATTGAAAGAATTATCAAATGATTCTTGGAAACCGCTAGGACCAAAAGCTGAATCACTACCATTAACTGCCGGTTCAAAATCATCATCTTGTTCCATAATGCTTGACATAGTATTGACAGCTTCGGTTGCCATTTGCTCACTCATTTGACTGAATTGACCACGTCCGACATTTGCCTCAGTACCGAAATTCGATACAGGCATTCTTGCTTCTTCCATCTTGTCAGAAGTAACTTCTCTACCGGTTTGAATGGTATCGACATTCATTTGACGAAAAGTCGTTACCGGCATAGAGGCACCAACACCTGAAATTGCCATAATAATCCCTACCTTTCCATAAAAATCCATTTACACAAAAAAGATTTTAAAAATTTTTTTTATTATAACACGCTTGATTTATTTTGCAATAGTTTAAGAATTATTTATAAAATATTTTTTGCAAAACTAACTGAAGAAGACACGAACAATATCATTTTTCGTTGCAAAGAGCATCAACAGTAATAAAAGTGCAACACCAACTCTTTGTGCATAGATCAAAGCCTTCGGACCTAGTGGCTTGCCTCTGACTGCCTCAAGTGCAAGCGTGACGAAATGTCCGCCGTCGAGTGCCGGAACAGGCAACAAATTAATTATTCCTAAGTTCAGACTTAACAACGCAGCAAAATTCAAGAGCGGAACAAATCCATCAGCCGCAAATTTGCCTGCCATTTGTGCAATTCCGATCGGTCCAGCAAGTTCAGCTGAAGATGGATTTGAAAAAATCCCTACTAAAGCTGTCAACATAAAAGCAATTATTTCAATCGTTCGTTCAACTGCTAACTTCATTGACTCAAATAATCCAACATCATTTTTGACGATCAGACTATTCACGCCGATCAAAAATCTTTTGCTAGTTGAGTCATAAGTCGGCGTAATGGAAACTTCAGAAATTTTTCCGTCACGTTCATAAGTTAAAGCGATCGGCTTTTCTTCAGTAACAGCTTGAATTTTTTTGCTGAAGTCTTCCCAAGTTGTAACTTCTGCACCGTCGATCTTAATAATTCGATCGCCTGCCATTAAACCTGCTTGATCAGCCGCTCTACCTTCGATCACCGTTCCAATAATCGGATCAGTTGAAGGTGAACTTACACCGCTGAAAAAAAATATTCCGAAGAACAAGATCACCGGCAAAATAAAATTCATCGCTGAACCGGCAAGAATTACGATCATTCTTGATAAAACCGGTTTACGCCAAAAGCCGCGATCACCGGCTTCATCATTCGTTGGATCCATTCCGGCTATATCATTAAAGCCGCCGAGTGGAACTGCACGAATTGAATAAACTGTTTCACCGCGTTTAGTGCTGATCAATTTCGGACCAAAACCGATCGCAAATTCATCAACACGCATTCCTGTCATTTTAGCCGTTATGAAATGTCCTAACTCGTGGACTAAGACCAAAAGTCCGAAGACAAAAATTGCCGCTACTACAGTTAAAATCAAAAGTCATCACCTCTAAATTAATTAAACACCTTAAACCTATTTAAATATTCTTTTTTGAAATTCTCTTGCCAAAAATTTTATCTCTGAAATCAAGCAAGCCGCCAAAATATCGACGCTTGAAATATCTGAAATCAATATATAAATCTTCTTCATCGTTTGCACTTGATATAAAAATCTGCGGAACTTCTTTGACACGCAATTTATTATGAGATACATACAAATTCAAAAGACGTTCAGCCATATATCCAAGCAGCCGAAAATTTTTTTTGTCTGACAAATCAATTTTATTTTCAACGTCTTGCAAGATTGAAAATAACCATTCAGAATAAGCATCAAATAAATTTTTCTTGACGATCAACAAATTTGCAAGATATTCAAAACGTCGATTAAATATAGACTTAACAGAATCAGAATAATTAGGATATAAGCATTGCAAAGAATCAATCATCAAGTCGTAATTTGTTTGACCGTGATAACGGACGAATTGCGATTTTATATTGTCAGCAGAAAATATATATGGTCTCGGCAGAATTATATCATAATTTGTCAAGATTGATTCAACATTACTTATATCAAGATAATTTTCAACTTCATTATTAATTGTTGTGAAATTCTTCTTGCAAAGTCGACGACGAATATCATTAACCCAAAGAAATCTGCGATAATGGCACAATCCAACAATATCGCTTTCGTGATCATTTTTCCATATCCAGTATTGTCCTGTAAGTTCACAATAAAATTTATTCTTTGAGGCGATCGACTCACCAACGCTGTCATTTAAACCGCCGTCGATCATTTGATCCGGTTTTCCGACAATCAGCGGAATATAATTTTTATTTTTAGGGAAATTTTGATCGGCTTGTGTCGCAATATAAATTTTTAATTTCATCGTTTAAATTTATCTCTCACATATCGATAATACCACTTCAAAGCCGCTGAATAATCGCCGTTATGTCGAGCCGCTTTGCCCATCAATCTATTTTCTTGATAGTCTCGTGGTTGATAATTAAAATCTTTCCACAATGATTTATTTCGATATTCATCATAAATTGCACGTTGAGGATTTTCGCACCAAGGCTGCCAAGGCTTTAATTGACCGGCGAAATGAATAATGATTGTATCGTTCGGCAATTCTTCATTAGAATGTTTCATCAGAAGAAATTGATTAAACTTAACCGGCAATGATTTAATTTGATCGCCTGCCAAAATGTTAATTGCATCTTGATCTTGAAATGATAATTTTCTCTCATTCAAAATTTCCATCATCTTTTCTGAAAGTCCAAAATCATTCCAGCGTTCCAGATCGATATACAAAACTCCGGCATTATAATAACCTTGCTGCTCCGAAATATTCATTTCTTTCATATGCTGCGGCAGCCATTCACCACGATCAAGCACTGCCATAATCATTTTGTCATCAAAAGATAATTTTTGAAACTCTGAAATTTTTCCAACACATAAAGTATCAGCGTCGATATAAAGTAACTTAGAAATTTTTGTATAAAGTACTTTAGCAATTATTATTCTATGATAAGTTGCCACTGTATAACCTTTTTCGATATGAAAATTTTTAAAAACGCTCACGTCAACATAATACATATCAATTTGAAGATTAGAGTATTGATTGACAAGCGTTTTTAATTTGTCGACATCCTCAGGCAAAATTGAATTTAAAAATACGTGGACGTGAAAATTTTCATTCGGATTATTCATCAAGATCGAAGTAAGCATTATACCCATAGGCGGAATATAATTTGCATCAACACCAAAAGCTATATCAATTCGGAATTCGGAATTCGGAATGAGGAATTTAGAATTTGAAATTTTTCCTAAGGTTTCGGTTTTATAAATTGATTGTGCTAAGTCCATTAGTTACGCACGCTTTCAATATTTTTAATTCTTCCGTTTGGATCAATAGCAATATTGTAAATTGGATCGTCGTCTGTTGAATTTTTTTCAAGTACTTGATTAAAAATTTTTAACTTTGCGCCGTCAGTCAAGCTGATTTTAAAATTCGTTAAGCCGTAAGGATTAGAAATATTTTTTATCTCAACAAAAGTTTTATTCGGTATGACATACAAAACATTCGGAGCAGGTGCAAGATAATTTATCGCAAAATTTTTATCCTTGCCGCTGCCGTCGCTAAAATCTTCTCTGTTGAGTTTAATAATTTTTGATTCGTGAACATTATCAAATTTTTTAAATTGCGGCTTATCTTCAATATATCGATCGTCAATCAAAATTAAACTGCCGTGTCTCAATGTACGATCATCAGTCTCAACATAAGTAGCCTTATAAGGTCCGGTTTCAATATTCTGCTTATCAGCAACCCAAACAGTATAATTAGAAGTCGATATGTTGTCATATTTGTGAGTGAAGTTATCAGCGTAAATAAAAATTTTTCCGTCACGTTCAAGCATTGAAAAGCCTTCATAACCACGAATATTTTTCAATGGCCAATCTTTGATCTCTTCGTAAGTCTCAAAAGTCGGCAAATTTGATTTTAACATCAACGGCGATTTATTTTCGTTGTTAGTGATCTCTTCTTCATTCTTAACGATCATATAATATTTTCCGTTGACTTTTAAAACGTGTGCATCAATATAACTTTTTGAAGTCGCCGGTAAATTGATTTTCTGCGCAGGTTCAAAAATTCCGCTTTCAATATTACCGCACTTTGAAACGTAAATATCAAATTCTCTTTTAGATTTTTTATTGCCTTCTTTCTCTTTAGCAAAATAAACATAACCTGCGCCATTATCGTCGATAAACAAATCAGGTGCCCAGATATTGCGAGCATTTCCACGCTTAATAACACCGTATGAAGTCTGCTCACTGCTTATAGTATCGTTGAGATCATTCAAATTAAATTTCGTAATGTAAAAAGTTTGATCGGATTCTTTCGGCTCAACTAAACAAATATACAAATTACCGTTGTAAATTCGACAAGACGGATCACGCCCTTTGAGATCGGCTAATTGTTTCCAGTGAGTGAAATTTACGCCGTCATTTGAAAGATAGCATTGTACATAAGTATCTTCATTAGACGTAAAAAACGTTCCGAAGATATAATTTTGTGCATTAACTGAAGTAGCTGAATTAACGGAGATGAATAACAGACTCATCATTAACAAAAAAAATTTTTTCATATCACAATTACCTCAATAATCCCATTCACAAATAAAGCCGAAATTCTCAAGTCCGAAAAATTCTTCAGTCTTAAATTTACCGTCAGCGGCGAGATCATTCCATTTACCAAATTCAGTGCCCGGACTCATAGGATTACTTCGACGATAGATCATCAAAGCTAATTCAGAAATATGATCCGGTTGTTCCTCAGCCCAATTTGTGTATTCAAAAGGTGTATCATCAACCCAATAAAGTTTTCCGCTGCCAACTTTTTTACGTCCGCCGATCCAATAACTATTTTTTTCACCTTGAGCAAGCAACGCTTCAACAAATCTTTGTTCACCTTCTGATCCGATCGTTACAAGGTGACCGCCTTCATTTTCACAAAATGATTGTGCGTCATACCAATCTAAACCTTCATCAAAAATTTGATAGTGATGTCCATTATATTCTTTGCGTTGAGGCTTTTGAATTGGTGGCGGCGGTGGATAATCGTAATTATAAGGCGGCGGATCTATTTTTTGTTGATAAGGCGGCTGTGGTTGATCATATGAAGGTTGTTGCTGTTGATTGTTATTGTTATTGTTATTGTTATCATTGCCGGGCAATGGTTGAATAGGTGAATCAGAAATATTTTTGAAATCATCAGTATCAATCTTAACCGTTGCAACGATCGTAGCCGTGCAAAGTGTTCCTTCTTCACCGCCGAATGAATATTTTTGTTCAAGAATTTTCAAATTAGCGTTAGTATATGATTTGATTCTATCTTTGAGTACTGTAAAATTTTCAATATCTGTGGAGCTTTCAACTCGCGTTAAAACTTTTTCAGCCGCAACACGTTTAGCATCAGCAAGCGCAGCTTCTTTAGCAGAAATTCTCGTTTCGTTATCGCCCATTCGATATTCTCCAACAGCATCAACAGTTTGTTCAATGATCTCAGCATAAGCGATATTCATATCAACGCCGCCGCTAACCTCTGCAGTTAATGTTAAAAGTCCGGCGGCAAGGACAAATTTTTTCAAAAATTTTTTTATTCTCATGACCCTAACACCTCACATATTTTTTATAACACTTACAATCAAAAAATTTTTCTAAAACGAATCTCTTTTTAAATATATTATAGCATTTTACAAATTGAATTGACAATTAATCACGAATTAAAAAAATTATTTTATCATTAAAAATTTATTAATTATAAAAAAATCAGCGGCACTTATCAAGCACCACTGAAAAAATTTTTTTATTTATCGATCAAAGTTTTAGCGATCGATCTTGCAATTTGATCTTCATTAATCAGCGTTTCAAGATCAATCTTATTAAAAATTTCTCTGCGATTCATAACTTCTTCAATCAAGTTGTAAATTTCTAAAAATTTTATTCTTCCATTAAGAAAAGCCTCAACTGCAATTTCATTCGCTGCATTAAATATACAAGGACAAGTTCCGCCGATTTTTCCTGCATCATAAGCAAATTTTAAACCTTTGAATGTCTCAATGTCCGGCTTTTCAAAAGTCAGTTGATTGATCGTCCAAAAATCTAAACTCTCAACCGTTGAAAAAATTCTTTTCGGATAAGTTAAAGCGTATTGAATAGGTAAACGCATATCAGTTGAGGCAAGCTGAGCAATGATCGAATTATCGCAGAACTCTATCATTGAATGAACAATACTTTGAGGATGAACGACAACTTGAATTTGATCGTAGTCGACACCATAAAGCCATTTAGCCTCGATAACCTCAAGACCTTTATTAACAAGCGTTGCAGAATCAACAGTGATCTTTTTGCCCATATTCCAAGTTGGATGTGAAAGCACTTGATCAACGGTTACATTTTGAAGATCATTTTTAGTTTTGCCTCTGAATGGTCCGCCGGACGCAGTTAATAAAAGTTTTTTGATCGATTTTCGCTCTTCACCTTGCAAACATTGAAAAAATGCACCGTGTTCACTATCAACCGGCAAAATTTTTACATTACGCTGAATTGCACGATCAATAACAATTTCACCGGCAACTACTAAAGTTTCTTTGTTAGCAAGTGCGATATTTTTTCCGGCATCGATCGCTTTCAATGTCGGTTCAAGTCCTGCAAAGCCAAGCATTGAAGTCAAAACAATTTCAGCGTCTTCAAATGTCGCCGCGTCGATAAATGCTTGTCGTCCTCCGAGAAGTTCCGTTGAGTTGCTTTTAAATCTTGCTTTCAATCGTTGATAAGCTGATTCATCAGACAGCACTGCAATTTTCGGTTGAAATTCTTCAATTTGTTTTTCAAGCAGTTGATCATTTGAATTAGCGGCAAGCACTGAAATTTTTAATTCGTCTGAATGATTTCTTACAACGTCAAGTGCTTGAGTGCCGATCGATCCAGTCGATCCGAGTATTGAAACATTTTTCATAAATTTCTCTTCTCTCTAAAAAATATGTTATATTATCATTGCCAACATCATTTATAAAATCGTGCGTGACTTCTTTAAAGGTCGCGGCAACAAAAAATAATTTTGCTCCTTGATTAAACAGTTACGACCTGTTTAAGGGCAAACGAAAGCCCACCTGTTAGGTTACGACTCCTATCGGGTGGGCTTTTCGTCAGCGAACAACTATGGAATCTTTGTCTTCTAAACAATTACAATTTATCACGATACTATCACTCTGTCAAGAAAAATTTTTTTAATTCAATCGTCAGCGGAAATTGCAACAAGAATTTCATCTTTAATTGCGTATTGAAAATTTGCTGAAGTCAGATCAGTTAGTTCGGTTAATCGATCGTCAACTTCTTTCGGTGCAATTAATAAATTCAAAGTAACATTATCAGCGTAGTCGATATTTTCAACGCTGATATTTTTTATTCTGATCCACTTTTCAACGCTTGCTAAAAAATTATAATTTATCTCAATAGAAATTTTTTGCATAGGAGTCATAACAATGATTTTCGACGCAGAAAGCCCGATCGCCGCTGTATGTGAATAAGCACGAATCAAGCCGCCGGCACCGAGTTTAATTCCGCCGAAATAACGAGTCACAACAACTATAACATTAACGAGATCATTTTTCTTGATCGTCTCTAAAATCGGATTGCCTGCTGTTCCACCCGGTTCACCATCATCATTTGATTTTTGCTTTTCACCGTTGACTCCGAGAATCCACGCCGAACAATTATGAGTTGCATCAAAATGTTTCTTCTTGATCTCTTGCAAAAAATTTCTTGCCTCGTCTTCAGTCTCAACTTTTTTAACGTGAGCAATAAATTTTGACTTTTGAATTTCATAATCAGCCGTGAAAATTTCGCCGCTTGCAACGGTTTTGTACTTTTTAAATGCCATAATTACCTCAAATTTAAGAAAGTCGATCATTGATCTACCTTTGATCGCTGATAGTATAGCACAAAAAAAATAAATCGTCTAGAACGTTTTAAGTTCAAGGCGATTTTTAAATTGTTTAATTTATTTTAATAATCGAGATCGAAAAATTTTCTTAAAATATTTTAGAACATCATATTAATTAAATTACCAACGTTAGCATAATTTGACATATTGCGGTAAGAAGTGCCGGTGTAAATCGCTGCTGATGTTAAATCTTTACCAATCAAAGTCTGAGCTGAAGGAAAGAGACGATCACGTTGAGAACTTGCAAGCGAAATATGATCTTCAGCTTTACCGGCTAAACCGTCTTTGCCTAAAATACTTGAAACTTTGTCCGGGTCTTCAGTGATCGCTTTTGCAAGTTTATCTTCATCGATTTTCATTTTGCCATCGCTATCGATCTGCAAGCCGATCGATTGATAATTTGCACGGCGATAAGTTGTATCAGCAAAAGTCTGAGCCATTCTGCTGACACGCTTTGAAACGTCAGAATTATTTTTGAAGAAGTCAATAGTATCATTGTAATTACTTGCGAACTCTTCAACGGCTTTCAAAGCATCAGTTAAAGCCGCACTTTTCGTAGTAGTTGTAACTTTTTCGCCGTCTTCATTGACATTTTCAGAAGTTTTTAAAGCATCTTCACCAACATTGAAATTATAGCCTTTGATATTTTCAGCAGATTTTTTCAATGCGCTGATCGTTTCGTCAAATTCATCGTAAAAAGTATTTTTTGTGTCATCGTAAGACTTAACAAGCGAACTGACATTTGAACTGATCATACTCAAGCCGGAAAGTGCAGAATTTGCATTCGACTCATAAGAACCGTAAGCATTCCACAATTTTGAAATTGAATCTTGAGACTTTGAATTGTTAGAATTACTATAGTAAGAATTGAAAAGCGACTGCGCACCACTCAACATACTATTAATTGTTGACATTTTGATCACCTTCCTTGAAAAAAGTCCTAACAACAAAATTAATTATTAAAATAATTGTAACACGTTGATTTTAAAAGTCAACAGGATTTGCAATTTAATTATCAATGTTTGAATTGTGATTAGAAGATTAATTATCAACAGGCGGAACTTTTGCCTTAATAATGAACATTGCGATCACTAAAGCGGCAAAACCGGTTACAAGACCAAGCCAACCATTTTGAGTTAAACCATCAACAATATAACCAATTACGCAACAAGTTGAAACTACAATGACATAAGGTACTTGAGTGCTGACGTGATCAAGATGATGACATTGAGCACCGGCAGAGGCTAAAATTGTTGTGTCAGAGATCGGTGAAGCGTGATCGCCGCCGACTGCGCCTGATAATATCGCTGCAACACAAATAACAAGCATAGGATAAAGTTCCGTGTTAGTTGCGTCAAGAACAGCCATAGCGATCGGGATCAAAATTCCAAAAGTTCCCCAACTGGTTCCGGTTGCAAATGCAAGACCAATCGAAACTAAGAAGAAGATCAGCGGCAAGAACATCATAACGGACATATGTTGTCTTACAACTTCACCAACATATCCGCCGAGATTAAGAAATTTATCTGAACAAATTCCGGAAAGACTCCAAGCTAAGCAGAGAATAAAGATCGCCGGAACCATTGCTTTAAATCCTTGAGTGAAACAATTACAAAATTCATCAAAGGTTACAACTTTTCTAGGAAGATACAATAAACCGGTGAAGATAAACGCCGTGAATGATCCGAAAACTAAACCTTTTGAAGAATCGCAATCAGCAAAAGCATCGGCGATCGATACGCCTTCATTGTGAATGCCGCCGGTGTAAAGCATTCCATAAATACAAGCACCGATCAAAACGATCAACGGCAAAACAAGATCAATAATTTTACCGTTACCGCTGACTTTCTGCTCTTCATTAACAGAGTCACGATATTCAGCCGGAATTTCAAAGTGTTCTTTATTCTTGCGGACGACTGATCCCATAGTTGCAAAATCACGACCGCTATAAATTATGAAAGCCATAAATGCCATAGTCAACCAAGCGTAAAGATTATAAGGAATTGTTTGCAAAAAGATTGTAAAGCCGTCAACAGTTGATCCTTCAGGCAATGATGATCCGACTGCCGCAGCCCAAGATGAAACAGGTGCAATTATACAGATCGGAGCCGCCGTCGCGTCGATAACATAAGCAAGTTTTGCACGGGCGATTTTAAATTTATCAGTAACAGGACGCATAACCGTTCCGACTGTCAAGCAGTTAAAATAATCATCAATAAAAATCACGATACCAAGCAGAGCCGTTAAACCTAATGCACTGCGTTTACCGTGAATGACTTTTGCAGCCCATTCACCATAAGCCTTAGTTGCACCGGATTTAGTGATCGCCGCAACTAAAATTCCGAGTATCGCCAAAAATACTAAAATATTTACATTGCCGCCGACTTTATCTTCCATTACTGCAAACATTGTTAATATCGACTCGACTAATGAGCCGCCGGTAAATAACATTGCGCCGGAAAATATTCCTATGATTAGCGACATATAAACTTCTTTAGTCAACAATGCCAAAACGATTGTAATTATCGGTGGCAACATTGACCAGGCTGTTTGTTCCATTACTCAACACCTCACAAAAAAAATTTTTTAGATCAAAACTTTTTAATTATATCAAATGATCTTGTTCTGTCAATTCAATATATCTTTACGTTGTTTATATTGAATTTAAGTTAAAGCCCATTCAATAATTTTTTTCTGATCAAGTGATCTTTGAACGTCGATCAACCGCTGATTAGTTGATCCACGAAATTGCAAAGTTAAATCTTTCTGACTTTCGATAAATGCTCCGTCGACAAGCACATCAACATAATTCAAAAAATTTTTCACCTCGTCAGCAGTAAAAAATTTATCAGAAAAAGTTTTGTCGATTAGATTTTCAAAAGTGTATCCGGTATAACACCAAACACTTAAATTAAATTTTTTCGCAGCGATCGCAATTTCAGTAACGGCTTTGATCTGACAAAGCGGCTCACCACCTGTTAAAGTGATTCCGCTGATTAATCTCATACTTTGAAATTTTTTGATCACTTCCTCAACTTCAAAAATTTTTCCGCCGTTAAAATCGTGAGTCATAGGATTTTGACAGCCTTTGCATTTTCGTTGACAGCCTTGTGTGAAGATCGCAAATCGAACTCCATCACCGTCGACAAAAGAATTTTCGATCAATCCGGCAATACGAATTTTCATAATACACCTCGCAACAATTAAAAAATATTTTTGTATTATATCACTAATTCATCTTGCCAAAAAATTTTTTTGAGTTTAAAATTTATCATTATGAAACATTCAACAAATTTAATTGAAATTTTCTCATCGATTCAAGGTGAAGGCAAATATTTAGGTTGCAGACAAATTTTTTTGAGATTCGCAGATTGTAATTTGAAATGTGCTTACTGCGATACGAATTTTGATCGACAAGAATTTTGCAATGTTGAGACTTCAGCCGGATCAATGAAGTTTAAAAAAATTATTAATCCGATCTCTGTTGATAATGTGATCGAAGTCATTAAAAATTTTTCTGCTGAAGTGCCGACTCATTCGATCAGCTTTACCGGCGGTGAACCATTAATGCACGCTGATTTTATTCAAGCCGTCGCAGATCAAATCGATCTAAAAATTTTTCTTGAAACGAACGGAACACTTTACAACGAACTTGCAAAGATCATTGATAGCATTGATATTGTCAGTATGGATTTAAAATTGCCTGGTGTTGTTGGAAAGAATCTTTTTGAGGAACATAGAAAATTTATTGAGACTGCACAGGTTAAAGATTTATACACAAAGATTGTTATATCAGATGAGACGACACAAGAAGAATTTTTGACGGCAATAAAGACGATCGCCGACGTTTCAAAAGATATTTTTTTGATCTTGCAACCGGTAACGCCGATCAATGACATTAAAGCGATTTCAGCGGAAAAAATTTTATCATTGCAAACGTTAGCATTAAAATATCTTTTTGATGTTCGAGTCATTCCTCAAACGCATAAAATAATTAATTTGTTGTGAGGAAAATTTTTATGAAAATTATTACAGGCAAGGCTAAAGGCTTAAATTTAAAAACGCCGAAAGGTTTATCAACGCGTCCGACTTCCGATCGAATTAAAGAATCTCTATTCAGTATTTTGAATGGAATGATTGATTTTGAAGAAAAAATTATTCTTGATCTCTTCGCCGGAACCGGTGCGCTTGGTATTGAATCGTTATCTCGTGGTGCTAATCATTCAACTTTTATTGATAAAGAGACGACTGCAATTATTAATGATAATGTAAATCGTGCTCACTTTGTCGATCAGTCTGAGATCATTCGCGGTGATGTCTTCAAAATCATAAAAAAATTAGCGAATCAGCAGAAAACTTTTGATTTAATTTTCTGCGATCCGCCTTATAATTTAGGTTTATGGCAACGTGCATTAGTTGAGATCGACGAATTGAATTTATTAAAAGTGAATGGGATTTTTATAATTGAACACGGAATTAATGAAACGATTGAAAGTCAACCGAAAAATCTTGAATTGATTCGTCAAGTGAAATATGGACATACGACAGCGATTGATATTTATGGAAAAAATTTTTAATTGAAGCTGGTGATTAAAATTAAAAAGTTAAAAAAGACTAATGCCGCAAGAATTTTAGATAATCTCAAAATTTCTTACGAAGTCAAGACTTATGAAGTTGACGAAGATGATCTGTCAGCTGTTCACGTTGCAGAGACGATGAATTTAGACATTGAAACGATTTTTAAAACTTTAGTTGCACGTGGCGATAAATCCGGTGTGATTATGGCGGTGATCAATGGTGCTGACGAAGTTGATCTGAAAAAACTTGCTAAGGCTAGCAATAATAAAAGTGTTGAGATGATTGCATTGAAAGAATTGCAACCGTTGACAGGTTATATTCGTGGCGGCTGCAGTCCGCTCGGTGCTAAGAAAAATTATCCTGTTTACCTCGATAGCAAAGCAATGATTCAAGAAAAAATTTCAATTAGTGCCGGTGTTCGTGGTGAACAAATAATTTTATCGCCTGGTGATCTTGTTAAGGCAACTAATGCAACGGTTGCTGAACTTGTCAGATAAAATTATTGAAAAGCGACGAAGATATTAAATCTCAGAATATGTGTTCATAGTAATGATTTGTGGTATAATTGATATATTATGAGAAAAAAATATGAAACAGATTTAACGGTCGAACAATGGGAAATAATAAAGTCACTGTTTGTCGGAATGAGAAAAAGAAAATGTGAAAAGCGTGAATTAGTTAATGCTGTTCTTTAAATGGAGAAATTTGCCGCATGATTTTCCACCTGCTTTTACGATTCACAGCTTTTATCGCAGAGCTAGATTAAGCGGATTATGGGATAGAATATTGAAGCATTTGTTAAA
>JAFUZV010000072.1 GCA_017476425.1 Selenomonadaceae bacterium
ATCGTGACGCTGATTTACTGACCTTTTATAAAGCCTTGCTAAATTCAATCTTGCACGCTGCCGATTATTTGTACCTTTAACCTTGCGTGAAAGTACTCTTGCACTTCGTTTAATGATCCCTGCGTTGCTTGCAAAGAATAGCGGACTTTCAATATTCTTGCACGGCTTGCGAACCGATCTCTAAAAGATAATTGAATTTCGGCAATTTCTTTAATCTTACAAGGTGCTTTTGCAATTTATTCTTTTTAAGGTACTTTTTGAAAATTTGATAATAATGTTTATGAAGAGCAATGCAATGATTGTAGATCAAACCTGCGGCGTTAATCTGCTTATGAAGTTTATGAATTCCACTCTGATTTGTAGAGTTTAAAACAGAAAGTTTTCATTGCATTCACCTCAAGTCTATTTTAACAATTCAAATTGAAAAGATCAAGAAATATTGCGCCGTTTCATCGTCATAGATGAATCAAGGTGCTTTCACGGCGCATTTTCGGTAATGATCATTAGCTGTAAATAGTAATTTTAATTCTCTATGAAACAAAAATAAATTGCAAGCGTGCCGACTTCAATAGAAATTTTCACTGTCGACGACTCAACACGGTTGCTGATCGCATTCGGAAAATTATTTTTCAACGTTGCCTTATCAAGTTGCCAGTGAACGCCGTCGATCGTTACACCTTCACAAATTTCATTCATCGGCAGAAGTGACAAAGCGATCGGCTTATTGAAAAATTCAATCGTCATTGATTCGCCATTACTCAAAAATAGAATTGCTTCACGTTCATCAATGAGGCAATTTTTTATTTTGGTGAAAGCACAAGAATAAATTGTACTGTAAAGGTGATCAAAACGTCCGCCGAATGATCCTGTAACGATCGCAAAATTATTTTCATTGAGTCGATCAAGTGTAAGCTGAGTATCAGTAAAATCTTTATCGACCGGAAATTTTTCGATTTTAACGCCGTGATCGATTGCCCATTCAAGAGAAATTTTTTTTGCACTGTCGAAGTCACCGATCAATTTTTCCGGCAAAAAATTATTTTCTCTGCAAAAATCAATTCCACGATCGACACAAAAAATCTTTCGATCACGCTTGAGATCATTAAACCATTCAACATTAGGCTTGCGACCACCAACGATTAAAATAATTTCTTCTGACGGCTTGAAATGATCAAAATTAACTTTCATCTGCGGCAAGTCCAAAAAATAATTTTTATTATGCAAAGTATTCACCTCAAAATATTTTATGTTATAATGTTTGAGAAATTTTTATTTTTTTACCTGTAAGGTGGTGTCAATTAGTGCCTAGAGTTTTAATTTTTTGTTTCTTTCAAGGTTTTCAAAATCAAATTTATTACAATTATTTCTTATTCATTTGTACGAGAATTTTGCAAGTATTTGGCAATACTACTTCTGTTGCAGTTACTTCAGAAGCACCTTTGAATCTCAAAATAGGAAATTTTACTTTGCCATTTATTGCTATGCAAAATCTCAAATATGAGAAGTTCGACTATGTGATCGTTTTGTCCGGGCATTTTTTCAATGGTCAATCATTAAACGGTAAAATCCCACAGTTATTAAGTAATTTAATGAATGGGGGGGGGGGGGCACTGAAATAATTTTTTCTCAGTCCCTAGCTATTCCAGGTTTTGATCTCAATCGATATAGAGACTTGAAACATCGCAAGTTGACGATTTTTGCAAATCTCTGTTGGGCTGGTTTTGCTTATCACGATTATGGATTGCCTTTTTTATCACCTTTCATTGATATGTTCGTTAGAGATGATGATTATATAAAATTTCTTCAATCACCAGAAAAATATATTAAAGCTAAGCCAACTTTCAAAAAAATGATTCCTGATCCTGGTATTCCATCTATTGAATATCCCATATTAACACTCAAAGATATAGAATTGCATATGGAGCATTATAAAACACCTGCAGAAGCTATAAAAAAATGGAATGATCGAAAAAAGCGAATTAATTGGTACGATCTGTTAGTAATGATGTACACTGAAAGAGAAGATATACTTGATAAATTTGATCAGTTGCCTTATGGTAAAAAAATTTGTTTCGTGCCATTCAAGACAAATAAACCTTCTGCATTTTATCTTCCGCCGGAAATTGTTCGTGGAAGAAGATTTTCAGATGCGGTAAACGATACAGCGCGAGGTCCTTATGAAATTTATGATCTGCTTGATATTTTGCTTTATGGAAAGAATACAATTTTAAAATAATTATAATATTGAGGAGAGTTTAAACTATGCTTAAGTACACATTTTATGGTCACGCTTGTTTTATGCTTGACGACGGCGAATATAAAATTCTCGTCGATCCGTTTTTGAGTGGAAACCCTCAAGCGACAATTAGTCCAAAAGACGTTGAAGCAAATTACATTCTTATTACTCACGCTCACGACGATCATCTCGGTGATGCGCCGGAAATTGCAACTCGTCTTGATGCTGAAGTTGTAGCAATTCCGGAAGTCTTGACACTTTGCACTTCACGAGTTGAGAAAGCGATCATAGCTCACGCAATGAATCTCGGCGGAACTTTGAATTTGCCTTTTGGTCAAGTCAGAATGGTTCCGGCTCTTCATTCAAGCGGCGTTGAAGGTGGAATTGCTTGCGGCTATGTGATTAAAATTTTCGGCAAAACAATTTATTATGCCGGTGATACTGCACTTTTTAGTGATATGAAATTGATCGGTGAACGTGATTCGATCGATTATGCAATTCTTCCGATCGGTGATAATTTTACAATGGGTGTTGAGGACGCGGCTAAGGCTGTTAAATTCCTCAACGCTAAAAATGTTATTCCGCTTCACTATGGAACTTGGAATGTTATAAATCAGAATCCTGAAACATTCAGAGGACTTGTTAGCGGCGCAGAAGTTTTAGTTGTTAAGCCAGGTCAAAGCATAGGACTTTAATGGATAATTTAAATAATTCCGCATTCCGCATTCCGAATTACGAATTGATCGTCATACTAGGAGCAACGGCAACAGGTAAATCTGCGCTTGCTTTGAAAATGGCTGAAGAATTGCAGACTGAAATTATTTCTGCTGACTCAATGATGGTTTATAAAAATTTCAACATTGGAACGGCTAAACCTTCAAAAAATGAACTTTCAAGGATTAAACATTATCTTGTTGACATTTTAGAGCCTCAAGAAAAATTCAGTGTTGTTGATTTTCAAAATGCTGCATCAAAAATTATTTCTGATCTTCATCAGCGTGGAAAAATTCCGATCGTCGTCGGCGGAACCGGTTTATATATTCAAGCACTGATTGAAGGTTATAAATTTAATTCTGCGCAGGATATTAACGATCAAGGAAAAATTCAAAAAAGTTTTCAAAGTCATTTCAAGGAAACCGGCGAATTGATTTACAATGCAAAAGTTATCGGCTTGACACTTGATCGGCAGGAACTTTATCGACGAATCAATGAGCGTACAAAAAAAATGTTTGACGCTGGTTTAGTTGATGAAGTCAAACATTTATTAAATAGCGGTGTTAATCGAAATGATCAAGCGATGCTTGGAATAGGTTATAAAGAAACGCTTGAATATCTTGACGGAAATTTAACACTTGATGAAACGATCGAAAAAATCAGTCAAGCAACAAGAAATTTTGCAAAAAGACAATTTACTTGGTATCGTCGAATGAAATATATCGAATGGCAAAACGTTCAATAAAAAATTTTTATATAATGCTTCGCTAATTGCGAGGCTTTTTTTATGTTATAATCATTCAAAAAAATTTTTTGAAAGTGGTGACGTTGATGAAACAAATTAAAATTTTTATTGTGCTTTTGATCGCTTTGATGAGTTTAAATATTACGATCGCAAAAGCTGATAATGGAATTTGGCGACTTGATGGTTTTGACATTACGAAAGTTATAAATTTCCGTGTGAGTTCGTCGACAACTTCTGCAAGTGCACAACCTTCAATTAAGGCTTTACCTCTGCTTTACGATTATATCAAAAGCGAATCACTATCGAAGACTGAAATTTATTTAGTCGATCTTCGTCAAGAGTCTCACGGCTTTGCAAATGGTTTTCCGGTGAGTTATTACAAAGAACATAATCACGCAAATTTAGGAAAAAATTCCGTTGAAATTCAAGCTGATGAGATCGAACGCCTCAAAAGCATTTTAGGCAAGCAGACGCAATTTTTACCGTTAGGCAAGCACGACGAAGCGACTTTATCAAAAGTCACGTTGATTGTTAATAATATCCAGAATGAAAAACACGCCGCTGAACAAATCGGCTTTAAGTACATTCGATTTTCAGCGGCTGATATGATTTTTCCTGAACCTGCAACAGTTGATGAATTTATAAAATTTTATTTGAGTTTACCAAAAAATCACTGGCTGCATTTTCATTGTCACGCCGGTCACGGTCGAACGACAACATTTTTAGTTTTCTACGATATTTTAACTTATCCGGATTTAACGCTTGATGAGATCGTCAAAAAAGAATTTTCAATCGGCGGATCAAATCTTTTAGCTGAATCAAGCGGTGAAGATTGGTATTCACAAATGCACCGTGATCGCATTGAGAAATTAAAACTCTTTTATAAATATGTTCAAGAAAATCGCGGATCAAAATTCAAAACTTCTTGGAGCGATTATTTAAAACTTGTAGAATATTAATGCAGGTTTTTTTCTGTTTATATCGAAAAGTTATAATACAATAACACCAGAATCAATTTCATAACTGTACAGAAAAATTTCGTTATTGAAAAGGAGTGTCAATTTATAATGCGGCATTTTTTGATATTTGTTTTTTTCTTTATGTCAGCATTAACTCTTTTGAATGGCTGTAAACAACAAGAAGAAGAACCTCAACAAAATATAGAAGAATATGAAAAAGTTCGTTTAGTTATGACTGATAACGGTACGGATATAGGTATAGAAACACTTACAGCAAAATATTTTTCTAAACTGGTAGAAAAAGCATCTGGTGGAAATGTGAAAATTGAAGTTTATCCATATGATGAATTGACCGGCGGCAATACTAATGAGGCAGTAAAATCATTGACAGAAGGAGCCGTTGATCTCGGTGCTTACGTAGCAGGAACTATGTCACTTCTTGATCCACGTTTAGAAGTTGCAACAATTCCTTGGTCATTTAATAGTTATCAAGAGGCAAGACATATAATTGACGATACCGGCGGTGAGTATTATGCAAAAGTACTTTCGGAATATGGACTTGTTTATCTCGGTTCAACACATAATGGTATGCGTCAACTGACTAGCAATCGTAATTCTATAAGATCGCCGGCTGATCTTCAAGGAATGAGAATCCGAGTATTAGGCGGTGAAGTTTATCGCCTTCTTTTTGCAACTCTCGGAGCTGAACCGGTTCCATTAGGCTGGAGCGAATTAAATATTGCTATTCGTCAAGGTTTCATAGAAGGTCAAGAGAATGGATTTTTTCTTATGCAGTCCGGGCATCTAAACGAAATTCAAAAATATATGACGGTATGGAATTATTTATATGAAAATTATCTTTTCGTTATCAATCGCAAGACTTTTGATCAATTAGAACCTAAGACTCAAAAATTACTTCGTGAAAAAATGAAAGAGGCTTGTGAATGGAGTCGTGATTATCTTGAAACGGAAGAGAAGAAGATAAGAAAACAATTTGAGGCAAATGGCTTAGAAATTATTGATTTAACGCCTGAGGAGTTGGAAGTATTCAAAAAAAAGGTTGAACCTCTAAGAGAAAAACTCAAAGCAAAATATGGTGAAGAGGCTTGCAGAGCTTTTCAAATTGATATGAAAAAAGATCATAAGGAGGTTGATAACAAGTGAAACAAAAAATATTTCATCTTTGCCTGTCAGCCTTCTTATACTGGATCGTTGCAACATATGCAGGAAATATTTTTGTAATTCCTCCAAAAATGATCACAATATCTACATTTATACCGCCTATTTTGGGACTTATGTGGGGATCTTTAGCGGCAGTTGGTGTATATTTAGGCGGCTTGTTTGCAACACCTGAGATTTACGATCTTATTTCGTCCAAAAGTAATATTGCTGACTGGTTGATATATTTTGTACGAGGATTTTGGGTATTTTTAGCAGGATATTTACCTTATTTCTTATGGCATAAGTGGAATATTGATTTAGGAAAATCTAAATTCTCACTTAAGGTTGAAACTCTCAAAAAATTTCTTATAACTTTACTAATTACTTTTGCAGTGACTTCAATATTTCGTACATTAACAGCTTCTTCAGCGGAATTAGAAACAGTTGCAGGTCTGATGAATTTAGGCAAGTCTATGTCTGTGCCGTTATACTTTATTGCCTGTTTTATAAATGATTTTTTCGTGTCTCTTTTCTTTGATCTCGCTTTATTCTTCTTTCTGATTATAAAAAATTATCCATTTTATAATCCGGCTGAAGAAATTGATAAGCCTTCAAATTTACAAGATGATAATCAACTTACCGGTGAAGAAAGTAAAGCATTAATCATATCATTGAGATGTTATTTCCTTTTTCCTGCAGTTGTTGCTTATCTTGACATTTATCAAATTTATGGAATGGATCACATTGAAACCTGGTTAAATTTCATAATTGAATGTCTTGCAATGATAGATGTTTATCTTGTCTTGATGCTTTACTTATTATTGCGTTATCGCCGTTCAATTATGATGGAAATTGTATTTTTAGTAGCAATGACAGTATTTTTATCGTCAGCAGTATTAGGTTGGGGTAGTTCCGTAGCTATGGGACAACTTGTTAAATCTCATACTGATGATTCTTTGCACGCAATGAGCGTTATTTGTAGAGAGAGATTAGAACGGACTTTTTTCTGCGTACGTCAAGCAGTAAATGGAATGGAAAGACAAGCGATAAACACTATTGAAAGTTATGATCGATTGAAGAATGATGCTGACTATCGAAAAGAATATCTTTCTGGAATGGAGAAACGTTTTGACGATATTGCAAGAGGAACAGATGGCTGCATTACTTATTATTTGCATTTATCACCGGAATTTGGCGGATCAAAGAGTGGTTTTTTTATGGCTCGTGAAGATGCACGATGGGAAGGTGCACTTTCTGGATTTATTGAGAGAGAAGTCACCGATCTTTCACTTTTTTCACCTGATGATAAACAACGCGTTGGCTGGTATTACATTCCATATAAATATAAATGTGCAACGTGGATTGAGCCTTACATTGATCCGACGACAAATTCATATGTTATTTCTTATGTAGCACCGCTTTTCATTGAAAAAAATTTTATAGGTGTCATAGGTATTGAGATCGATTTTAATTTCATAATTCAAGAATTAAGACGAATGTCAATATATGATTATGGTTATGTCTACATAATGAATCGAAATAATATAATTCTTTATCATAACGATCGCTTTCAAGGATCAATTTTTCAATCGAATCCGGAATTTCAAGAGATAGAATTATATTTAACTAATGGTATGTGGCTTGGAATTGCAACACCTCTGAGCAAAGTGCACGACGAACGCAACAAAATTCTTATGCACTTAGTCGCGGCGATTTTAATTGTTGCAATGATAATTTCAATCGTTAGTATTGCTCTTGCCTCTAGAGCTATTCATCCTTTAGCAGGTATGACAGAGGCTGCAAAACGAATAGCATCCGGCGATCTCAACGTCAAAATTTCCTATGAATCCGGCAATGAATTAGGACTTTTAGTCAGAAGTATTCGAGAAATGGCGGCGAAATTAGAAATTTATGTCTATCGTGATAAATTAACAGGACTTCGCAACGCAGCAGCTTATATAAGCAAAGGATCAGAACTTGATACTCAAAGACATTTGACACCGGATTTTAATTATGGCGTGATTATATTTGACGTAAATTTTCTTAAGAAAGTCAATGATCAACACGGTCACGAAGCCGGAAATGAATTACTTCGTCACGCATCTAAAGTTATTTGCAAAGTTTTTGAACATAGTCCGGTTTATCGTGTCGGCGGCGATGAATTTGCAGCGATATTAGAACAGCAAGATTATGAAAATAGAAAAGAACTTCTTGATCTCTTTGATGAAAAAATTGCTGAAGAAAGTTTTGAAATAGCCGGAGATACAATTAGAGTATCAGTAGCTCGTGGACTAGGAATTTATGAATCAGAAATGGACTTTGCCGCCGTAGCTAAAAGAGCTGACGTTGCAATGTATAATCATAAATCAGCTATCAAGGCAAAATATGGTGAAGAAGTAAGATAAATATTAAAATTTTTCTGTTGAATGAACAAATAAAAAATCCGTCAAGAAAATTTTATCTCGACGGAAATTTTTTTTATTCGTTAAAGGGATCATTTTTTCATAAACAAGTAACCTCTATGATGTTTTGAATAGATCATTTTGAGGAAACAGATCAGCGTCAAAAAGTAGCCGATCAACATTATCACAGCCATAGGCAAAGCATCATTACTTCCGTTGATCTCAACGAGTGGAGCCATAATTCCGCCGGAGATCATCGAGAAGAAACCGATCAATGCTGATGCTGATCCGGCTTTATCGCCGTGCTTTCTCATTGCAAGTGAAAAACTTGTTGCGCCGAAAATTGAAACTGTTGGTATCGTAACGACCAACGCCGCTAAAGTCCAACTCATTGGAACTTCAAAAATTATACAGAGTAAAAATAAAATACTTCCAAAAAATGCTTGCCCGATCATAAAGGTGAGCATTTTTATATCTTGAATTTTACCTGCTAACTTTGCCGGTAATGCACCACAAAGAGCGATCAATGCGCCGATACCGCCGAAAATCGCACTATAAATTTGTGGTGAGACTCCGTAAATATTTTGAAATAAAAATGCTGATCCGGAAATGTAAGCAAAGAATGAGGCAAAGAAGAAACATTGCATTAAACAATGACCGAAAAAATAATTATCTCTCATCAAGTAACCGAAATTTTTAAAACTCGACGAAATATTTTCAGCTTTCAGATCATCTTGCAGAGTCTCATCAAAACGAATCGACGCAAATAATAAAATCATTCCTATGATACCAAGCAGGCAAAAAATTCCACGCCATTCAGTGAATAAAATAATTTGTCCGCCGATCACCGGTGAAAGTATCGGAGCAAGTCCATTGACAAGCATTAACATTGCAAATAATTTCGTCAACTCAACGCCGCTGCAAAGATCACGAGCGATCGCTCTTGCTATGACGACACCGAATGCACCTGCAAGACCTTGAGCGAATCGAAACGCCAAAAAAATTGTTATTGACTCTGACACCATACAACCGAAAGTTGAAATTGCAAATGAAAGCATTCCGATCATAAGCGGCATTCTACGTCCGTAACGATCGCTGATCGGTCCGGCGATTATTTGTCCGATCGCCATTCCGACCATCGTCATTGTTAAAGTTAATTGAATTATGCTTGCGTCAATGTTAAATTCGCCGTGCATTAATGGCAACGCCGGCAAATACATATCAGTTGACAGCGGTGCAAGTGCTGCTAATGCTCCTAAAAAGACTGTTAATTTAAAACTGTTCATAATTTCACTATTTTAAAAGACCAAGACTATTGAAGAGCCCAAGTAAACCTTCTGCCGCAACGTCTTTAATAATCTTACCTTCATCATTGAAATAATAAAAATTCATACAAGTGAATGAGAATTTTTTACCAGTCGCAGGCAAGCTCATAAAATTACCGTCGTGAGTGCCGGAACAAATCCAGCTTACTGCAATTTTATCATCTTCTGCAGCCATATCGACAATTTTCCAATGAATATCAGAAAAACTTTTGCGCAGAAAATCGACGACAGAAAGATAACCGCTACCGCCATAAAGTTTTTCAGTTGAAGTTAAACTGATAAATTCTGCTTTTGGATCAATAATTTCTTCAGCTAATTGTTTATTGCTTGTATTGATACACTCTTTGAATCTTTGAATTTTGACATACTCCGCACGAATAAATTCGGCGGATTCCGCTATTAACAATCAATGCTTCAAATTTGAAGTCTTACTTGATCTACTTCGCAGGACGATGCCCCATCCTGTGTTTCTTTTCTGAAACTTTTCTTTTGTCTATCTG
>JAFUZV010000073.1 GCA_017476425.1 Selenomonadaceae bacterium
TCAATCATTTTTCTGATTTCTGATAAATTTGCACGTGTTAAACTTCTATTGCCGATCGTGTAGCTTTGTGCTCCGTTTAATATTGCCTCTTCTGCTCTTAAATATAAGTCCAATCTATTTTTTGATATTTCTATTCTTGTCATCTTCGCACCTCATTTATTAAAAAAAGCCGAATTTAATCCGGCTTGATATTTTTTCTATTTTATGTTATATTTTTCTTGCAAGAAAACTGTAAAATTGTTCGGCGGCTTAAGCCGTCTATTTTTATGCTATTAATTTCAAATATTCTCCAACATTGAAGGTATTTAGCTCCGGCGTTATACTACAAGGCAAGACCTTAAACCTCATTATGTTTGCAAGTTCGTTATAGCCTTGTCGTTCAGCCTCGTGAATATAATTATAGATAACGTCTACTGTTTTCAATTCACCAAGCCTTTTGGAATATGCTACAGTGCAAAAGATTTTATTGACGATCTCATTTTTTGTTGCTGATTTGTCGACTTCGATCGGATCAGTTGCATTATCTTCAGCGGCTTTCATCTTTTGACGCTTGATCGCGTTTTCTATTTCTTCAAAAATAATTTCTTCACCACCTTCGATTGCATAAACCGTTTTATCTTTCACCGCTCCGAGTTCAATCACTTCAACTGAATAACCTTTTTCATTGCCGTTCTTCTGATATTCAGCCTTTGCATATTTCACCGCCTCACTGATACTTTCAAAGATCGGCGGTTCTTCTATTTCGACTTTTTCATAGTCTTTATAAATTGTAATTGTGAAGTCATCAAGAAATTCATCATCAATCGCTTGCAACGTCGTTTCATCAAGTTCACTTTCAACCGGCTTGACTTCTTCAACTTCTGCTGATTTTTCAGCACGCTTTACACGTTTGTCAATTTCTGCGAACAATGTCACCGCGTGATTCTTTCTATAGTCATTGTTTTTAAGCAGTTGATCATAAATTCCGCTTCTTTCGTGTCCAAGTTTCACGGCTCTTTCAAGCCCTGCAAGATTCCTTTTATTCCGTGCTTTCGCTTTCTCATATGTGATTCTTTCATATTCGTCAAGCAATTCTATCATTTGAGGATCAAAGGTCGGATTCTCTTCAATTTCAGCCTTGACATAACCATAACGCACCGCCGCTGTTTTGATCGCTTTTTTCGCCTCGCTTAAATCTTCAAAATGACGTTTAAAGCCTTTCCCTAAGCCTTCTTGCTTTGTATATTCGCCGCCATAAGTCGAAATTGAAATTTCATAAACCCTGCAGCCACCGTGACCGCGTTCACTGATATTGATTGATCTAATCGCCATAACGCTGTCACCCGTTTTGTTGACGTATTCAATAGTTTTTTCAGCCGGCTTGACTTCTGCAGTTTCTGCGGTTTCGTCGACCGTTTCATTTGCAATTTCTACAATATTTTTCATTATCTTTGTTTGTTGATCAAGCCAATATTTTTTGTGTCCTTTCATTCGCCCCATCACTTCAACATTAATTCTAATTCTTCTAAATGGTTCATATTGAGTGAAATTGTTTTTTCTTAATTCTGCCTCTATCTCATCAAGAATATCGTATGAAATTCTATATTGCTCTTTAATTTCGCTTTGATCTTCATCCCAATTTTGATTAAGCCTTTGCAATGCCTTTTCTTTTGCATATTCTTCTTCAATGTCGAAATGCTGAAGGTTATCATCAAAAATTTTTTTCGTTGCTTCATCAAGTTTCAAATAATCTTCTTTCATTTCATCGTCAATTTTTTTAATCGTTTCATTGATTTTGTCAATTTTTTCATTTACGCTTTCAAGCGTTTCAACCGTTTCATTCTTTTCAACCGGCTTGACTTCTGCTGATTCGTTGCTTGCAACTTCAGCCGCTTTCATTTCTTCGGCTTTTTCTTCACTGATACGGTTTTTCTTGCCTTTCTCGTCGACACTGTAATAGTAAACGCGTCCATTTTTCGCCGTTGTCTTTTCAATTTTCATTGTTGTTGCCTCCTCAAATTTTACATTTATTGTTAATGTTTGTCTTTGATAGTGCAAGTTTATCATTGATTGTTGTACTTGTCAAGTAGTTTTTTGTTTTTTTTTGTAATTTTTTTCTTTCAATGTTGACGTATAACATTAAATGTAATAAAATACTTTTGGGGGGATCATTATGAATAATTTGAAACAAAGAAATTTGATTGATCAAATTAAACAAGCCGCTAAAATTAGAAATTTTTCAATTAAAGCACTCGGCGAGGCTTTTAATCAAAGGCTTGATTCTAATTACACTCAATCTAGCTTTTCTAGAAAACTCAATAATGGCGCGTTTAATTGTAATGAATTAGAAATTTTAGGTGAGATTCTCGGCTTTGAAGTCGAATTAAAATTAGTCGACTAATCATTAAAAAAGCAGTCCGACTTCTGCAGACTGCTTATTTTTTTGCGCTTCTTCAATCCGGCGGCGTGCTATTTCGCAATATTTCATTTCTGTTTCAAATCCTATGAATTTGCGATTAGTATTAACGCAAGCTACCGCCGTTGATCCTGAGCCGATGCAATTATCTAACACCGTTTCACCTTCGTTGGTGTAGGTTTTTATCAGATATTCCAAAAGATCAACCGGCTTTTGTGTTGAATGAAAACGCTCTTTTAATTGACCAATTGTCGACTTGAATTTTATTACATCGCGCGGATATCGTTTTCCATTGTTTATATTTGTATATGATCGTTTTCTCGGACGATAAACGCCGCCTATATAGTCTTTACACGTTCGTTTATATGTTTCGCCTTCGTTGAATTGAGGATTATACACCGGCAACATTTGATAAAAGACTAAAATATTTTCGTGGCAACGCATCGGCATTCTGTTAATATTCAAAAAGCCTGTTCCAAGATTTTTTTCCCAGACCCATTCATATCTAAACATTTTCAAATTCGACATTATCAATTCTGCTGAAAATGGTAATTGACTGAATATCACGATCGCCGCATTCTTTTTGCAAATTCTTTTATATTGCGCCCATAATGGTTCAAATGGAATGCGTTTATCCCATTGACAATTAGTCGATCCAAATGGCGGATCAACTAAAACCATATCGATCGACCCGTCAGGTATTCTTTGCATTCCAATCAAACAATCTTCATTGAATATTTGATTAATCATCACATCACCATATGTCATTATTGATTATTCTTTGTTTGTTCGTCGATTTTTTCACTTTCGACGATTTTTTTTGATTCTTTTCAGGTAATTCAACTGTCAAGCCGAGTTGTTCAGCTATCTTCGACCAGTTGATCCGATCTTTTAATGACTCAAACGCCGCTAAATTGTAAACTCTTAAGTCAAGTGCTTCATTTCGTGCTTTCGGTGTTACCGGCTCCCATACTGCTTGTATGATGCCGTTTTTTTGTTTCATCACCTTATGTTCGGCGATCAACTGCTTAAAATAAATTGCGTCATAGCCTCTTGATATTCCTTTGCTGTCTAAAGGAAAATGAAAACTTTGTGCACCTTTCGTTAATGTAAGTCGACTGAATATTTGTTGCTTTGCCTCATTAACGCCGAGTATCTGTAATGGTATTCCATACGCTTTAATTTGTGTTACTTTATGCAATAATGATAAGCCCGGACTGCCTTGACCTTTAATTGCTATTCGCTGTTTATACAAGTTTTTTCGACAATAACTATAAACTTCACTTGTGAAATGACCGCCGCTATCTATAAATGTTCGACTGATTTTTAACGCCGTACCATTTGCAAAATAATAAGGCTTGTCAAGTATTTCATCAAGCATAGACCATACGATCGATTGTGAAGGCTTGCCGATTATCTTTTGACAGCTGATACCATAACATTTTTCATCAGGAGTCCAGCCGCATATTTCAACTTCTAATCTGTTGTCTTGTACGTCGACCGCCGCTGTTAATAATAAAACGCCGTCAGGTAATTCTGCTGAATATTCCTCACGCCGTCTTAAAAATTCATTTTCATCATTAAACGCACCAACAACTTTATAACTAATTCCAAAACGGGTATTAAATACAACCTGTTCACGCTCCGGACGACCTTTTGCCTCGTAATATTCACGCATTATTGTTGACCAACTTAGCCACGGCGAAGTAAAACCATTTATAAAAAAACTTCTGATGCCATTTTGCAAGGCTTCAGGATTTTTAGCAAAATATTTTTGCGGCGTATTCTTCATTGTCATTTCATCAAATGCAAAGCCACAATCAGGACATCGCCATTTTACAGATTTTACAATAACTGTTATATTTCCGTGTTCATCTTTCATTTCTTCATAATCAGTTATCATTTGTGTATGTGTCAAAGTATGGTATTCACCGCAGTTCGGACAGCTATGTTGCCATTCTTCCTGCGTTCCTGTCAAATATTCTAGATCAATTCTGCTTTCACCTTCGATCGTCGGCGTTGAAAACATACCTATTACATAATTCCAAAATGTAGTTGTACGTTTTGAGGCTAGATCGATCGGATCGCCTTCTGTTGCTGCTGATTGAGGAAAGCGATCGACTTCATCACATAGCAAGATTCTAATCGGCCTTGACGCTAAACCGGCTGGCGAATTTGCACCAACTAACACCAAACGACCGCCCGGAAATATTTTTGATAAGATCGTTTGATTGCTATCTCTTGTCTTTGCTGTATCTTTCAATTCATAAAATAGACTTTTCAAAACTTTTGTATCTCGTATCATCGGCGCAATTCTGCTTTTTGATACATCTGTTGCCATTTCGATCGTCGGCTGTATAAGCATTATTGTACAAGGATCAAGGTGAGCAAATCGCCCGATCGTATTCAAAATTATTTCTGTTTTCGATACCTGCGCTGAAGATTTTACAACTACACGGTGAATATTTAACATCGTGAAAGAGTCCATTATTTCTTTCGCATATGGAACTCGTGAAGTTTTCCAGCGTCCAGGCTCTGCTGATATTCCAACGCTTAATTGTCTATACGTATCAGCCCATTCACTCACGCTGATTTTCGGTAATGGTTTTAATCCTTTTTTCAGCGTGATTCTATGTAATTGATCCTTCGTTTTCATTCATCATCATCACCGCCATTGTCTTCTACTTCTTCTTTAAACATTTTCGGATCATATTCTGATAACTCATTTAATATATCCTCTATTTCAGAAGTCATTAAATCATAAATTTCATTTTTCATTTTGCCTTCTAA
>JAFUZV010000074.1 GCA_017476425.1 Selenomonadaceae bacterium
CAGACATTTTGATATTTCGCTGCTAACATTTTCATCAATTTATATTGTGCTACATTCGTGTCTTGATATTCATCAACCAAAATATATTTAAATTTCTCTTGATACTTTTCTAAAACTTCTTTATTAGTTGCAAACAAATTGACGGCAACCATAAGAAGATCATCAAAATCCATTGCGTTTTGTTCAATCATTCGCTTTTCATAAAGTTTATAGACTTTCGCAATTTGAATATCAATATCAGACTTTTGACTTGCAAACGATACGGCTTCTTTAAACTTGTTAGCATTGAAAAGTCGATTTTTCGCCGCTGAAATTTTACCTTGCACAATCGCAGGATCAAAAATTTTTTCGTCAAGTTCAAGTTCACGAATGCATTCACGAATCAACATTTTGCTGTCACCGGCACTGAAGATCGCAAAATTTTTATCGTAATTTTTGAGAGCCGCCGCTTCGATTCTCAAAATTTTAGCGCAGAATGAATGAAACGTACTCAACCAGACAGATTTAGCACGTTGACCGATCATATTTTCAGCACGAGTTTTCATTTCATTAGCCGCTTTATTCGTGAAAGTGATCGCCAAAACATTCCACGGCGCAACACCGTGATTTAATAAATTTGCAATTCGACAAGTCAATACACGAGTTTTTCCACTGCCTGCACCTGCAATAACCAACAATGGACCTTGCAGACATTCAACCGCCTCAACTTGTCTAGGATTCAAGTCTTCAAAAATTTTTTCAACCGAATTAGATCGAAAATCTGATTCGTCAATTTCTTCTTCATACTCTTCAAAGTCATAATTAGATAAACTCATTAAATCTACCTTTCTATTTATTGTTCACCGATTATACGAACTTCAGGATTTAATATCACGCCGTGCGCCTCATAAACTCTGCGCTTAACTTCGTCGATCAAATTCAAAACGTCCGTCGCAGTTGCATTACCGGCATTAACAACAAAACCTGCGTGTTTAGTCGAAACCATTGCATCACCGACTCTAAGACCTTTTAAACCTGTTTGATCGATCAACGTTCCGGCAAAATGACCTTCAGGACGCTTGAAAGTTGATCCGGCTGAAGGATATTCAAGCGGCTGTTTACTTTCACGGCGTTTAGTGAAATCGTCCATAGCAGTTTTAATTTCTTCAGCGTTTCCATTTGCTAATTGCAATTCAATTTCACAAATTGCATAGCCGTTAAATTGAAAAATACTTCGACGATAACCGAGATCAAGAGCGTCAACATTAAATTCAATACAATCACCACTGCGACTGACAGCACGGACTTTTGAAATAATATTTTTCATTTCACCGCCATAAGCTCCGGCATTCATAAATACTGCTCCGCCGATCGATCCAGGTATACCGACCGCAAATTCTAAACCCGTCAAAGAATTTTCAGCGGCAAATGTCGAAACGTCTTTTAATTTAGCACCGGCACCAACAATTAATTTTGTATCGTCACGTTTGATATTTGAAAATTTACTGTTAAATTTGATCACTGCGCCACGAATACCTTTATCACGAACAAGAACATTTGATCCATTACCGAGAATCGTCAACGGAATTTTTAATTTGTCGATCAACTTCAAAACTTTGATCACTTCGTCGATCGTTGACGGTAAGATCAAAACGTCAGCCGCTCCACCGATCTTAAAAGTTGTATGTTCATTCATAGGCGCATCAAAAATAAATTGATCTTCTTTCAAAAAATTTTTTAACTCACAACAAAAATTTTCTTTCCAACTCATAAATTTGATCATTCCTCAAGCATAATTGATAATTTGTAATTGGTAATGGGTAATTAAAATTTGTTTTTTTTATTAATTACACATTACACATTAGTTATTACCAATTAATCATTTTTCAAAACTGCGCCGGTTGATGCTGATGTTGTCAACTTTGCATAACGTGAAAGATAACCTGTCTTGATCTTCGGCTCCGGTTTCTTCCAATTTGCTTTACGTCTTGCAAGTTCTTCATCACTTACTTCAAGATCAAGTTTACGATTAGGAATATCAATCGAAATAATATCACCGTCTTCAATCAAAGCGATCGGACCGCCTTCCATAGCTTCCGGTGAAATGTGTCCAATACAAGCACCTTGACTTGCGCCGCTAAATCTGCCGTCAGTGATCAAGCCGACTTTCAAGCCTGCACCGGTGATCGCCGCCGTTGGATTCAACATTTCTTGCATACCGGGACCACCTTTTGGACCTTCGTAACGAATAACAACAACATCACCATTTTGAATTTCATTCGCCATAATTGCATTGATCGCTGATTCTTCACTGTCGAAACATTTCGCTTTACCTTTGTAAACAAGCATATCTTCAGCGACTGCAGAGGCTTTAACAACTGCATAATTTGGGCACAAATTACCTTGCAAAATTGCAATTCCGCCTGTTTGACGATAAGGATTTTCAACGCTGTGAATTACGTCAGGACGTTCAATCTCTGCATTTGCAATTCGATCGGCAACTGTACCTGTAACCGTCAAAGCGTCAAGGTGAAGTAAATTTTTCTTTGCAAGTTCGTGCATAACGGCAGTAATTCCACCGGCTTCATCTAAGTCTTGCATATGATGGTGACCAGCCGGTGAAAGTTTTGTAATGTATGGAGTACGACGACTAATTTCATCAAACAAAGTTGCAGGAATTTTAATTCCACATTCGTGAGCGATCGCCGTCAAGTGCAAAACGGTATTAGACGAGCCGCCGATACCCATATCAACAGTAATTGCATTTTCAAAAGCCTTAAGAGTCAAAATATCACGAGGCTTGATATTTTTCTTGAGAATTTCAATGATAACTTTACCGGCAAGTTTAGCAAGAATGAGACGATTACCATTATAAGCCGCCGGAATTGTTCCATTACCCGGTAAAGCCATTCCGAGTGCTTCAGCTAAACTATTCATTGTATTAGCCGTGAAAAGTCCTGCACAAGAACCACAACCCGGACAAGCGTGTTTCTCAAGATTCGCCATTTCTTCAGCAGTCATTTTACCTGCTGCAACTTTTCCGGCTGCCTCAAATGCTTGACTTACACTAATATCTTTACCATTAAGACGACCGGCAAGCATCGGACCGCCGCTGACAATGATCGAAGGAATATTTAAACGTGCTGCCGCCATTAACATACCCGGAACGACTTTATCACAATTCGGAATTAAAACAAGTGCATCAAAACCACTTGCCATTGTCACCGCTTCGATCGAATCAGCGATCAATTCACGGCTTGCAAGTGAATATTTCATACCGGTATGACCCATTGCGATACCGTCGCAGACACCGATCGCCGGAAATTCGATCGGAGTTCCGCCGGCTGCGGCAATACCTAATTTCGCCGCTTCAGTGATTGATTTCAAGTGCATATGTCCCGGAATAATTTCATTAAACGAATTACAAACGCCGATCAAAGGTCTGCTGAGTTCCTCAGGACCGAAACCATTTGCGTGAAACAATGAACGATGTGCACAACGTGTAGCACCTTTTTTAACAATATCACTTCTCATTATAAAAATCTCTCCTCAAAATATTTTTTAACGATCGTCGATCGTTTTGAAAAAATTTTTTAATTCACCGAAAAACTTTCAATCAAAAATATTTTTTCGATAAAATTTTTTTATTCGATACAATTTTAAATTTATCCTGCAAATTAATTGATCAAGATCGTTTAATGATCAAATACTTCTTGAAAACTTTTCTATTGAATGATAAAATTTATTCGATTTTATAAGAAAGTGAGGAATTTATAAATTGTCAGAGAAAAATATTTCAAAAACTTATGAGCCGCAGAATTTTGAGAAAGAAATTTATCAATTTTGGGAGAAGAAAAAATTTTTTCACGCAGACGTTGATAATGAAAATGATCCTTATAGCATTGTCATACCGCCGCCGAACGTTACAGGTCAACTTCATATGGGTCACGCACTTGATGAGACTTTGCAAGATATTTTGATTCGTTATCATAGAATGCGCGGTTTTAATACGCTTTGGATGCCCGGCTGTGATCACGCCGGAATTGCTACTCAAGCTAGAGTTGAAGAATCTCTTCGCAATGAAGGCACTAATCGTTATGAACTCGGTCGTGAAAAATTTTTAGATCGTGTTTGGGCGTGGAAAGAAAAATTCGGCAACAGAATAACTTATCAACTTCGCACGCTTGGATCATCTTGTGATTGGGATCGTGAACGTTTCACTATGGACGAAGGCTGCAGCAAAGCTGTTCGTGAAGTTTTCGTTAGTCTCTACGAAGAAGGTTTAATTTATCGCGGCACTCGAATTACAAATTGGTGTCCACATTGCAATACTGCACTTAGTGATATTGAAGTTGAACACGAAACGGAACAAGGACACCTTTGGCATCTTCGTTATCCGTTTGAAGACGGCAGCGGTTATGTTGAAGTTGCTACAACTCGCCCGGAAACTATGTTAGGTGATACAGGCGTTGCAGTTCATCCGGAGGACGAGCGTTATAAAAATCTTGTCGGCAAAACTTTAATCTTACCGATCGTTAATCGTAAAATTAAATTGTTTGCTGATGAATACGTTGATAAAGAATTTGGAACCGGCGCAGTTAAAGTTACACCTGCACACGATCCGAATGATTTTGAAATGGGTCAGCGTCATAATTTGGAACAAGTCAAAGTTATTGAAAATGACGGAACGATGAGCGAAGGTCTTGGAAAATATTCCGGGCTTGATCGCTATGAATGCAGAAAATTGATCGTTGAGGACTTGAAAGCCGCAGGCGTTTTAGTTTCCGTTGAGGATCACGAGCACGCCGTCGGACATTGTTCCCGTTGCAATACTACAGTTGAGCCGCTGATCTCTAAACAATGGTTTGTTAAAATGGATTCGCTTGCAAAACCTGCGATTGAAGCAGTCCGTGACGGTAGAATTAAATTTGTGCCGGATCGTTTCACTAAAATTTATGAAAATTGGCTTGAAAATATTCGTGATTGGTGTATTAGTCGACAGCTTTGGTGGGGTCATAGAATACCGGCGTGGTATTGTGACGACTGCGGCAAAACTTCTGTATCACGTGAAGATTTAAAAGAATGTCCACATTGTCACAGCAAAAATATTCGTCAAGATGAAGACGTTTTAGATACGTGGTTTAGTTCAGCACTTTGGCCATTTGAAACTATGGGTTGGCCCGAACAGACTAAGGAACTCAAAAAATATTATCCTACAAGTGTTTTAGTTACAGGTTACGATATAATTTTCTTCTGGGTTGCTAGAATGGTTATGATGGGTCTTAAATTCGGCGGTGATGTTCCATTCAGATATGTATTTATTCACGGCTTGATTCGTGATCGTTACGGTCGCAAGATGAGTAAATCACTAGGCAACGGAATTGATCCTGTTGAGATTATTGATCAGTTCGGTGCTGATACATTAAGATTTATGCTTATCACCGGCAATACGCCCGGCAATGATATGAGATTTTACGAAGAAAGAGTTGAATCAGCAAGAAATTTTGCTAATAAGATTTGGAATGCCTCAAGATATTTGCTGATGAATCTTGAAAATTTTGATGAGAATTTCAAGCCGTCAGAAGAAAATTACACACTTGCTGATAAATGGATTTTGTCTCGACTTGAAAAAACTCGTCAAGGTGTAACTGAAAATCTTGATAAATTTGAACTCGGTGAAGCTGCAAGAATGATTTATGAATTTTTGTGGTCTGAGTACTGCGATTGGTACATTGAATTAACAAAGGCTAGACTTTACGGTGATGATATTCAATCGAAACAAACGGCGTTATATGTACTTGCAACGGTACTTGAAAAAACTTTGCGCTTATTGCATCCGTTTATGCCGTTCTTGACTGAAGAAATTTGGCAGAAGTTACCGCACGAAGGTCAAAGCATTATGATCGCTAAATGGGTTGAAGAATCAAAAGTTGACGAATCAGCAGAAAAATCAATGAATGCAATAATGGAAACGATCAAGACAATTCGTAATTTACGTGCAGAAGTCGGAGTACAGCCTAAGAAACAAAGCGAAGTAATTTTGAATGTCAATGATCAATCACTTGCAGAAGTTATCAAGGCGAATGAAATTTACTTGAATAGATTAGCCGCCGCTGAGCCGATCCAATTCTTGCAGTCGAATGAATCAAAACCGGATCACGCGTTAACCGGCGTTGCTGAAGGTGTAGAAATATTTTTACCGCTTGCCGGATTGATCGACGTTGAGAAAGAAATTGCAAGACTTCAAAAGGAACTTGATAAATTGCAGAATGGAATAAAATCAACGCAGGCAAAACTCAAAAATGAAAAATTTATTTCAAAAGCACCTGAAAATGTCGTACAGGCTGAACGTGATAAACTTTCTGCCGCTGAAGAAAAAATTAAGTCTGTTGAAAATCGAATCAAACAGCTTTCACAAGTTTAATTAAAATGGAAAATACAAATTATAAAGATACCGTATTCCGTGTTTATTTCAATGAAAAGCCTCATTTGTTGTCGCTGCTGAATGCTTTACTCAAAACAAATTCAAATGATCCGAATGAGATCGAAATTAACACGCTTGATGGATTGTTTTTCGCAGAAGAAGGCAAGAATGATATTTCTTGTCTCTTCCGCGATCATCATTTAGTTTTGATTGAACATCAAAGCACGATTAATTTTAATATGCCGCTGCGTTGTTTATTTTATGTTAATGAACTTTACAAAAAGATCATTGAGCCGGAAAAGAATAGAATTTTTAAGAGTAAAGCGATCGAACTTCCACGCCCGGAATTTTTTGTACTTTACAACGGCGATAGAAAAGCAGAAGATTATCAAATTATGAAATTATCTGATGCTTTTGATGGTGGCGGTGAAATTAATCTTGAATTGATCGTCAAGCAATACAATATCAACGCCGGTCATAATTCTGAATTTATTGAGGCAAGCATAGCATTGAAAAATTATTGTACGTTCGTTGATCGTGTGAAGTATAATAGATCACGAGGAATGAGTAAAGATGAGGCGATAGCAGAGGCACTTCTGTATTGTATTGAAAATAATGTAATGGTAGATTTTTTGTTGAATCATAGAAGGGAGCTGAGCGGTATGTATTGGTTTGAATATGATAAGGAAGCGGCAAAAATTGAGCGTGAAAAGGAACTTGATGAAGAGCGAGCTAAATTCCGTGCTGAATTTCTTGCAGAAGGTCGCGCTGAAGGTATTGTTGAAGGTATTGCTAAAGGTGAACAACAAGGCAAATTTGAAATTGTGAAAAATCTTCTCAATGAAGGTATGAACATTGAATTTATAAAAAAAGTTAGTGGTTGGACTGAAGAACAAATTCTTAAAATTGCCGTAAAAAATTAAATTTTGGAGTTGTGTAAAATGTATTACAAAGAAGCGGCAATAATTGAGCGCGAAAAGGAACTTGATAAAGAGAACAACTCTACATTATGATTTTTTTATCATTTACTTTTTATTGTCAGAGATTTTTAAACTTGCTATAATAAAGACATTTCATAGCTTAAGGAGCAATTTTAAAAATGTTTTATTTAATTGCTACAGTACTCATAATAATTTCTTTGTTCTTCATCTACAATGCAGTCACAGCTTTTAATGAACTACGCAAAAAGGTTGTAAAAAAAGTTCCGGCTAAACCTTATATGGTCGGATTATTCTTATTTATTGCTTTGATATTCATTGCGCTTGCAGTTTTAGCGATAATTTATCAATCGACGTGGGATCAACTTTGGAATGAATTTTGGATCAATCATCAAATAATATTTAGTGACGAAATGAAATCAAAAATTTTCAACGTCACAAGCAAAGGTCAATCAATAGCACTTTATGCAACGATCGCTTTCGGAATACTTTTCACAATGTCATTACAATTCTTTCGTAAAATGTCAATTCATTTATTTGTAGTTGTAATGTCTACTTTGCTGATAACGTTTCTTTGTTTCATTGCGAATCAATATACAGAACCGGAAAATTTAAACGAATCTACAACTTTAAATGGGACGGCAATAACTGAATACTTTCAAAACAAAGATACTGACGTTATAACGTTGAGTGTGTTCATTAAAAATTATTTCAGAGTTCCAAGAATGATCGAAGCGGCAAATGTTGATCAACTTCGACAATATATGCGTGGCTTAACGGAGATTAAACAAAATCTTGCTCGTGTTGAAATTCCACAAGGTGCAGAGCCTGTTAATGAAATGACGGCGACGTGGCTTAATGATGAAATTAGATTAGTGACTGATTGTCTTGCTGAAAAGCGTGAAAGCGGTATTTTTGGATTAGCGATCAGTTTTAATAATGCGATCACGAATTTTATTTTTGACAAAAAGAAAGAACATTTAAAAGATACTGAGCGACTGAAAAATTTCCGAAGGAAATATATAACTGATGATCCGTCAGCTGAAGAAAATCTGCAGGATCATTTCAGTTTTATCAAGTAAGTGGAAAATTATTACTGATTGAACTTCTGCCGACGTTTCACCGTTATAAAGGCTTATTTAATCATTTTTTCGCTAAAAAATCATCTAAAATTTTGCGCTTGAAAATTTTACCTGTTGAAGTTCTTGGCAGATCGTCAAGCTGATGAAATTCACGAGGAATTTTGTAAAGTGCAAGATTTTTCTGCAGAAAATGCTTCAAGTCGCTGATATTCATTTCTGCACCGTCTTGCATTGAGTAAAAACAAGCTCCGGCTTGACCACGCAATTTATCTTCAACGCCGATAACTGCTGCATCTTTGATACCCGGAAATTTATAAATAACTTCTTCAACTTCACGAGGATAAATATTTTCGCCCATACTAATGATCATTTCTTTCAAACGATTGACAATGAACACATAACCATCTTCATCGATCTTTGCAATGTCACCGGTATGCAGCCAGCCGTCTTGATCGATCGCTTCTTTCGTTGCGTCCGGCATATTCCAATAACCGATCATTACATTATCACCTTTAATGATCAATTCGCCTTCAGTTCCTTGTTTTACGTCATTGCCTTCATTGTCAACAAAGCGATATTCAATATCAGGAATGATCGGACCGGCTGATCCAACTTTCGGCTTACCGTAAGGATTCATTGTAACAACCGGCGATGCTTCACTAAGTCCATAGCCTTCACAAATTTCAACGTTAAATTTTTCAATAAAATCATTTGCGATCTGTAATGGTAAAGTTGTTCCGCCGCTGACTACAAGTCTCAACGTCTGCATATCTTCAGTTGTTGCAAGTTTCGTTAATAATGAACAGATCGACGGCACGACATACATATCAGTGATTTTTTCAGTTCGGATCGTTTCGATCGTTTCCTTAGGCGTGAATGAATCAAGAATAACAACTGCTGCGCCGTGAGATAATGGATAAAGTACCGAACAAGTCCAACTGAAACAATGATACATAGGAAGGACACACAAAACTTTGTGATGAGATTCGCAGCCCATATTAATCATTTGTTCAGCATTACGAACTAAATTTTTGTGAGAAAGTACTGCACCTTTAGGATTTCCTGTCGTGCCGGAAGTATAAATTATCACACAAGGATTTTCAGCAGAAAAATCTTTTGGAAGTTCCGGAGCGTCCGGCAGATCATTAGGTTGATCGAAAATTTTTATATCGTGCTGATGAACTTTGTGAGTTAATCCGACGTGAAAATCCGGCTTAGGATTGCTGTCGATATGGTGATCGTCAATTTCAAGCGGCTTGTAAGTAAAAATATGTTCAACACCGGCATCTTTCAAAATATAAGCAATCTCACGGTGACTAAGCTGGAAATTGATCGGAACGTTGATCGCACCGAGTGAAGCAACTGCAAAGTAAACAAAAATAAATTCTGCGCTGTTCCTTGAAAAAATTGCAACGCGATCACCTTGACGAATACCGAGCTCATAAAGTTTATTTCGTGTTTGACGGATCGAATTTTTAAATTGTTCGTAAGTAAAGCGGCGACCGTGATCGACAATCGCAATATCTTGATCGCGTCCGCTGTCTAAAATGTTGTTAAGAAGCATTAAATTTATCACTCCACTAAATTTATTTTTATTTTGGGTAACCAAGTTCTTTTGCTTTTGCAAAGTCGGCTTGTGCCTTATCGTTTTCTCCCAATGCTTGATAGCAAAGTCCACGTCCTTGATAAGCATTAACATCATTCGGCTTAAGTTCTATCAATTTGCTATAATCGCTAATCGCTTGATCGTATTTTTGTAATTGATAATAAGTAGTGCCACGAAGGTAATATGTCGCCTCATTCGGATTAATTTCTATCGCTTTGTTAAAATCAGCAATTGCTTGATCGTATTTTTGCAACAGATAATACTCTATACCGCGATTATTGTATGCAGGAGCATAATTCGGATCAAGTTCAATGACCTTGTTATAATCAGCGATCGCTTGTTCGTACTTTCGTAAATTATTATAGGCATTGCCACGATTGTAGTATACCTTAGCATAATTCGGATTAATCTCAATTGCTTTGTTATAATCAGCAATCGCTTGATCGTACTTTTGCAAATCAAAATAAGCAATGCCACGATTATAATACGCCTCAGCATCATTCGGATTGAGTGAAATCACCCTGTTATAATCAGAGATCGCTTGATCGTACTTTTGCAATTCTTTATAAGCAATGCCACGATTATTGTATGCCTCAGCGTAATTCGGATTAAGTAAAATTGCCTTGCTATAATCAGCGATCGCTTGATCGTACTTTTGCAATTCAAAATAAGCATCACCACGATTAATATATAATGCTGCTAAATCTGGATTACTTTCTATCACCTTGTTAAAATCATCGATTGCTTGATTATACTTTTGCAAATTAACATAAGTAAGTCCACGAACATAGTATACTTTAGCATTATTTGGATTAAGTTCAATCGCTTTGTCATAATCGTTAATCGCTTGATCGTACTTTTGAAAATCATAATAAGTATTGCCACGATTATAGTATGCCTCAGCTGAATTCGGATTAAGTGAAATCGCTTCAGTATAAGCTCTTATCGCTTCACTATATTTATTTTGCTTGTAAAATTCATTGCCTTCTTTAAATTTTTTCTCCGCTAAATCACTTTTATCATTCGCTTGATCTTCAGCGTGTGCAACTGACGAAACAATTTGAAATTCTTCAAGATCAAAATTCGGCGTGAAATTTAATGCACTAATGATCATTGATGCGGCGATCATTTTTTTATAAAAATTTTTCATTTAAATTCACCTCAATGGTAAATGTTTATAAAACTTTTCTAAATCAGTATTCACAACTAATTCTTCAGGAAAATTATTTTGCTTGACGACTTCAATAGACGCTGAATGGTTTCCAACGTCAAAATCAATATGTGCGTCGCTGCCCATAATAACTTCAGTTTGATATTTCTTGCAAGCCGCTAACATTAACGCCGCTTTATCACGTGATCCGGCACGATAACCGGTCGAAATGTACGAATGATTATTCATTTCAAGCAGAACATTATAATCTTTCGCCGCTTTAGCGATCTTATCGAAGTCAACAGGATATTTTGGATTGTCCGGATGTCCTATAATTACAATTTTTGGATTTTTCATTGCTCCGATCATTGCAGAAGTATTTTCTTCAAGCGTTGAAGGTTCAATGCAAGGATTATGAAGACTAGCGATCGCATAATCAAGATTTTTCAAAACGTCATCATCAAGATCAACGTGACCGCTATGATCCAAAATATTTAACTCAACACCTAACAATAATTTAATTCCGTAAGCATCACGCGGAACGATCTTTAAATTCATAAAGTGAAATTTATGAGCGGAGCCGGGCATATTCGGAGCGTGATCGGCAATTCCGATCAGTTGAAGATTTTTTGACTTAGCAGTGTTGATAACTTCATTCATAGTGCTGAAAGCGTGACCACTTGCATAAGTGTGAACGTGAACATCTAATATATCTTTCATAAATCCTCCTAAATCTAATAAAACTTTTTTACATTATATCATTATGAACTCTTTAATGTAAATTATTTATTTTAACTAATTTCAAAATTAAATAATTAAAGTTAAGGAATTTTCGTAGCATTTTGATAAAAATAATTTTACAAATTCAACTAAATTATTTGCAATTATCTAATGTATATGTTAATTTATAATTGATACTAGGCTCTTTGTATTTGAGGAAAAAGTAAAAATATATATGGAAAGATGTTTATAAGTTCCTATGAAAATATGATTCTCTATATAAAACTTATTTTGTTGTTGTTAAAAGAAGGATGTGATGAAATGAAGAAATTCAAAATTGCAGTTATAGCCGGTGATGGTATTGGTCCGGAAGTGATCGAATCCGGCAAAGAAGTTTTAAATGGCGTTGCTAAAATGAGCGACGAATTTGAAATTGAATTTAAAGATTTTCCTTACGGCTGCGAATATTACAAGAAAACTGGCGTGATGATGGACGCTGACGGAATGGAGCAACTGAAAAATTTCGACGCAATTTATTTAGGAGCAGTTGGATCACCTGGCGTGCCTGATAATATTTCTCTCGGCGATCTTTTGTTAAAAATTCGTCGCGGTTTCGATCAATATATAAATCTTCGTCCTGTAAAACTTCTTAAAGGTGCGCCTTGTCCACTTATTAATGTCAAGCCTAAAGATATTGATATGATCGTTGTCCGTGAAAATTCCGAAGGTGAATATGCTAACGTTGGAGCAAGACTTTATAAAGATACGCCGAATGAAATTGCACTTCAAACAGGAGTATTCAGCCGTCACGGTTGTGAACGTGTTATGAGATATGCTTTTGATCTTGCACGTCGTGAAAAAAAATCAGTTACAAGTATAAGCAAAGGTAATGCACTTGGCTATTCAATGGTTTTTTGGGATCAAATTTTTGATGAGATCAGCGGCGAATATCCTGACGTTGAAACACATAAATTACTTGTTGATGCGGCGGCGATGTTCTTCGTAAAAAATCCTAAACGCTTTGAAGTTGTCGTTACGTCGAATTTGTTCGGTGATATTCTTACTGATCTTGGAGCGGCGATCGCCGGTGGTATGGGTTTAGCTGCCGGTGCAAATTTAAATCCGGAGAAAAAATTTCCGTCAATGTTTGAACCTATTCACGGATCAGCACCGGACATTGCCGGTAAAGGTTTAGCGAATCCACTTGCGGCGATCTGGTCAGTCAGTCAAATGCTTGACTTCTTCGGTTATAATGAATTAGC
>JAFUZV010000075.1 GCA_017476425.1 Selenomonadaceae bacterium
GTAGACCTGCGGAGATATGGCGACTTCTTGACCACAACTCACCTAATGATGATGGTTGTCCGGGCTGTCTTCCTGATACCTTTACCCGCCGTCTAAAAATTCTCATCACCTCTCATTAACTTTTTTTCTTTATTATACGACTATTTATTTAAAATGCAAGAGTTTTTTTTGCGCCGTTTCATCCCCATAGATGAATCAAGGGGCTTTCACGGCGCATTTTCGGTAAATATGCTCACCAGATTTTTTATGCGACTTGATAATTTCGCCATAATTAACTAAGTCATAAATATGTGCAATATCACCAACAACGGGCAATTTAACTTCTTCCCACTCATCAGGATCATTTTCCATTAATTTTGAAATCATACCCTGCGGAATAGCATTGAAACTATTAACCCATTTTTGAGTTGCCTCTTTAATAGTCACGTTGATCATCTCCTGTATAATTATTTCTGGTCGTAAGAGTAGAACGGACCGAATGTTTCAACGTAAAGCTCATAGATAATGCGGTCACCATAATGAGCACGTTCTTTTTCAAGCTCATCTTTTGTGTAAACTGTAAGCAATTCTTCATAAAGCTCTTCATATTCACTCGGCAATTCTTTCATAAACAAATCTTCTTCGATTATGCCATAAGAATCAAAATTATTATGCTTTGCTTTTGATTTTTTTGTGTCATTCTTGTGATTACTCCATTTTTGCCATTTGCTGCTTTCATAATATCTGACATAAGTTCCAGGCTCGTAATCATAAAATTTGTAGACTTTCTCACGATACTTATACTTTGGAAAATCGTCTTTTGTAGCGTCAATGACAATATCAATAACTTTTATCAATATGGTGTCTAATTCTGATTTGTTAATGTATTCGTGCAAAGTATGAGCATTGTAATAACCAGAAGAAAGATTAACTGCTGCTATTCCAAGCTCCGGCGCGATAACTGAAATGTCACTAAATGATCCAATGGCTGTTTTAAATCCTTTGCTTGTGATATATTTTTCAAAATCTGGATTATCACATTCATAATAAACTGCGTCATTTGAGCCTTTACGATCAATTTCGATCAGACATTTTAAATTATCGATTCCCAACGGCAGCTTATTAGCTCGGTGCATATGACAAAATATATCAGCACCAATGCCGCCAATCTCTTCGTCGCAAGTAAAGAGTAACCAGGGCTTTTGAAGTAAACTATAATAAGCATTAACCAAAGTGTAAACGCCGCAGCGATCGTCTCCGCCGATACCTTGAGGTGACATTAAAATGTTTTTGTCAGGACTTTTACAAATTTCGCGTACAGGCTCTTGATGGACTGTATCAAGATGAGCAACAAGCATAATAGGCACTTCGCCTTCAACAAGAATGAAATTCTTATCGCACTTGTAGGCTTTACTATCAAATAGTTTGCAAAGCATTTTAAATAGTTCTTCTTGTGTTGGTTTCAAAAAATCTTCTAATTTCTTCATAGCTATAAACTCCTTTTTTCAAGCTAAGACTTGTAACCCGCCGCCCGCCCTTACAAGTCATTAGCTTTTTTTATTGAGCTACATCTGTGTCTTCACTTACGCAATCTGGGCAATAACCATCAATCAGATTGGAAACGTGATGAATTTCACCACAACTTTCACAGGCTGAGTAATCAGTGGAACTTGCCCAGCACGCTGAGCAAAGATAAATTGAATCATTGTTGCGATCGTGAGCAGTAACAACTGCGTCACTGTGAACTGCACAGCTGCATTTATTTATCGCAATAATAATAATCACCTGATTCGAGGCAGTCATCACAAATTCTACACTCATCATCATCACTGTTAAAAGCTGTATTCATTTCATTTTGATGATGATATTCTTCACACACATCGCAGTATTCGTAATAATCGTCCAGACAATTAGGACAAACCCAATTTCTATTAGCCGTTAAAACCATTTGATCATTTGAATGATATTCTTCGCAATGTGCACAAAGCGTATAGTAATTATCTAAGCAGCTTTCACAAACCCAAATAATATCTGCTCCATCGTGGACTTGATACATATCTTCTCTGTGATAATGGTGCTCGCAACACTCACAGCGAATGTGATTTTCATTACCGCAATCATCGCAATAAAGACCCTCGCCAATTTCTTCACCGCAGGAAATGCAGAGACCATAAGTACCAACTTCAAAATTTTTATAATCGTCTTTGTGATCAGTGCGGATACTCACCTTCGCGTCAAATTCTTCGTAAGCCCAGTCAGCATAACCTCCAAAACCTATTGCTCTAGTGATACAAATATTATCAGGTTTATCTTTACAATACGTGTAAGTTTTCCAAAGATTCGGCACGCCTTCTAACTCTGAAATTTCTCTCTGTATCAAATCTCTGTACAATATAGATTCTTTTTGTGCTCCATAAGTTCCACCATTCGTATTGTACATACGGCTTTGAAGCAAAAGACCATTTCCAACTTTGTACATAAACAACTGCCTTGATGTTTTGCGGTTATTCAACGTTTCTGGATCATCTGGATCGTCAACGGTAAAAGCTATCATCGTTACGCTGTCTCTAGCATAACCAGCGCAGCCGCAGTTGTACTCGTATTCTGTACTGTTAAAACTGTGACAGCTTGTCAGCATTTGCCCACGATCATCATTTTTAGGATTACTCATCGTTATGAAATGAGCCGGATTGATCGAAACATACATTTTGAAGTTGATTTTCTTAGCAGAAAGTTCATCAGCAAGCTGAGCATAAAGCCTTTGAAAATCACTGCCTTGCGTTTCATCAGTAACACCAAGTACATCACAAATATTTTTGAAAATACGACTCAATTTTCTGTTCGGCTTATAAGCCTTTGGGGCAATTTTCTGTATCGCCTCAATGTATTTTTCTCGACGCTCTTCCGAAGCATTTGGTCTGCAGAAGAAGGAAATGGCTCTTCTGATGATTCCCTGCATTTCAGGTTCGCAAGTTCTGCAATATTCACAAAAAATCTCACCTGCAAGTGCTTTAATGCGTGAATAATCCGGATCGTGAGTTCTTGTACCATTGATAACCAACGCTTGCAATTCTTCATTCCAAACCGGTGACTTACGAAACAGTGTACGCAAATCTTGTTTCGCTTCAACTGCGTCTTTTGCCAGTCTGTTTACGAAGTCATCTGATACGTCCTCAAGGACTTCTGTTTGGCTTGTGTAAATGCCGTAATCCTTGATGGCTTGCCAGATGTTTTTTCTGAGCAGTCCGACAATCTCCTTTGAACTCATTTTTAAGACCTCCTAAACTTTTGATCAAATTCAGCAAATTATTGAAATGATCTAAATTGATAAAGGAGAATAAAAAATGTTGGAAATTAAGGTATTTATTGAGGCTTCTGCTCTTGTAGATGCGATTAATAATCTCGCTAATGCGTTAAGCAAAAAAAATGAACTTTCCAGTCCCGCTTTTACAGATGAAATTGACGCGAAAAAAGGCTTGGAAAATTCAAAAACCGAACAGCCGAGTGAGCCAACGACTCCAACTCCAAGCGTACCATTGGCGCAACCGCCACAATACACCGTAGAACAAATTATGCAAGCAGGTGCAACTTTAATGGACGCTGGCAAAGTTAATGACTTAATTGCTTTGCTTCAGTCATTTGGAATACAAGCTGTTAAAGACCTTAAGCCGGAACAACTCGGCGCATTTGCAACAGAATTACGTAAGCTGGGAGCGAAAATCTAATGACGAACATAGTTACAATTCAAAACGTGCGTGGCTATGTGGATAGAGAAGAAGTGGCGTGGTTAAATGCAGAAGATGTTGCTCGCGGGCTCGGTTGGACACAAATTAAAAATGGTGTTGAATATATTCGTTGGGAGACAATCAATGCTTATTTAGCGGAATTTAACTTTCCCAAGAAAGTTGGGAAAAATGATTTTATTCCAGAAAATATGTTTTATCGCCTCGTTTGGAAATCACGCGATGAAAAAGCCCTTAATTTTCAAGCGATGGTAGCAGATGAAATCTTGCCTGTAATTCGTAAAACTGGTAGCTATTCAATAAAAACGAATTACAACCCTTATACACCAGCTGCCAATGCAGTAAAAGATGTTCAAATTTTGACTAATCAAATTCAAGAATTGTTTGCAGTTCAACGAGGTATCGCCATTTCACAAGCTATTGATATTGCAAGCGAAATGCACAATGCGCCTCTGCAAAGTTTGAAGCAGTTGTTACCACCTGCCGAACACAATACCGGCTTTATGAATCCAACGCAAATTGGTGAAAAGCTCGGCGGAATTAAGTCGCAGATTGTCAATCAAATGCTCAAAGATTTAGATTTTCAATACAAAGAAGGCAAAAGCTGGCGAACTACGCACAAAGGTTCAGCTTATGGTGAAGAATTACCATATACAAGAAATGGGCACAGTGGCTATCAGATTCGCTGGAATGAAAATATTCTAAATGTATTAAGGGGTGATAAAAATGGCTAATCACGCATTGCTTTCGCCATCAAGTGCCGGTCGTTGGTTAAATTGTCCGCTTGCTCCAAGACTCGAAGCAGAATTGCCTTATAAGCCTAGTGTTTATGCTGAAGAAGGTACACTTGCGCACAATGTTTGTGAATTGATGGCAAAGAAACATTTCACGGTAATGAAAAGAACTGACTTTAACAAAGAATTGAAAAAATTGAAATCTGATCCGATTTGGAATGACGAAATGATTCAAACTGCTGAAACATATGTTGAACATTTGAAAATGAGAGCAATGACTTTCAAGACTACGCCATATGTGACTTTTGAAATAAAAGTTGATCTCAGTGATTACGTTCCCGAATCATTTGGACGTTGTGATTGCATTATGTTCGGTGAAGATACTTTGATCATTACTGATTATAAACACGGTAAAGGTGTTCCCGTTTCAGCAGAAAAAAATCCTCAGATGATGTTGTATGCGCTAGGAGCTTTGAAACTCTATCAACCGCTGCTTGGCGATACAATTAAAAACGTTGAAATTTATATTGATCAGCCACGTATCAATAATTATGAAAATTGGATATGCACAAAAGAAGAACTGATCAAATGGGGTGAAGAGATTAAAACGAAAGCACAAATGGCTTATATGGGGTTTGGAGAATATCACGCCGGTTCGTGGTGTCGATTCTGTCGAGCAAACGGTATCTGTAAGGCTCAAGCCGATCAGCAAATCAGTGCAGTAGAAGATTTTAAAGGATTATCTGAAAATAATTCGTTGCTTACACCTGAACAGATGAGTGAAGCACTCA
>JAFUZV010000076.1 GCA_017476425.1 Selenomonadaceae bacterium
ATCGTTTGCCGAAATATGATAAGCTCGGTGATGTTGATAAGATTGGTGCAGGACTTGCCGCAGTTACTGCGGTTGGTGTAGCCGGTCACGCTGTTGCAAGTATCGTTCAACTTAATCAACGTGAAAATCTTCTTTAAGAAAAACACGAGGATTAATGGGTAATGGGAAATTGGCAATGGATAATTGAGAAGTAAAAATTTAATTTAATTGCCCATTACACATTGCACATTACCAATTATTTTGATGAGGTGAAAAATATGCCACATGTTGTTGTTGATCCTATAACTAGAATTGAAGTACATTTACGCGTTGAGGCAACCGTTGACGATAGCGGAAATGTTACTGACGCTTTGTCTTCAGGTACTGCTTGGCGTGGTCTTGAACTTATTATGAAAGATCGTGATCCGCGTGATGCTTGGGCTTATATTCAAAGAATCTGCGGCGTTTGTACGACGGCTCATGCTTTAGCGTCAGTTCGTGCCGTTGAGGATGCACTTGGAATTAAAATTCCTAAAAATGCAAATTATATTCGTAACATTATGGCGGCAACTTTGACTGTTCAAGATCATATAATTCATTTTTATCACTTGCACGCTCTTGATTGGGTTAGTCCGTTAAAAGCCGCTGAAGCTGATCCGACTGCAACTGCTAATCTTCAAACGGCTTTGCTTAATGCTTACAGACTGCCGTTAAAAGTTCCCGATGAAATTTCAACTGAGGCTTATCCTCACGATTTTCCGGCGGCAACTCCTCAATATTTTCAAGGTATCCAAGATCGTGTTAAAGCGATCGTTGCAAGTGGACAGCTCGGAATTTTTGCCGCTCAATGGTGGGATCATCCGGATTATAATATTTTGCCGAATGAAGTTCATCTGCTTGCTGTTGCTCATTATCTTGAAATGCTTGATAAACAGCGTGAAATAATTACTCCGCACGTTGTCTTCGGCGGAAAAAATCCACATCCACATTACGCTGTTGGTGGTATGCCTTGTTCAATTTCATTGACTGACGGTAATGCTCCGATCAATACTGCCAGACTTGCGATCGTTGATCGTGCTATCAATATGGGTCGTGATCTCGTTAATAATTATTATATTCCTGATCTTATTGCGATCGGCAATCTCTATGTTAAAGCCGGTAAAGTTGACGGCGGCGGACTTGCTAAAACTCGTGTGCTTAGTTTTGGTTCTTATCCTATGGATTCTTATCAAGGAACTGCAAACGGCGGTTATTTTGAAAATCTTTTGATCCGTTCTAATGCTGTTGTTGAGAATTTTGGCGGCGGTGTTGGAAATGCTATCGTCTACAATATCACCGGCGAAACTCTTAAACGTGATGATCGTTTTGCTGAAGGTGTTCAACACGCTTGGTATGAATACCCTGTCAATTCACCTGCTGATCTGCATCCTTGGAAAGGTATTACTAAAGATAAATTCACCGGTCCGAAGACTGGAACTCCGACAATGTGGGATACTCTTAACGAAAGCGGAAAATATTCTTGGCTTAAAACGCCGAAATGGAACGGTAAACTTTGTGAAGTTGGTCCTCTTGCAAAATATATCGTAATTTATACGAAAGCGCAACGCGGCTTGTTACCTAATATCACTTGGGCTGAACAAATGATGGTTGATCAGATTAATGCTGTTACAGGCGTTTTAGGTGTACCGCCGGAAGTTTGGATGCCTACTATGGTCGGTCGTACTGCTTGCCGTGCACTTGATTGTCAACTTAACGGTGAAATTAATCGTTTCTTCTTTGATAAATTGATCGCTAATATCAAAACCGGTGATACTCAAGTTATGAATAATGAAAAATGGCTGCCGGATACTTGGCCTAATGAATGTATGGGCGTTGGACTTTATGATGCTCCACGTGGTGCATTGAGTCATTGGATTGTTATAAAGAATGGTAAGACTGATAATTATCAATGTATTGTTCCGACGACTTGGAATGCTTGTCCACGTGATGATCAAGCCGGTCACGGTGCTTATGAATTAGCAATGATGGATACTCACGTTCAAATTGCTGATAAGCCGCTTGAGATCGCTAAAGTCATTCGTTCGTTTGATCCTTGTATGGCTTGTGCTACTCATATGTTCAACGCTAAAGGTGAAGAGATCAAATTAATTCGGAATTAGGAATTCGGAATTAGGAATTAATTATGAATTAAAAATAATTACGCATTCCGCATTCATAATTCCGCATTAACTTGGAGGTGATTTTTATGAAATCAGTTAAAGACGTTCAGCGAAAAGAATATTATATTTTCAGTCCGTTTTTGAGAATTTTTCACTGGATTATGGTTGTTGCAATTCTTGTTCTTTTCGGTACAGGTTTACTTATAACAAAACCTATGCTTGTATCTTCAATAGAGCCGACATTTACAGCTATGTCGATGGATCTTGTTCGTGATATTCATTTTCTTGTTGCGTTCATATTCTGCGCCGCGTTCATTTTAAGGATTTACGGCTTTATAATTAACAAAGGCGATCGACTTTTTCCTAGATTTTGGGAAGGACATTTTTATAGCGAAACGGTTGAAGTTGCATTGCATTATATGTTGTTAAAGCCTCATCACGCACCATTTTTAAGAAATCCACTTGCTCGTGCGTCATACGCAGGACTTTATGTAATGGTTTTGATCGAAATTTTAACAGGCTTTGCAATGTATTTTATGACTAATCCATCAGCAACCGGCGGATTTCTCTTCGGCTGGGTTAATACAATTCTTGGTTCTGAAATGATGGCTCATTACGTTCATCATTACGTTGCTTGGTTGATAATCGTTTTTGCGATCGGTCATTTCTATATGGTTCTTCGTGCTGAATTTATGGAAGGTGAAAGCGAAGTTAGTAGTATGTTCAGCGGTAAAAAAATTCTTGCTCACGTTCCAAAAGATGCAAACGAACTCGATTAATAATTAACGATTGAAATTAATAAATTTTTCTTCGATTCAAAAAGTTGGATCGAAGATTTTTTTTGCAAATTAAAAAAATATATAAGAATTTTTTTATGTGAAGGAAAAATTTTTAAACGCTAGAATAAAACTTTGATTGGAGTTTTGAAGGGCTTTAATAAAATTTTAGTTTTGTTTTTAATTTTGTTTTTTGATTTTTAGAAAGGTGGAAAAAGTTTTGAACAAAAAAAAGTCAATTGTAACCGCAATAATCGCTGTTATTTTTTTCATTACAGGACCAACTGTAAGCGTGTGGCAAATATCGAAACTTCCAAACGTTACAGTAGGTATGTCAAAAGCTGAAGCGATTAATTTGGGTGGATTAGCAAATGTAGCGGCGGATTTTATGATTCCTAAAACTGCAAAGTCAGTGTTGAAACATCTCAGTAAAGCCTCAATACAAATGGCTTACGCTAAAATAAAAATGGCTGAAGCAGTCGGAATGGAACCGGAAAAAATTCAAGGCGCAAGACAAGCGATGCTTGCAATAATTAGAAGTCCAAACGATCTAAATGCAATTCGTACTTCAGCACAGCTTGAAATTTCCGAAGTTGAAATTGAACGTCGTATATCCTCAACAATGAATGTCACTGATCAAAATAAATCAGAAAGGATAAAATCCTTAATGAATGAAGCAAATTTAGCTCGTCACGCTGCACATAAAAATAACGCGGCGGCTATTGCTAAAGCTGTAGTTCTTACCGGTTTAATTGCTAAACGTACACACGATAATCCTAAGAGTATGGCAAAACATCTTGCAACATTTTTGGTCGTTGCCACCGTTTCTCAACAGTTGATGAAGGATCAATCAAAGCGTTCTGATGAATTGAAACGCATTACCAAAGAATTTGATTCTAGATGGAGTATAAAAGAACCGACTGATAGCGATGTCAAAAAATTTGAAAAGAAATTAGATAAAGAATTGCAACCTCAATAAATAAAAATGTTTGGAGATTGAATTAATGGATTTAAAACTTAAAATTAAAAAATCTTTTTTTGTGATGGTATTAATGTCATTGTTTGCATTTTCTCAAGTTGTCTTTGCAGCCTCTAAAGAATTAATCACTCTTAATTGGTCAGCTGATGTTTTGCCTATGGACGATAATAATCCTTTTTTAGAATATCCGGGCATTAAAGAAAAAATTTCTCAAGCGATCAATGAAAAACTGCATAGCTTGCAAAGAGAAGGAAAATTGCCTTTCAATTTGAAAGAAGTCAGCACAGATTATGGAAATCACGTTATAGTTGGTGATGATCCGATCGGAATTATTCCACTTTCGACGCTTGATAAAAGTTTTGATTCGTCTTATCATGCAAATGGAAAAACTTTTTATCGTTCAATTATTTTCAGTGGATTAACGCTTGCGCTTATCAGTGCTGATCCGGAAAATGACAGTTGGCGAATTTTAGGAACAATTCCGTTGAATGGTTATGACATGATAGGCGATAATTTGAATGACCTTAGAGAACAGCCGATAACTCTACAAGAGAAGGCTAATAAATTTGCTGAAATAACTATAAAAATGATCAATGATCACCTTGACTTCAGCAAAGATAAAAAAGTTGCTCGTGACGTTGACATAAAATCACAAATTCCGGATACTTATCAAGTAACAGAAGTAAAAATAACTTCTAATAAAGCAAAAGAAATTTTTGCAGGACGTGAAGACGAAGTTAAAGAGATAATAGGAGCATTTTTCACTAACAGTTATCAGCGTAAGACAAAGAGAATTGTTTATCCTCCACGTGGTAGTGGTAAATGGAAACGTGATGTAAATAAAAATCTCTATACATTTCAAATGAATACGCCTTCCGGTGAGATCAATTTCACTATGGAGATGCCGAAAAATCCTATTACGCTTGAACTTTCCGGCGTAGCAATTAAAGAGATGGACAGCAACAGTAATTCAAAAGTTATTCGTGATATTTTTTATAAAGTATGGCTTAAAAAGCAGCCGATTGAAAATAAAGAATTAGCGGAATATACAGATCATACAACAAGACGTGAGATCAAAACCGGTAATGCTTGGGTTGAATATGATCCTGCTGATGTATTGATTGAACTTGTTATTGATGCGGCGCAAAATATGGGTGCGCAGAAAAAATAAATTAAATGAATTGAGGATAATATGAAAAATTTAATGAAAATCTTCTTTTATACACTTATTGTAATGGCTTTAACGCTGAATTTAATTATCGTTGATAATATTTGTGAGGCTGAGGCAGTAACCGGACAAGCGGCTATCGTCAGTGGTAATATAGATAATGCAAAACTTATGGCTCGCTATGATGCAATGAGAGCTTACGCTGAAAAAGAAATAGGTGTCTATGTAAACAGCAGTACTGAAGTTGAGCTTAATATGGTTGTGAGTGATAAAATTTCGCTTGAGACTCAAGGATATGTTAAAGTAAAAAAAATTCTCAAAGAGTGGCGAAAAGGTGATATTTACTTTGTAACGTTTGATCTTGAGGCTACTGCTAAACCGATTTCAATAGCAGTTGAAGAAGTCCGTGATCAACTTAGAATGTTGCCAGATAGTTCCACTCGAAAAGGCATTCAAGTTGCAGTTAGCGGTGTAGGCAATACTTCTGCAAATATGCAACGAATTAATCATTATACTCAAATGAAATTGCAAGCAGGTATGGAAGAAACCGGTTTTAATATCTTCGTCAATGATGAAATCAGAGCTTATATGTCAAGGCATCCTGATATGTCTGATTATGCAACAAGTGTTGAAGTCCGTCGCATTGCTCGTAATAATCGTGGTGCTGAAGATGCTCTTCTTCGTGGAACTTTGCAGACAGTTAATATTCGTCAAGAAAATGGTTACTTCATTGCAACGGTTAATGCTTCTTTTGAGCTTGTCGGTCTCAATGATAACCGTGTTAACAGCTTTTCAGATTATTTCACGGCTGTCGGCAATACTTCATTAGAGGCAGAAAATAAAGCTCTCAATCTTGCTACTAAAGAGGCTACTGAAAATCTTGGCAAGAAGGCAATTGAAATGATCAACAACTCTGACTTCAAAAATGGTATACAAGCCACTATAGTTTTTTCAGGAATACGAAATCGTAATGCTGACGAAGATAGAATACTTACCGGGCTTGAAAATGCAAATTGTCAAGTTATCAATAGTTCCTTCACAAGTACAGGTGAATATAAATTAGTAGTCAAGTCAACGGCTTATTCTTCATTGCATGAGTTGCGCCGGGCGATTTTACGAAATATCAGCGGTTTAACAACTGCTAACGATCGTGAGAATGATTTAGGAGCACAAAAATTATTTTTTACATTTTGATTTGAGGTGAAAGAGATGGTGCGGTTAATTATTGTATCTCTTTTCATTATGTCAATTTTTAATTTGTTTTCAGTTGAAGTTGAGGCTGCGCCGGTAGCAGTATCAGTTTGTGGTGAAGGTACAAACGAGTCTCAAGCCTCTGAAGATGCTCGCAAAAAAGCTGTTCAAAAAGTGTTAATGCAAATTTTACAGACTAACAACAAATCAGACAGCATTTTTCAAAAAATATTGAGTAACTACAATAATTTCGCCGCAAAACTTGAAGTTTCCAAGAAACAAAAAAACGGATCAACTCTCTACCTCTTCGGTCGTGTAAATGTTGATCCTGATAAGATTCGTGATGCTATTAAACCCGGAGCGAATGCAAATAATGATAATAACGTTGCTTATTTTTTCATTCGTGTTCAAGGTATAAGTGATTCAACAAAAATTTCAAAGTATCAACAGCGAATCAAACAAGTAGGCTGTGATACATTTCAACGCTTAGGGTTTAAAACTGCTGTTGCTGATGAATTAGCTGGTGAATTAAATCGACTGCAGTCAGCAAGTTATGAAAATTTTTGTAGCAGTCTGCTTGCAAAGATCAAGCAAGATTATCCGGAAGTTACAGTTGCAGTGATTGGTGAAATAATTGTAACTAATGCCGGTGAAGATTCAGCAGGCTTTACACGTGAAGGTGTTGTTCGCATAAAAGCTATATCATTTCTTTCAAATTCTCAAGCGATAAATTTTAATGAGTCTTATCGACTGAAAAGACCTACTGCTGATGAAGCTGATTTAATGATAATTGAAAAGGCGGCTGTCAATTCAACTGAAACGTTGGCAAGTAAATTTATCAATCGTTAATCAATTATCAATCGTTAAAAAAAATTCTTCTTCGTTTCTATCAATAGAGCGAAGAAGTTTTTTATTGAGAAAAAAAATTTTTAATACAACCGTTTTAAATCAGTGCCTTTGTAGTAGTGATATAAAATTTTATCGTAACTATAACTGTGTTCAGCAAAAGCATTTGCGCCATATTGAGACATTCCGACACCGTGTCCATAACCGTAACCTTTAATTACGACTTCATCATTGTTGATAAAAATATCAAACATAGTGCTTTTGAGATTGAAGATCGATCGCATTTCATTGCCGGTTAATTTGATCTCACCTTTCGTACCGATCAAAGTTAATTCTTTAACACGCCCGGAAGTCGATCGATCGTCTGTAATTTTTCCGATCTCTAAATTTGTAACTTTAATAAATTGAATGTCGCCGACATTTTTTTTGTCAGCGGCTAATTTTTTTGTGAAATCACTAATAGAAATATTCACTTGCCACGGTTGAGTTTTAATTTCAATTTCAGTTGAGGCACGTAAATAAGGATAATCGATTTTCCAAACGTCAACAGCATTTTCAGTCATTCCGCCGCTGTCAGTATGAAAATTCGCTTCGATCAACTTGCCTTTGTAAGTCAGCACTTCACCAAAAGTTTCCATTATCACTTTGTCAGTTCTTTCATCAACAATTTGTATATCAGAAAACTTTTGACAATGATTTTCACTGCAGAGATCAAAGCCTTCATTTTTATGACGTTTACGATTTTTCAAGGCAAAAGTCCTGGCGGCAACCGCTTGAGCTTTCAAAGCCTCAGTTTTCCAACTCGGTGACATTTCATTAGGCAAAACCGCACGAAGATAACTTTCAACCGTTACTATACTTATAAATGAGAATCGACTATTCGCCGCAATAATTTTTAAGCCGCCAAAATAAGTTTTGTCGTTAATCGTTGTCTGCATATTTCGCAATTCTCGTTCGTCTTTTGGTCGAATTTCAATTATACCACCGTCGATCGAATCGCCATTAATAAAAATTTTTCCGCCACTAAGAGTTAAATTCATAATCGAATCTTTGCCGATCGTTTTGATCTTCTTATCTTTCGAGATAACAACGCTTGCAAGATTAGTTTTGATCTTCACCGGCATTGTAGTACTTTTAAAAAGTCCGATCATTAATTCCGGTTGCCACGCTTTCGGCTTGAAATTTGAAGCGGCTGTAGCGATTGAAAACATTGATAGACAGATCAGCATTGTGATCAAAAAAATTTTTTTCATTTGATCACCATGACCGATCGACTACAAAGTCAGCAATTTTTTCAAGTGAAATTTTCGTTGAAGTATTTTGCATATCCGGCAAATTGATCCTTGCTGAATCGATATGAGCAAAGGCACGAGTTTTACAATAATTCGCCGCATCAGTCTCTCTTATAATATCAATCGCCGTTATGACATCAAGATCGCTGACAAAACCGCTGGTAACAATTTCAAACAAAAATGCTGATTGAATGCTTACGTCAAGTGCACGAATCACCGGTAAAGTTACAACGCCGCTTTTGAGATCGCCGCCGAGTGCTTTTCCGGTAATATCAACATCGCCGAAGAAGTCAAGCCAATCATCAACAATCTGAAATGCAAGTCCGAGATCAGTTCCGTAGATCGTCAATGCCTCAATCTCACGGCGATCAAGTCCTGCAACAATTCCACCGAGTCGACAACAAGTTGATAAAAATTCTGCTGTCTTGAGACGAATTTTTTTATAATACTCTGTTATAGTTGGCACTTGAAAGAGCGATCGATCTTGAGTTATCTCACCGATACAAAGATTTTTAACAAGTCTTGAAAGCGTTAATGATACTTCATCACCATAATTATTTTCAGCAACAAGTTGAAAAGCCTTAGCAAAGAGATAATCACCGATCAAGACTGCGATCTGTGCTCCGTAACTTGCATTAGCCGTTGAAATTCCACGACGAACGCTTGATTGATCCAAAATATCATCGTGCACTAAACTGGCTGTGTGAATTAATTCGATCGCCGTTGCAAGCGGCAAAAGTCTTTCAAGTGAACAATTATTATTTGACTTTGCACAAGTGAAGAACAGCAGAGGTCTTAAACGTTTGCCGCCGTTTAACAATGGCAAACAAGCCTCAGTTATAAATTGATCGTCTTTGATCGCTTGTTCTATGAAGTTGTTAAGCTGTTGCAATTCATTACAAATTTCTGCATCAAGTTCCGATAAAAAATTCAAAAACCTCACCTACAATTATTTATATTTTTTATGATATTGCGTTAAAAATATGAAACATTTTAACACTTTGTATTTTTGCTTGCAACTAAAAATATTTTATTTATTTGATTGTGAAAATTAATTTTTACAAATTGAAATATCAAATTGATATTTAAAAACTTTTTTGATCATTTTAAAAATTTTTTAGAAAAATACTTGACAAAATGGGGGGGGGGGGGGGGTATAATTAATTTTAAGTTTTTTTAATAATATTTGTTGTGGAGAATAAAAATTATGCAGAAAGAAAAAGTTG
>JAFUZV010000077.1 GCA_017476425.1 Selenomonadaceae bacterium
AAATTTATGATTTAGGATTCTTGCAGGACGAAGTAATTTATTTTTAGTGAGGTGATCGAAGTGAAACAATGGATTGAAGAATATGACTATGAAAATTATGTGCCTTATGAAATAATTGACGGTGTTGTACACGGTGAGCCGGACTATGAAATTATCGGAGGTGAAAAAGTTTTGTCGCCAGCACCTAATCCAAGCCATAATACAATTATGATTCACTTGATAACGATTTTTACTAAATATATTGATTCAAAAAATATCAATGCAAGAATTTTCGGCGATAATGTTGATATTCGTTTTGCTAAAGAAGCAACTTATAAGCCGGATTTTAGTGTCATTTGCAACCTTGATATTATTAACTGGAAAGGTGCAATTCACGGCGCACCTGATCTGGCGGTTGAAATTCTTTCAAAGTCCACTAAAAAATATGATTTCGGTATTAAGAAGGACGTTTATGAACAATACGGCGTTAAAGAATATTGGATCATTGATGCTGAAGTGAAAAGCGTTATAGTTTATCACTTAGTCGACGGAAAATTTGAACTCAACGGCGAATATAAAATTAATTCTGATAAAACGTCGATCAAAGTTTCGATCTTCGACGATCTGATTGTTGATCTTAATGATATATTTAAATGGTTACCTTAATAAAAAATTTTGGAGATGATAATATTGTTGACTAATGCACCGCGAGGCACAAAAGATATTTTACCTTCGCAGATTGATAACTGGCTTTATATTGAGAAAAAAATTCGTGAGATTTGTAATAGTTATGCTTATGAAGAGATAAGAACGCCGATATTTGAACACACTGAATTATTTCAACGTGGAATAGGTGAAGGCACTGACGTAGTTGACAAAGAAATGTACACTTTCACCGATCGTGGCGGTCGATCGATCACACTTCGCCCGGAAAATACCGCTTCGGCTGTCCGTGCTTATCTGCAAAATAAATTGTTCGCTGATCGATCTCTTGTCAAGTTATTCTATATAGGATCAATGTTTCGCTATGATCGTCCACAAGCCGGTCGACTTCGTGAATTTCATCAATTTGGCGTTGAGGCACTCGGTGAAGAAAATCCAACTGTCGACGCTGAAATTATCAAATTAGCTGTTGATTTTTTTAATTCTCTCGGTTTAAATGATCTGATTCTAAAAATTAATACTGTTGGTTGTCCGAAATGTCGTCCGGTTTATCGTCAAAAACTTCAGCACTTCTTTAGCGATAAACTTGATCAACTTTGTAGTGATTGCAAAAATCGTTTTGAAAAAAATCCATTGAGAATTTTAGATTGTAAGACTGATCACGATAAAGAATTTATGCAAGACGCTCCGAAGATCAAAGATTGTCTATGTGATGATTGTCGTGAACATTTCGATCGACTTCAAAAACTTTTGACGGCGGCAAATGTTAAATTTACGATTGATGATCGACTTGTCAGAGGTTTAGACTATTACACAAAGACGGCTTTTGAAATTCAATATCCTGCGCTCGGTGCACAATCTGCGATCGCCGGCGGCGGACGTTATGACGGATTGATTGAAGAGATCGGCGGCGATTCAACTCCGGCGATCGGTTTTGCTACCGGTATTGAAAGAATTTTAGTTGCGCTTGAAATGCAAAATCTTTTGCCGAAAGTCGATAATAAAGTTGACGCTTTTATTGTTGCAGTTGGTGATGACGCTGAAATTTTCGGCTTTGAAGTCCTTGATAAACTTCGACACGCCGGACTTAAAACGATTATGGATTTTGCTAAACGATCAATGAAAGCACAAATGAAACAGGCGGCGAAATTTAATGCACGTTTTGCGATCATTATCGGTGAAGATGAATTGCAAACAAGATCATTAACCGTCAAAAATCTTTCAACGAGTGAACAAGAAAAAATTGATTTTGAAACTCTCAATGCAATTAATAATTGTGATGAAATGATCGCAGTACTTGAAAACGATCAAAAATAAATTTCAAATAAATAGAGAGGCATTCAACGATAATCTTTCGTGAGTGTCTCTCTTTTTATTTTCAGTTTAAACAATTTGCAATTACTCATATATTTTGATTCTTTCTCAAATCATTATAAATTATCGGCAACATTTCTTTCATTAGCGTAGTCAAAACTTCTTCACTATCAATAATTAATTTATCGTGATCGCCATTCTCTTCATAAAAATAAATAATTTTTTTCATCGCTTGAGAATTTCCGAGTTCCGCCTCTTTCAAAACAAATTCAAAATTATTTTTCATCGTTATCACCTCGAAATTATTATAACAAAAAAGACGTACAATTTTTTGCACGCCTTGCATAGAGAAAAAATTTTTTTATCGACGATAACGGAATTTAAAAATCTCTTTTTCAGTGAGTGGAGCCTCAAAAGACTTTTGAAAGTTATCAATGATTTTGTACTTCTCTAAAAGTTCTTTGCCTTTTTCAAGATAATCACTTTGATTGTAACTGCGACCAACAACCGTTGAAGTCAATTCATCAGACGCTAAAACAGCCTTTGTACTGCTTGAAAGAATTTTCATTACGAGTTCTTTTGACTTCTCATCACTAAGTCCGGTTTTTCTACCTGTTTCGATCAAAGTTTTCACCGTGATATAAGAATAAACCGTCTCACTCAAAATTAATTCACCGACGATCTCAAGTTCTTTTTCTGATTCAACTTCGATCGTCTCACCGAGTGAAGTTAAAAGTGCTCTTGCGATATTTCCGGCTTCTTCTTTGCGATTGCTGCCAACAGTATAAGTTGAAACGCCATAACCGCTGACAATCCAAGGATTAACGATCATTCTTATAACCATTTTATCAGGGAAAAATTTTTCGATCTCACTAAGTTTTAAATTTTGAATAACAGAAATGATCAAAACGTCTTCAGAAACTTTTCTGGAAATTTGACGCATAATTTCTGTTGCATCATTTGCCTCAAGCGCAAGAACGATCATTTTTGCCGGCGGAACAAAAACCATTGAATTTTGTACAGCGTGAACATTATACTGTTCTAAAAGGTCTTGACAACGCCCGGAAGTACTCGCTAAAACATAAGTATCTTCGGGACTAATTCCGATCTGTCGCATAAACGCCGTTAAAATTATTTCCGTCAAAAATCCATCGCCGATTATGCCTTTAATAAAATTTGATGCCATATTTTTACCTCTCTAAATTTATTTTTAAAGTTTTGAAAGGTGTAGTAACCTAAGATAAGAATTTCAAATATTTTTGAATGCCGCCGCGCATATTCGATTTATGAGCCGCATTTTCAAGCGGTCTTGAACCGGCATCAATATCAAATTCAATTCCGCCTAAAATTCTCTCTGCAACGAATTGAATTTTTCTTGAATTAATATCAACGTCTAAAGCCGTGTTAGCTAAAATATTTTTCATCATTTCAAAAAGTTTAGCGGCTTCGACTCTTTGATCTGATGACATATGTAAATCCATAGTCTTAGACGCACGATAAGTTGGACGACCTTTGTTATTTTTGAATTTAGCATCTTTGAGTTTCACCGGAACAAATTTAATTCTCTTTGCCATTTGATCACGTCCTAAGAAATTAATTTTTGTGCAGGAAGAATGCACGACCTTCAGGCGATTCTAAAGGCAAATCACTTTCTTCATTGAGATGGTTACCACTCAAAAGATAATCAACAACGCAACACCAATCACCCATCATTTTCTCGTTAAACTCTAAACAATATGCAAAATCAGCAATGCTAGGCAATTCATTATTATAAATTTCATCGTTGACAGCTGCCGCAAAAAGTAACCAGAACATTAAACGATAGTATTCATTGAATTTTTTATCAGATTTAGTTTTCATCTCTTTGAATGTCTGAATAACTGTCATTTCATCGATCAGATCAACCGGACCGGATTTGCCGGGATTAAAAATTGATTCCATAACGGCTATAAACTGATCAGCGTTGTATCTCTTCAAAATATTTGAATAGTAAACTTTGAACTTACCAAAAATGAAAACTCCACCATTACGACCGCTTGCTCCGAGAAGCCAGCGATCAACTTCCTGCACCATCGTTGTAAAT
>JAFUZV010000078.1 GCA_017476425.1 Selenomonadaceae bacterium
GTTCCAACTGTTCCTGCTGCTGATGAGATCGCCGCACCTGCCGCTGTTCTTCCAAGTGCAGTGCCTGCCATTCTAACACCTGTACTAACAACGCCTGCACCATAACCAACTGCGCCGGAAACCGCCGTATCAATAGCAACATTTCCGATCGCTTCACCGGCTATAACATCGCCTTTCATCATTCCAACAATATTTTTTCCGATACTAAATCCTGCGCCGTACAATGCTCCACTCTTAGCAAATTCGCAAGCTGTCATATGTGTCGGCACAAGGTAAGCGTTTTTACTGCCTGTCACTTTGCATTCAAGCTGCATTGCTTTAGCCCACGTTTTAGCTTCTGAATTTGTTACACTGCCTTCAATAACCTTAACACCACAGCGGCGACCTTGCGACCTTAATTGTTTGAAATATGGATTGCCTTTGTCAACTATCACTGTTTGACCTTGATATTTTGAAAAGTCAATTTGTCCGGGCTTATAACCGATCTTGAGTTGTTGAGGATATTTATGACCATTTTTGCCTTCAAAGATCAAATCAAACGGACCATTATCATTGACGACTGAAGTTGCACGACCGGCTGAAGTTGCTTTTTGTGCTTCCAAAACTTCGCCAACGAATCCTTTAAAACCTTTTTCACCGCCACGCATTGTATTGAGTTGAGAAAGTGCTTCTGCAAAAGTAATATTGTTTTCATTTGCAAAAGCTCTAACGGCAATCAAAGTTCTTTCTGGTGATTCATTTTCAAAACGATCAAAATCAAAATTCTTTCTCATAATATCACCTTCATTAAAAATTTTTTATTAACATTAATATCATTATATCGTAACAAAATTAAAATAGGTAAACAGTGAATGTTACCTTTGAAAAATTTTTTACCATTCATCATCTTCTTTCAACTTCCGACGATTCGTCAATGCTGTATAACCACGTTCGGTAAGTTGATAATTTATTTCGTCGAGATCATAAAATTCATTCACGATAAAATATTCAACGATCAAATCTTGCTTTAAACTATGTGAGAGAGTATAACCGGCACTTTTCAAAAGATCATTCGTCTCGTCAAGATTTAAATGCAATGCAATAGCTAATGAAATGATCGTTGACTTCTCCGGCTGATAATTTTTGTCATTCTTGATCCGTGAAAAATGCTGTTTAGTTATGCAAGCAGTCTTGTAAACTTCAGGATTAGTTTTGCCTTTGCGATTGATCAAATGCAAAAGTTTATCTGAAAATGTTTCTTCTTTGCTCTCAAGAAAAAAATTTAATCCAAATAAATCAGGTCGTCCGGCGGCACCTGGAACATTATAATATTGATCAAGTGATCCATTGAATAGATCATCGAAGATTGATGGCGATCGATAATTTTCATCAATATAATTTTGTACGGCATTGAATAAATTATTTTTCTTGCGAATGGTTGATTGATTAAATATGATCGGCATTAAAAATTTCACCTCAAATTCTGCGCTTGACTTCACTATCGACTTTTGATAACATTCACATTATAAACGAAAATTTTTTGTGAAGGAAATGATTTTAATGAAAGTCACCAAAAAAGATATTGAAACGGTTGCAAGTCTTTCAAGGCTTAAAATTCGTGATGATGAAGTTGCAGACGTTACTGAACAACTCGACAAATTTTTAACTTATGTTGAAAATCTCAAGGCGATCGACACTGACAACATTGAACCGACAACTTATGCTTTGCCTATGCAAAATGTCTTTCGTGATGATGTCGTTAAAAAATCTTTGCCTCGTGATCTTGCACTCTCTAATGCTCCATTGCAAGAAGACGGTTATTTTAAAGTGCCTCGTGTCCTTGAAGAATCATAATTAACAAAAAAATTTTTTCCGCTGATTGCGGATTTTTTTATTGAAAGCCTTCAATTTTTTAAAAACTTTTTTAATTGGCAGGGATTTTATTTTATTTCGACGAATAGTCAACTGATAATTATGCAACGTGTAAACGATTAGAAATAAATTTTTATTGAAAGCAGGTGAGCGTTGGTGGAAAAAGTCAAGGTAATGATCGTTGACGACTCAAAGATCAGCCGAACTATTTTGGCAAATCACCTATCAAAAACCAATTTTGAAGTTGTTGCAATGGCGGCTGATGCGGCGGAAGCAATAGAACTTTATAGAGAACACGATCCGGAACTTGTGACAATGGATATGAATTTGCCGGACGCTGATGGAATTGAATGCAGTAAAAAAATTCGTGGAATTGATCCCGAAGCGAAAATTATAATGATCAGCGCAATGAAAGATGCAAGCCTTATTGCACAAGGCAGAGCCGCCGGAATTAGTGCATTTCTTCAAAAGCCTGTTAGTACCAACGAAATTATTGATACATTAATGCTTTTATGTCAGCAAAAAGTTAGTCGAGTTGCTGTTATGCGTGACTCTTACGCTAAAGCATTTGAACGTGCATTGCAGAAAGGTATTTTGAATCTTATCGGTTTGCAAAGTAAGATCAATGTTGAAGTCTATGACAAAAAATATCTTTCTGTTGATGGTATTGCAGTTATAATCGGCTTGACAGGCTATCCTGTTGGTCGTGCAATTATGTATATGACGAGTGAGACAATGAAAAATTTTGCTTCAACTATGCTTGGCACTGAAAACGTTACTGATGATGAAATGAATGAGGCAATAGAAGAGGCAGCAAATATTGTTGTTGGTCGTGGTGCGTCTAATATTAATGACGTTTTCAAAGATAAAGAAATGAGAATAACGCCGCCGGGAACTATCAGCGGCTCAGGCATAAAAATCGCAAGTCCGAAATTAACAACTTTCAAACTCACGGCTACAACTAAAGTCGGTGATATATTTATGAATGTCGGCTTTGCGGAAGGAGAATGAATATTGTGGATGCGAAACTTGTAAATCCTTTTATTGACGCTTTCATCACTGTAATGCCGCAGATCGGCTTTCCTATTCCGAAGAGAACGAAAGTATATTTACAAAATAAAAATATCACTAATTTTGGCGTTGCGGTAATGTTAGGCTTTACAAAGCAGATTCGTGGCAA
>JAFUZV010000079.1 GCA_017476425.1 Selenomonadaceae bacterium
GGATTATTAGCAACGCAAGCCGGATCGCCGTTTGATTCGTACTTTCTAGCCAAAATTGCAACCTTTTCAATATCAACGTTATTACTCGCCGGAACTTCGATCTCAACTTCTTTAACTTCAATCTTCGGAGATTTAACGCCGCAATAATCGCCGTGCCTGCTTTCTCGTTTTGACGGACAATAAATAAGTGATAAAATACGAGAAAGAGGTAGATAAAAATGGAAAAACAAAAAGCAAAATCAAATGGGCGTATTCGCTACGACAATGCCTTTAAACAAGGCGCAATAAACAGATGAGGTCATCCTTTGTTTTCGAGCATTCTTTTAAAATTTGAATTATTTCTATGATTTACTTGTTTTTTTTGAGAAAAAACTGTCTTTTAAATCGAGAAGGGCTCAATGATAAATTGGCTAACAGATTCTTGCAATTATACACAAGCTTGTATTTTAATTTGGTTAAAATAAGTTATTCAACGAGTCCTAGTTATTTTGAAAAAAAATTTTTTGATCCAAACCAAAAAGAATTTTATTATAACTTGACAGATATAGTATCGAAAGGCTAAAATTAAATAATATCGTAAGAAGTTATAAGTGTTTGCTGTCGGAGGAAATGTTGCTATGTCTATCAAAAAATTTTCACGCTTAAATCTCACACCGACGTTGAATAAATTTAAATTTATGTTTGACGTTGTGAAATCTTTGACAGATGCTTATATGTTTATGGTTGACTTGAAAACAAGTACTGCATTGATCTCACCTAATTTTGCGGCTGATTTCAATTTGCCCGGCGAAGTCATCAATAATATCAGTGAATATTGGTTTCCACTTATTCATAAAGAAGAACAACCTGATTATATAATCGGTTTTGAAAATACAATGTTAAATCACGATCCGCCGGAGTTTATTACTGAGAATAGAATTAGAAATCGCAAAGGAAATTTTGTTTGGATAAGGACGCGTGCAAGATTAGGTTATGATCGCGAAGGCAACGCAATAATTTTTGTTGGTGTAATGACTAAGATGGCGGCGAAAAATGATGCTGATGAATTGACAGGCTTATTGAATAAATATCAATTTGAGTTAGAAGTCAACAAGGCATTAAATAATTGTCGTGAGAAAAATGTCGGCGGTGCAATATTCCTCTTTGGTTTAGATAATTTTAAACTTATTAACGAGACTCATAACCGTGCTGTTGGTAATGTGATTCTTCGTCACGTTGCTAATATCGTTTCAAAATTGTTACCTCATCATCTCAAACTTTTTAAACTTGACGGTGATACTTTTGCAGTCGTTTATCCTAATGCAAATGAAGAATCTATTGAAGAACTTTTTTCAAATATTCAGCGTGCGTTGTTGATACCGATTGTTGTTAATGGTCGATCATTTTTCTGCACGATCTCATCCGGCACAGTATTTTATCCACAATCCGGACGTGAATATTTAGTCCTTCATAAGCACGCAGAAGCGGCGATGGATCTTGCAAAGCGTGAAGGCAAAAATCAAAATATAATTTTCACTAAGGAACAATACAATCGTTGGGTTAGATCGCTTTATATGGGAGAATATTTGCGTCGAAGTGTTGAAAATGATTGTTCAGATTTTGAATTGTATTATCAACCGCAAGTAGCGACGAATAGTCGGAGAATTGTTGGTGCAGAGGCACTTTTGCGTTGGCATAATCCTCGCGGCAAAATGGTTTCTCCAACTGAATTTGTTCCGATCCTTGAAGAAACGAAATTGATCTTGCCTGTTGGACGCTGGGTTTTGGAAGAGTCAATTAAAACCGTCAGACGATGGCGCAATATAATTTCAAATTTCAAAATCAGCGTTAATCTAAGTTATGAACAACTCAAAGACTTTAGTTTTCAAGAATTTGTTGTTGACTGCTTAAATCGTTATGAAGTTCCGACTGATGCGCTGATTCTTGAATTGACAGAGAGCAAAGTCGTTGCTAATTGGTCATTTGTTAATCAACAGTTTGATGAATTTCGACGAAATGGAATAAAGATCGCTATTGATGATTTCGGCACAGGCAATTCTTCACTTGCAGCAATGAAATATTTGAGTTGCGACATTGTGAAGATCGATCGGGCATTCGTTGAACATATCCTTGAATCTGAATTTGATTGTCGACTCGTCCACTACACGATAATGCTTTGTCATTCGATCGGAATTAAAACTTGTATTGAAGGTGTTGAAGAGATCGCCGAGTATGAACTATTAAAAAATCAATGTCACGCAGATGCAATTCAAGGCTACTTATTCGGACGACCTGAGCCTATTGAAGTATTTGAAAATAAATTTTTATCGCCATATATTGAAGAGAAATTGATCGTTGCGGATAATTCGCCACTGCAATATTATGAAATGTCTGTGACATCTGAATGTTAAATTATTTTTTAAGGAGAAATTATTTTGAATGAATTAAAAAATTTAGGCAATGAAACAAATTACATTTACAATTATTCGCCGGAAGTATTAGAGGCGATCGATAACAAAAATTCTGATCGTGATTATTTCGTTAAGCTGATCAGCGACGAATTTACTTGCGTTTGTCCGATAACTCATCAACCGGACTTTGCAACGATAATTATAAATTACATACCAAATAAAAAACTCGTCGAAAGTAAGAGTCTTAAACTTTACTTAACGAGTTTTAGAAACTTCGGCACGTTTCACGAAGATGTTGTAAATACCATTGCAAGCGATTTGATCAAATTGCTGGAGCCGCGTTATCTTGAAGTCATTGGCGATTTCAGCGTTCGTGGTGGAATTTCCATTAAACCGTTTGTAAATTTCGGTGAAGGAAAATTTGAACAACTTGCAAAGAAGCGACTTGAAAAATATTCTTGAGAGCAAAAAAGGCAGTGAAATTTATCACTGTCAATTTTTTTGCAAAATTTATTCTTCAATCGTTTTTGTGTCTGAAGAAAATTTTTTGAGTTTCTTCTGCTTTTTAGCCTCAGCTTTGATCTTTTGATGCTCAAGAATTTTATTTATCGGGTGATCTTCTCTTGACGAACAATTTTCATTTCCGCAGTAACTAATTGCTGCACGATCTTTAAATTTGTGAGAAAACAGCGTTGATCCACAAACTTCACAAGTTCTATTTTGCGGTTCATCCCAAGTACTGAAATCACAAGTCGGAAAATTTTCACAGCTATATGTAATTTGTCCTCTGGTTATTCTGCGTTTCGTTAATCGTCCGCCACATTTAGGACATTTTTGATCGAGATATTCAATATAAGGTTTAGTATTCTTGCACTCAGGGTAACCTGAACAAGCAAGAAATAATCCATAACGACTGCGACGAATCAGCATTTTTCTACCGCATTTATCACAAATTTCATCGCTTTCGATCGGCGGCGGATCTTGCGGCGTTAAATCTTCACCTAGTTTATCACAAGCCTTAATAAAGAGATTATTGAATTGCTTATAAAAATTTTCAATAGCCTTGTCAGTTGTCAATTCATCATTCAAAACTGAATTAATTTGCATTTCGATCTTGTTAATCGTCTTGATAGTTATCAACGAAGAAAAATTTTCTTTCAAAACTTTTAAAACGTTGTTGCCGAGTTTAGTCGATTTATAGCCTTCGTCAGTGAGTTCAATAAATTTTCTTTTAATCAAGCCACAAAGAGATAATGAAAAAATTCTTGACCAATCTAACCCTTTTGAATTAATTTCAAGCATCAACGAATAATCATTATATCGCGTTGGTGAGCCTTCGATTTTGGAATTTATTTTTAGATTATCATTGACAATTTGCCAGATCAAATTATACAACTTGAATTGATTCGGCGTTAAAAATTCCTTGACACTTTCCGGCGTTCGATTCTCACTTGAAATATTGATCACTTCGTTATCATAGTAAGTTATCAAGCCAACGTGAGAATTTCCA
>JAFUZV010000006.1 GCA_017476425.1 Selenomonadaceae bacterium
AAAAATGGCCCCCCCCCCCCCCCAACACTCTTGAACATAAGATTTATCACTATACAGGCAGAGAATTAGCCTGCAGACCTGAATTTGATATTTCAGAGTCATATAACCAACTTTTTTTGAAATATTTTTCAATGACACCTTGGTTTTCATTTGAAACTTTGGGTAATATAGCTAATTCCATCCGCAGACAGCATAATTTGACACGCAATCAATTTTTGATAATTTCAAATATGTTAGTGGAAAGAAAGAGAGCTTTCTTTGGTGACAAACGACATTTTGAAATTCTTAAGCAGATTTTTCAGATCAAAGATAATGAAGTTTTTATTGATTTTCCTGAGCCTGTTACTCAATATATCTTGACACTTATTAATGAGATGAGAAATTCGCAGGGTAAAAAAATTTTTTTCATTATCACATTTAACTATGAGCCAATTAGAAATATGCTTTTGCAGAGTGGTTTTATTGAAGGTGCAGATTTTTTTGATGCCGGTTTGTTGCTCTCTGAAGATCAAGGTGTAAGATTTAATTCTAATTTTATAATTCGTGATATGTAGAAAGGCAGAATTGTTAAAATGATTCACGTATGCTATGGACTTTATGATCGTGACGGTAGATATTCAAAGTTCTGCGGGACTTCGATAACTTCGATCTTTGAAAATACAACTCAAGCTGTGACGATTCATCTTTTGCACGATAATACTTTAACAGCTGATAATCGTGATAAATTTAATTACCTTGCTGGTCACTATGGTCAAAAAATTAAATTTTATAATGTTGATGTACTAGTAGCGGAAGAAATTGAAGCATTTAAAAAAATAGTTCCTCAAGTATTAGAACATCGAGTAACTATTGGCGGCTCATATCGTCTCTTCATACCCAAAATTATTTCTGAAGAAGTTGATAAAATAATTTATTTTGATAATGACGTTCTGATTAATCTTGACATTATAAATCTTTGGAAAATTGAAATTGAAAATTATCCTATAGCAGCCGTATCAGAAATAGAAATGCAACCTTTATTTAAATTTACTCATAATATCAGCAATTATTTAATACGTTCAAAATTTGTAAAAATGGAAGACTATTTTAACAGTGGAGTTTTATTACTAAATTTAAATTATTTGAGAAATAATTATGATATTTTGATAAATGGTTGCAAATTTAGAGGAACGCATCCAGAATGTGGTTATTTAGATCAAGATATTTTGAATTATTGTTTTGCAAATAATTATTTGAAACTGTCAACGAAATTTAATTCGTTTAATGCTGAAGTGAGTGATCAAGAAGCACCCAAAGTAAAAAAAGTAATTTATCATTTCGCTAATAACACAGTTAATTTTGATCTGAAAAATATCTTTTTTAATCTCTATTTCAAATATTTTGCAAAAACACCTTGGTTTAATTTTGAAACTCTTGCAAATCTCTCATCGATTTTCTATAAATTTTATGAAAATCGTCAAACGCAATTAATACATATGATAAATTTACTTGGACGAAAAAGAAGAGCTTTTTTCGCTGAAAAAAATCATTTTGACATCTTGAAAAATATTTTTGCAATAACTGAAGACGAAGAATTTATAAATTCTAATGTTCCTTTAACCGAAGGTATGAATAATTTGATCAATGCTATGAAAGTCTCACGCGATAAAAAAGTTTTCTTTATCGTCATTAATGATCCCGGAATGTATGGAATTATAAGACACATTCTTATTCAAAATAATCTCATTGAGAATGTCGATTTTATAAATGCAATGACATTTTTACCGGAACAATATTTTAATACGAATTTCATAGTAAAAGAAATGTAGAAAGGCTTGGTGATAACGTGGATAATATCAAAAACGAAATGATAATTAAAAATGTTTCAGTGTTGAGGCATAACGGCGAATTACAAGACGCTGATATAGTTATTGAAGACGGCAAGATCGGTTTTGTTGGAAGAGTTGTCGGTGGAAATGTCCTTGACGGTCACATTAAGGATTTAAAAATTATCGACGGCAAAGGCAAATTAGCAATTCCGGGATTAGTTAATGCTCATACTCATGCATCAATGACTTTGTTGAGAAGTTTTGCTGATGATAAAAAGTTAATGGACTGGCTACAAGAAGATATTTGGCCCATTGAAGCGAAAATGAAACGTGAAGATATTTATTGTGGCGCAGCACTTGCAGCAGTTGAAATGATTCGTACAGGAACAACGGCTTTTGCTGATATGTATGGACCTTATATGGACGAAGTCGCAAAAGTTGTTGAAGAGTCCGGACTTCGTGGAGTTTTATCACGTGGTTTAATTGGCGTTGCTGACGGTTATAAAAAACTTGCTGAGAATGTGGAACTCTTCAAAAATTTTCATAACAAGGCTGACGGAAGAATTAAAGTTATGTTCGGACCGCATGCAATTTATACTTGTCCGCCGGATTATTTGAAAAAAGTTTCTGAGGCGGCGACGGAACTCGGTGCAGAAATTCATATTCATATGAATGAAACGATCGACGAGATCAACGGCTGCTTAAAAGATTATGGCAAGCGACCTTTTGAAGTTGTTAATGAAACCGGACTTTTTGATCTAGGAACTTTAGCGGCTCATTGTGTCCATTTGAGTGAAGAAGAAGTAAACATTATCAAAGAGAAAAATATTCGTGTTGCACATAATCCCGGTAGTAATATGAAACTTGCCAGTGGAATTGCTCCGATCACTAAACTTATCAATGAAGGTGTGATCGTTGCACTCGGAACTGATGGCGCATCGTCGAATAATAATCTTGATATGCTTGAAGAAGTTAAACTTGCGGCTTTACTTCATAAAGTTGATACACTTGATCCGCTTGCGATACCTGCGGCTGAGGCGTTGAGACTTGGAACTGATAACGGTGCTAAGGCTCTTGGACTTGAGAAAGTCGGCAGGATCGAAAAAGATTATAAGGCTGATATTGTCCTTTATGATATGAAAGGCGTTGAATGGCAGCCGCGTTATAATCCGATCTCATTACTTGTTTACTCTGCTAATTCAAATTCAGTTGATACTGTGATCGTTGACGGTAAAATTTTGATGGAGAAACGTGAATTGAAAACGCTTGACGAAGAAAAAATTATTTTTAATTTCAATAAATGTTTCAATCGTTTAACGGGATATTATATTTAAAAATTTTTTGAATAATAAAAGCCTTCTTTGTAGAATTTGAAAACTACATTGAAGGCTTTATTCATTCTCCAAAAAATAGCCGTCATTTGACGACAACATATTTCATTGACATTTCAGATTTTCAATGCTAGAATGTGATTGATGCCTGAATTGGTAGGCGGTCGATTCTTAGCCTCAGAAATGAGGTGAGCTTATGGACAAGATTTTCGTTATGATCGTTGTGATCATTATCGTGCTTGTTCTTACAAGCGGAAACGCCGCCTAAGCCTCTACACTTAGACGGCTAATTAATTGCCAACATCGCGATCTTCTTATCGCAAAATAACTACACGAGGCTGAAATCGTTTGTCAAAGTGTCCGAAAGCGTTCTGTTTCCGCAGGACGCTTTTGTTGTTTCTAATTATATCATTCCGAAAACGTTTGTCAACAGAAAAATATTTTGTTGACTTCTGAAATTTTTCTGATATAATTAATTTGACACTTAAGAAACGACAGGCGGTTTCATTTTAAGCCTCAGAAATGAGGTGATCGCTATGGACAAATTCTTCGTTATGATCATTACGATCATTATCATCTTGATGTTCCTTAGTGGAAAAGCCGCCTAAGCCTAGACCTCTTAGACGGCTAAAATCTTAATGTCCTTACGACATAACCGTATAAACTGATTCGAGGCTGAAATCGTTTGTCAAAGTGTCCTAAAGCGTTCTGTTATCAGCGGAACGCTTTTTCGTTGCATTGATTATATCATTTCAAAAAAATTTGTCAACTTAAGAATCAATTAAAAAATATTTTTCTCAACAACGATCGTTTGATCTCTATTCGGACCAACTGAAACAATTCCGATCTTCATATTTGTAACTTCAGCCATTCTTTGAAGATATTTTTTTGCATTGATCGGCAGATCGTCATAATTGCGAATCTTACTAATGTCCGTCTTCCAACCGTCAAACGTTTCATAAACAGGTTCAACTTTTGCAAGAATTTTTAATGATGCCGGTATCTCATTAATAATTTCGCCGTTGTATTTGTAATTAATGCACATTTTGATCTGATCAAAACCGTCAAGAATATCAAGACGAGTAACCGCCATATAATCAATACCGCTGAGAAGTCCGGCATAACGAACAACGCAAGCATCAAGCCAGCCTGTTCGACGTGGACGACCTGTCACTGTTCCGAACTCGTGACCGGCTTCACGAAGTTTATCACCGATCTCGTTAAGCTGCTCCGTTGGAAATGGACCTTCACCAACACGTGTGCAATAAGCCTTGACAACGCCGACAACATTTCCGATCTTCTTAGGCGCAACACCTGCACCAACAGTTACACCGCCGCTGATTGGATGACTTGCTGTAACATATGGATAAGTTCCATAATCAATATCAAGCATTGTCGCCTGTGCACCTTCAAATAAAATTTTTCTGCCTGCGTCGATCTCTTCATTGATCAAAGCAATAGTATCACAAACATAAGGCTTTAAACGTTCAGCATAGGTGTTATACTCATTCAAAATTTCGTTGTAGTCAAGCGGCGAATGATTATAAATTTTTTCAAGGATCAAATTTTTTGACGGAAGAATTTCAGCAAGTTTTTTAGCAAATTCTTCTTTGTCGATCAGATCGCAGACTCTGATTCCGATTCGATCATCACGATCAATATAGCAAGGACCAATACCACGCTTTGTTGTTCCGATCTTATTTTCGCCGCGACCTTCATCACCGATTCCGTCAATGATCTTATGATAAGGCAAGACAACGTGAGCACGATTTGAAAGTCTGATCCCGCTAACGTCAATACCTTTTGCGAGCATTGCGTCCATCTCTTCAAGCATACATTGAGGATCAACGACAACGCCATTACCGATCACACAATGAGTGCCTTTGTAAAGAATACCCGAAGGCAGAAGACGCAATTTATATTCTTCACCATTAACTGCAACGGTATGACCGGCATTTGATCCGCCTTGAAATCTTACAACTGTATCAGCTTGCTGTGCAAGATAATCGACGATTTTGCCTTTGCCTTCGTCGCCCCATTGCGTACCTGTTATAACTACTGTTGACATAAAAATCTCTCCAAATCAAAAAAATTTTTTCCTTAAAATTATATCACAAGCAATGATCTTTTCAAGAGAGATATTTTTATTCATTGCTTAAGAAAATTTTGATATAATTATAAAAAATTTTTGTTGAGGTGATTTTATGCCGTCGTTTTCTTATGAAGTCAAAGAAGAATTGTTGCAGATCAAAAACGTCAATGATTGTTGTAATATCGCTCAGCTTAATGCAATGTTGAAAGTTGGCGGAGTTATCAATGGAAACAGAATTGATTTTATAACTGTTCATGCGGCGATCGCCAGGAAAGTTTTAAAACTCATCAAAATTATTTATAGCGATGTTAAAGCTGAAGTTGCTGTTGTTCGTCATAAAAAATTTTGGACTCGCAATCGATATGTAGTCAGAATTTTTTTAGATGCTCAAACAGAATTTTTATTTAAGTCGATGAAAAATAATAAATTTCCAAGAAGTGATTGTTGTAAAAGTTCCTATCTTCGTGGGCTTTTTCTCGCAGCAGGCAGTGTTAGCCGTCCGGAATCACATTATCACTTTGAAATTTTCACATTTTCAAAAAGTATTGCTGCCTTCATTGAAAAAAATCTGCAGAAAATTGATATTCCCGTGAAATCTTTTGAACGTAGAGATCGTTTTGTCGTTTACTTGCAAGATTATGAATCGATCTGCGACGTTTTATATCTGATCAATGCTGAAAATGCTTTAGAACGTTTTGAAATTGCTAAAAATCTTAAGGAAGTTAGAATTAACGTCAATCGAATTACTAATTGTGATAATGCGAATCTTCAAAAGGCTGTTGACGCTGCGCAGAGACAACTCAGCGATATAAAAATTATTCAAGAACGCGGCTTAACTCTCGACAGCGTTTTAACTGAAACGGTATTAGCAAGGTTACAAAATCCTTCGTCGACAATTCCGGAACTTGCAGAAAAATTATTTGTGAGTCCTTCGTGTCTCAAACATAGATTTAAAAAGATTCACGATCTTGCAAACTCTTGAATGCAAAATTTTTAATTTGACGATTAACCAAAAAAATGTTATAATACAAAAGAATTTTATTAATAATGGTATTTTTCAAATTGGAGGCGGATTTATGTTTATTTATTTGCAGAATAGAACTGACATTCTTGGCAGTTTTTTTGTAAAAATTTTCCGTCGTACGGAGAATAATGAAATTGTTGGCGTTCTTGATTGGGCAACTGAAGATAAACCGGAGCAAACAATTCTTCTTGGTGAATACAACAATGAAGAAGAAGCAAAATCAGTTATGAAATTGCTTTTGAGTGATATGAAACGCCGTGAACAAACTTTTGTTATGCCTAAGAAAGATGGCGTTGCAAAGATGCTTAAAATTGCGGCTGAACGTGCGGCAGCGGCTAAAAAACTTGCGGCTGAGAAAGAAGCAAGAAGAGTTGCTGAAGAAGAACGCAGAGCGGCTAAAGCTGCTAAAGAAGCGGCAAAGGCACAAAAGAAAGCTGCTGCTGAATAAAAAAAATTTTTAAATTGCGTTCTAAAACAATAATTAAACCTTCTGAGGTAGTTTGTTTCTACACAGAAGGTTATTTTTTTTTCTAAATTTGAATTTTCTTCAATCAAAACAAATTTTCGTAACGCTTGCATTTGAATTGCATTAAAATTTTCTAATTATTGATAGAATTTAAATATATTTTTTAAATTACTCTTGATTTATTCTTAATGTGTTAGTAAAATAGCATTTATGACTTGACTAATTGACTAATTAAAAATTACAATAGATGCTTGAAATTAAGTTATCTGTTTTAACATAGATCATTTTTTAATTGAGAGGAGAACTGTATGCAAAATGCCTGAAGAACAAGCAAATCAAATAGACAATCGAACAGGCGTAATATCGATTGTAAAAATCCTTCAGCACTTTGGCGTAAAGGATTTACAAAAAATTTTAGAAGGCAACAAAGAAACTGATGATGAACTTAATTGGGAACGCCTCAAGAAGATTGCCGGAAAGTACAATGTTAAAGGCAATGTAATTCGTCCGACGATTGATGAATTACGTGAAGTTGATTATCCGGCGATCGCAAAAATGAATGACGGTGCTTACGTGACGATCGGCAGTGCAAATGACGAAGTTGTTTTGATGCTCGATCCGCGTGAGAAGAAACCGACAGCAATGAACGTCAAACAATTCTTGGAGGCTTGGTCTAATGAATTAATGATCTTTTCAGCGGCGTTCAGCTGGACTTATTTCAAAAAGCGATACAACGTCGATTGGTTTTTAATGGTGATGAAGCGGTATAAAAAGCCGCTCGGTGAAGTCTTAGCCGCAAGTTTCTTCTTGCAGCTTATGGGAATCGGTATGCCGCTGATAACGCAGGTTATCATTGATAAAGTTATCGGCAATAATGGTATGTCGACGTTGACGGTTATCGGTTGCAGTATGTGTGTATTCTTCTTTATGCAATCGCTTTTGACATTCATAAAAACTTATTTATTGAATCACACGACTAATAAATTAGACGCAATATTAGGCACAAGATTATTTAGACATTTGATCGCCTTACCATTGCCATATTTTGAACGCCGCCGCGTTGGTGATACTTTAATGCGTGTTGGAGCATTAACTCAAGTTCGTGGATTCTTAACCGGCTCCGGCTTAATGACAGTGCTTGATGTATTTTTCTCTATCGTATTTATTGCATTTATGTTTTGGTATAGTGTACCGTTAACTTTAATTGCACTCATAACAATTCCGCTTTACGTTGCACAAAATATTTGGGCAGTGCCGATCATCAAACGTAAAATTGAAGCTGTCTGGCGTACCGGCGCAATGAATAATGCCTTTATGGTTGAGGCAATAACGAATATTGAAACGATCAAAGCTCTTGCCGTTGAACCTCAATTCACTAATAAGTGGGAAAATCTTTTAGCTCGTTATGTCAGAACTACTTTTGAAAATTTAAAATTCAACCTCGTTATTAATGCTTTCAGCGGCGTTGTACAAGTGCTGATCTCAATGGGTATTCTCTGGTATGGCGGTCATATGGTTATGAATGGTGAATTTACACTCGGTCAGTTGATCGCTTTTCAGATGATTTCACGTCAAGCACTCGGTCCTATGACTAAACTTTTAACTATGTGGCCTCAAGTACAGCAAGTTGGTTTATCACTTGAACGTATTGGCGATATTTTAAATACTGGTATGGAACCGATCGTTAAGGATATGGGCAAGCGTGGTCCGGATCGTGTTGACGGTGCAATTCAATTAAATGATGTTTCTTTCCGTTATCGTGTTGATCTGCCGCTGGTTTTGAAGAATGTCAATCTTACTGTTGAAGCCGGTCAGAAGATCGGAATTGTCGGACGTTCCGGCTCCGGTAAATCAACGCTGACTAATTTAGTACAAAATTTGTATATTCCAGAGTCCGGACAAATTATCATTGGCGGCATTGATACTCGTGAGGCTAATTTAGGCTGGTTGAGAAATCAAATCGGCGTTGTTATGCAGGAGAATTATTTATTTAATTCAAGTGTTCGTGATAATATCGCCGTGAGTCGTCCGACGGCAACAATGGATGAGATCATTAGAGCGGCAAGATTAGCCGGTGCACACGATTTTATTTTGGAACTCAAAGAAGGTTATGATACAAAAGTTGGTGAGCGTGGTGACTCATTATCCGGCGGTCAACGTCAACGTGTTGCTATTGCTCGTGCATTGCTTGCTAATCCGCCGATCTTGATTTTCGACGAGGCAACTTCAGCATTAGACTACGAATCAGAGAGAATCATTTTAAATAATATGGAAGCGATCGGTGCACGTCGTACAATGTTAATCATTGCACATAGATTAAGTGCTGTTAGAAAGTGCGATAAAATTATTGTCGTCGACAAAGGTGAAATAATTGAATCCGGCACTCACGATCAACTGTTATCAATGAATGGTATGTACAGATACTTATACGATCAACAAGAAGGAAAGTGATAATGGATAATGGATAATGTGCAATGTGTAATGATCGAAATGAAAATTACCCATTACCCATTACCAATTAGTCATTATTTTAGGGGTGATATGAAAAATGAAATTTTGGAATTGGTTAGTGCACGGCGAAGAACGTGAGAAAGAAACAGAATTCTTGCCGGCGATATTAGAAGTAACCGAAACGCCGCCATCACCAACAGGTCGTTTCGTTATGTGGACTGTTTTAGTTTTGTTGGTTGTTGCTTTAGCGTGGGCTTTCTTAGGTCATATTAATGAAGTTGCTGTCGCTGAAGGTAAAGTTATACCTTTTGGTCAAGCTAAAACAATTCAAGTAAAAAACAAAGGTATAATCAAAGAAATTAACGTTGAAGAAGGTCAATTAGTTCAAGAAGGTGACGTGTTAGTTGTCCTTGATCCGACAACGACTTCTGCTGATTATGACAATCTCAAAAAGAGAGCGGCTTATTATAAGTTAGACATTCAGAGATTGACGGCGGAACTCACCGGGCAGCCATTCTCACCAGAGAAAGATCCCGATCTTGAGGCGCACGATCTCGCGGCTGAATTAGCACTTTATCAAAGCCGTACAAGTGATTATCAGACGCAGCGTCAATCACGTCAAGATGTCATTTCGCAAAAAAAAGCTCGTTTGCAATCAACTCAAGCAACTTATGAAAAATACGCTGAAGGTTTAAAAATCGCTCAAGATAAAGAATCACGTTTGCAACAATTAATCGCTGAAAGTGCAATTTCTGAATTTCAACTTTTGGAACAACAGAAAGAAACGATCGAATATGCTAAGAATGCACAATCAGCGATGGACGAAATGGTGAGTATTCAAGCTGAGATCGCAGAAGCGGAGCAGAATTTAGCAAATGTTGATGCGTCTTATCGTAAAGATATTATGACTTCGCTTGTTGAGGCTAAGAAAGAATATTACAGTCTCACAGAGTCGATCAAGAAGGCTGAAGAAGATTCACGTATGGCAACGATTTTAGCCCCAACTAGCGGCAGAGTTTACAATTTATCAGTGCACACTGTCGGCGGTATCGTTACTGATGCACAACCGTTAATGCAAATTGTTCCGGATGATGTCAATCGTAAATTTGAAGTCTACGCAGATAACAAAGATATTGGCTTTATAAAAGTTGGTCAAGAAGCTGAAGTTAAAGTTAGAACGTTTAACTTTCAAAAGTTCGGTATGGTTCAAGCAGAAGTTGAAGAGATCAGCGCAGATGCCGTTGAAAATCCTCAAGACGTTGAAAAGCACGGCAAATTTAAATTGTTACTCAATCCGGTTAAAAACGAAGTCAACATTGAAGGTCAAGAAGCTAATCTTGCAGTTGGTATGGGTGTAACTGCTGAAATTAAGATTAAAGAGAAACGTATTATTGACTTCTTCCTTGATCCATTCAGAAAATATACACACGAAGCCTTGAGAGAGCGGTGAGAAAATGGCAGATAAAATTAATCTCAACAAAGGCAACGACGATCAAAATAAAGATAATAACAACAAAGATAATCAGTCATTAGTTCCAAGTGGTGGAAATCAAGTCGGTCAAGGCGGTAAACAAGTTTTAGGCAAGATCGATATTGCTAAAATGCCTAAAGCATTATCAACCGACGTTAAGAAGCCAGAAGATGGCGGTCGTGTTAATGGTATTGATACCGGTTTAGCTTGTTTGATCGCTATCGCTAAATATTACAACATACCGGCGGAATATCGTCAGCTTGAACGTGCTTATGTCTATGAAGAAGGCAGCGTTGACGTTACAACAATCGTCCGTGCGGCTCGTGATCTTAAACTTAAGGCAAGAGCTTATAACGATTTAAAAGAATCCGATCTTGGTTCACTGGTTTATCCTGTGTTGATTCGTATGAAAAATGGTCGCAGTGTCGTTATAACTACGATTCGTGATAATGATATTTACATAATGGATCCGGTTTTCTCACAAGAGCCGGTTAAAGCTGATCGCTATAAACTCTTAGGTGATTGGTCCGGTGAAGCGATCTTATTTACTAGACGCTTTGAACTCAGTAAAAAATTTCAACAGTTCGGTTTTCGTTGGTTTCTGCCGGTTATTTCAAAATACGGTAAACACCTCAGAAACGTTTTATGGGTTTCGCTGATCCTTCAACTTCTCGGCTTAGCGTCACCATTCTTCGTGCAGAATATCATTGATAAAGTTCTTGTCCATCGTGCCTCAGATGCACTTGATATTTTAGTAATGGGTATGATCGTTTGTACCGTCTTTCAAAATTGGATAATGGCTCTTCGTGCATATCTATTCTCGAATATCGCCTCAAAAATGGACGTTACATTATCTTCACGACTATTTAAAAATATTACTGCGTTGCCTGTTAAATATTTCCAGAAGTGGCAAGTTGGTGATGTTGTCAGCCGTGTTGGTGAGCTTGAAACGTTGAGATCATTTTTAACGGGATCAAGTCTAACGATCATTTTGGATATTGTTTTTGCGCTGTTATATTTCGGCGTAATGTTTCTGTACAGTAGAATTTTAAGTATTGTTGTTTTGGTAATGATCCCGTCGTTTGTAATTTTGAATTTAGTTGTTGCTCCGATATTCAAGCGAATGATCAACGAACGATTTTTAATCGCCAGTGAAAACAGATCATTTTTGATCGAAACAATAACCGGCATTCATACTGTTAAAGCGTCAAGCGTTGAACCGAATTTTATTCGCCGCTATGAAGAAATGCTTGCACGTCTTGTTAAATCGTCGCTCGCAGTTATCAATCTTGCTAACGTTGCAAATACGATCGCTTCATTCTTGCAGTCGATGTTTAATTTGCTGATTCTCTGGATCGGTTCCTATTACGTTATGGAAAATGAAATTTCTGTTGGTGAGTTGATCGCTTTCCAGATGATCGCCGGACAATTAATCGCACCTGTTATGCGTTTGATCAATCAATGGCAATACTTCCAACAAGTTCGTGTTTCAATGGATCGTCTTGGTGATATTATGGACGAGGAAACTGAACCGGCGTTTAATCCGTCAAGAACAACTTTGCCTTCACTTCGTGGTGATATTGCACTTGAGAAACTTGCATTTAGTTACACGCCTGAAGGTGGAAAAGTTTTAGATAATGTCAATGTGAGAATACCTGCGGGTTTAAAAGTTGGTATCGTCGGTCGATCCGGCTCCGGTAAATCGACACTTACAAAATTAATTCAACGTCTCTATTTACCGGACAGCGGAAGAATTTTGATTGACGGCGTTGACATTGCACAAGTTGAACCGGCTTGGTTACGTCGACAGATCGGAGTTGTCTTGCAAGATAGTATGTTGTTTTCCGGTACGATTGAAGAAAATATTAGAATTGCTTGTCCGAATGCTAATCACGATGATGTTGTACGTGCGGCGAAACTTGCCAGTGCTGATGAATTTATTTCACAATTCCCTCATGGTTATGAAACATTCGTCGGTGAACGCGGTAGCCTATTAAGTGGTGGTCAACGTCAAAGAATTGCTATTGCAAGAGCGTTGATTTCTGATCCTAGAATTTTGATCTTTGATGAGGCAACTTCTGCGCTTGACTACGAATCAGAAAATATTATTATGCAAAACATTGAGCCGATCGCTGAAGGTCGTACAATGTTAATGATCGCTCACCGTCTCAGTACTGTTCGTGACTGCGATGCAATTATCGTTATTGAAAAAGGTCGAATAATTGAAGCCGGCAGCCACGAAGAATTACTTAAACGCAATGGAGCTTATACTAAATTATATCAAGCACAAATGGCGTAAGTTAATGGGTAATTTGTAATGGATAATTGGAAATTTATTATATTTGCACTCATTACTCATTACTCATTACCCATTAGTCATTACACATTATTTAGGGGGTTTTGTTAGTGAATATATTTATTTTGCATCCGTCGTTTCCGGCGCAGTATCTCAACATTGCGCCTTACCTTGCAAGAAATCCTGACAATCAAGTTTTCTTTCTGTCTAAGGAAAATTCGATCAAAACGAATCTTCGCGGTGTAACTCTTGCACTTTACAAAAAGCCTGATGATAAGGCTGAAGAATGGGCTAAGACTTGCGGACCGCTTAGACCTGCCGCTGAAGCTGTCCTTGAAGGTCAAGCCGTTATCAGAGCACTTGAATGGATGGCAAACGAAAAGCAGATCAAGCCGGACGTTATAATTGCACATACCGGCTGGGGATCAACACTTTATTGTAAAGACGTTTATCCTGATGTGCCGATTATGGGATATTTTGAATGGTATTATCGTGCATTGAATAGTGATAGTTTCTGGTGGCCTGATGAAGTTCCTCAAATGCAAAACAAAGTTTCGATCCGTACTCGTAACGCTCACCATTTATTGAATCTGGAACTTTGTGATGTTGGTGTAACTCCGACTCAATGGCAATTTGCACAAATGCCGGAAATTTTCAAGCCGAAGATCAAAATTATTCACGAAGGTATCGACACTGATTTTTGTTCACCTGATCCTGAAGGCAGAAAAAATCCGGGTCTTGATCTTGATGATATTGATCTGCATTTGCCGGAAGGTACAGAAATTATAACTTATGTTGCTCGCGGCTTTGAAATGTATAGAGGTTTTCCATATTTTATGGACGCTTTGAGATTAGTGCTTGAACGTCGTCCGAACACTCACGCTATTTTAGTTGGTAAAGATCGAATTTGTTACGGTGCACAACTCAAAGATACCAGTTATCAAAAACTTGAAGAGGAAAAAGGCGGCTACGATACTAACAGAGTGCACTTTGTCGGCTTGCGTAATCGTGGCGATTATCGAAAAATTTTGCGTGCATCTAATTGTCATGTTTATTTAACTCGTCCATTTGTTTTGAGTTGGTCCTTCTTAGAGGCAATGAGTTTTGGCTGTCCGATCGTTGGATCAAAAACTCCGCCGGTTCAAGAAGTTATGGAAAATGGTGTTAATGGTCTGCTTGCTGAATTTAGATCACCTTATCACATTGCAAGACGTATGGAAGAAATTTTAGATGATAAAGCACTTGCAGAGAAATTAGGTAAAAAAGCTCGTGAGACAATTTTAGATCGTTTTGAGTTGAATAAATGTATGAGAGCGCAAGAAGATTTAATGTATAGCCTCGTAAGATGATGTGATGAAATGAATAACAATTTGCAAATTTAATTCCTCCGAATTCAAGAAGTATAATTGAATTTGTTGACGAAGAGATCGAAAATCTTGAGACTACAGAACTCAAAGAAAAATATCTTCAGATCAATTTTAATTGTGATTATAAAATCAGTAACACTTTTGATATAGATATTGATAATGTTGACGTGATGATTTTTAATTCGGAGTCGTTCGGAAGATTGACTGTTAAAAAATTATCTTCGTTGATCAAAAATATTAGTCGACATCTCAACGACGACGGTTTAATGCTTTTTGTCCTTGAAAATGTTTCATACGCTGAAAATATCACGGCGTTGATCGAAGGCAAGCCGCCAACGGTTAAAGCAACAATGGTATTTGATGAATTGCAAGAGGCTATAAATGCGGCTGATATGAAATCAATGAAGAGTTTCAGCACGACGCACGCAACTTCGATTAAACGAGCGATCGCTGAAGTTGCAGAGACACAATTAGACGTTAATAATCACGTGTCGGTTGTTGTTAAAAATTCAGCGGCGGCGAATCTCAAAAAGACTTTGATTCAATCATATTTAGGTGAAGTGTTAGTATGTGCAAATATCAGAGTTAATGAGCCGAACAATTTTATAGCGGCAAAACCTAATGTATTTACGACTTCGACAAAATCCGGTGATACATTGTCGCTTTATAAAAAGAATGATTATGATGCAAAAATTTTTATTAATCAGCGTGTTTCGTCAGAGACTTTTGAAAAAGGTTTAGATATGTTTGATAATATATCGAAACGAGGATATTTATTTATTGAAGAGATGGACGACAATCCGATCTTATGGCGTGAAAAGTACGAAGAGATCAAATTTATCAGTTTCATAGGCTGCCACGCCATTCAGACTTCAACGAATGTTCTTGTTGACTTCTTCAAACAATTTAATCCTAATGTTAAGGTTTTTGAAAATCAGCTTAAGGAATTGCCGCCGAGAAGAGATTTCAAAGCAGAGATCGCAAAACGTGAACCGATCACAGTATTTTTCGGTGCGTTGAATCGTGATAAAGATTTTGCAGAAATTTTACCGGCAGTGAATAAGATCGCCGCTGATTATGGTGAAAATATTTTATTTAAAGTTATAGCTAAGACTCAATTATTTGATTCGATCGAAAGCCGAAATAAAATTATGATCGGCAAGAAAGAAATTTACAATGGTCAATATGTACCTTATGAAGAATATGAACAGGCTTTGCGGACTTCTCACATTGCACTTTTACCCTTGAGAGATAATTTATTTAATCGATCGAAATCTGATCTTAAATTCATTGAATGCGCCGGAAATGGTGCAGTTGTCTTAGCATCGCCGACGGTTTATGCAAAGACTGTTAGAGATGGTGAAAATGGATTTATTTATCACGATGTCAAAGAATTTTATGATAAATTCAAGATTTTAATTAACAATCAGAATAAGCGAATGCAGATGGCTGAAAATGCTTATGAGTACGTTAAAAATAATCGTCTGTTGAGTCAACATTATCTTGAGCGTTGGGATTGGTATCAAGAATTGATCGCAAGGCTGCCTGAATTAAATGAAGAAGCACAGAAACGAATTGAACTTTTGAAGAGTAAAGGCGTTGAGGCTTTCGGCGGCTTTAGTGAAAGTGATTCAGCAGTTGACTTTACTATGTGATTTAATTTTGAGAATTAAAAAAATCTACAGTGATCTTGCGAGTGCTGTAGATTTTTTTGTTGAAAGGTGATGAATTAATTGAAAGTAACTTTATTGTCTCACACGCCGGAGCCGGAAAAAATTGTTGCCGCCGCCGCTCGTTGTTGTTATTCAAATGATGATCCTGATAAATTGCTTGACGAAATGACGGGCGAGAAAGCCGCAAAATTTTTACAGAAGTTAAACGATCTCGGACATCAATCACCGCTTGAACACGTTTCATTTACTTTTGCGATCAGCGGCGTTTCAAGAGCATTGCTTGCACAAATTACACGTCATAGGCTTGCAAGTTTCAGCGTTCGATCTCAACGCTATTGCGGTTTCAATAATTCTGATTTTGTTAAGCCGCCATCAATCAAAAATTCAGAAGTCGAAAACATTTTTGATGAGGCAATGATCGAAACAAAAAAAAATTACGACGAATTGATCGCCGCAGGTATTGCAAAAGAAGATGCCAGAATGGTTTTGCCGAATGCCGCCGCTACTTCAATGGTCGTAACTATGAATGCAAGAGAGTTATTGCACTTCTTCAGCTTGCGTTGTTGCACTCGTGCACAATGGGAAATTCGATCGCTTGCTGATGAAATGGTTAAACTCGTCAAACAAATTGCGCCGAACATTTTCAATAAAGCTGGTGCAGCTTGCGATCAACTTGGTTATTGTCCTGAAGGAAAATTTTCTTGCGGACGTGCTCCAACGCTTGATGATCTCTTAGCCCTGCGCACTCAGCCTTCAGCCCTAAACTAAAACATTGATGACGGATCAATATCAATCGTTATATCGTTTCTGATATGAAGATCACAGCGTCGAAGAAAATTTATAACTTGATCAACGTTTGTAGTTTTGATCAAGACAACGAATCTAAAAATGTCTTTTAATCTTGCGATTAATGCAGGAGCCGGACCCATTAAATCAAAAATATTTTTGTCGGTGAAGTTTTCATTAAACTCGTCGACAAATTTTTTTGCATTCGATTTTGCGATCTCTTCAAATTTATCAGTGAAGATCAATTTAATCAATCGACTAAACGGCGGAAAAAATTGATCTTCTCGTAAAGGCAATTCATATTCACAAAACGAATCATAATTTTGTTGACTGCCGAAAATCACCGCTTCGTGATCCGGATTATAAGCCTGTACAACAACTTTACCTTTAAAATTTGCACGTCCTGCACGTCCGGCGGCTTGAGTGATCAGCATAAAACATTGTTCACTTGCTCGGAAGTCCGGAATATTTAGAGTTGCATCTGCGCTTAAAATTCCAACTGCCGTGACGTTTTCAATATCGTGACCTTTAGCAACCATTTGAGTGCCGAATAAAATATCAAATTCGTGTGCTTTAAATTTTTGCAGCATTGTTTGATGAGAAAATTTTTTGCCTGTCGTGTCACGATCCATTCTTAAAATTTTTGCGTTCGGAAATTCAATTTTTAAAGTCTGTTCAAGTCGTTGAGTGCCGCTGCCGAAATATTTTATATAACGGCTTCCACAATTAGGACAAATATCCGGCGGCGTTGATTCAATATCGCAATGATGACAACGCAGTTTAACGTCACTATGATAAACCATCGGCAAGCCGCAATCAGGACACTTTACAACTTCACCACATTCTCGACACATTACGAAAGTTGAATAGCCGCGACGATTCAATAACAAGATCGCCTGCTGATTATTTTCAAGAGTATTTTTTAAAAGATTTTGTAATGATCTTGATAAAACTTTTTTATTGCCTCTTTTGAGTTCTTCACGCATATCAACTAATTCAACTTCAGGCAATTCATTATCACCAACACGATGAGGCAATTTTAACATAGTCAGATCGCCTAACGTCGCACGATAATAAGTCTCAAGACTCGGCGTTGCACTTCCGAAGACGATCGCCGCATTATGAAATTTTGCAAATTGTTCAGCTACAAATCTGGCGTGATAAAATGGCGGCTCATTTTGTTTGTATGAATGATCTTGTTCTTCGTCAAGCACAAATAAACCAACGTTATCGATCGGAGTAAAAAGTGCTGATCTTGCACCGATCACAACTCCAACTTCACCATTTCTGATTTTATGGAAAGCGTCGCCGCGTTCATCAATCGACAATCGACTATGCAAAACAATTATATCTTTGAAATGTCGTTTGAAGTCATAAACAATTTGACCCGTCAAAGAAATTTCCGGTACTAAAATTACAGCACGTCGACCGATCGATCGGACTCGCTTTGTAAGTTCAATATAAACTTGAGTCTTGCCGCTGCCGGTTACGCCGTAAAGTAAAAAGCCTTGATAAATTTTAGCCTCAAGAGTTTTTGAAACAGTTTCGATCGCCGCTAATTGATCAGCGTTGAGATCGATAATTTTTTTCTCCGGCTTAATTCCGCCATAACTGTCTCTTAAAATTCTACGCTGTTCAATCTCAATTATTCCGGCATCAACGAAATATTTTACAATCGCTGAAGTAATTTTATTTTCTTGCAAGTCGATCGATCGCAATTCTGATTTACTTCTAAATAAATTCATCAATCGAATTTTAGCAGTATTATTCTTCTGAAGAGAATTAATTATTTCGTCAAGATTTTGATCAGTATTAAATTTATAAATTTTTTCGTAAATTGCGGAGATCTTCTTACTCTTATCACCGGGCATAAAAAGACTCATCGTCTGAGACAGCGGACATAAATAAAATTCAGCAAGCCATTTCGCTGAATCCATCATTTCATCAGTAAACCAGGCTTCGTCGTCGATCGCTGAAATAATTTCTTTCAATTCAAATTCAAAACTTTTCGGATCGCCTTCATAAACTTTGATAACAAAGCCGTCAATTTTCTGTCGACCAAAAGGAACATTGACTCGCCAGCCGGCAGTGATAAATTTCAAATTATCCGGCACAATATAAGTATAAGTCTGATTGATACTTTTGACTTTGACATTTGCCCAAATTTCTGCAAGCAACAAAATTATTCACTCCGATTTAATAAATTCACCGACAACAAAAAAAGTTGCGTGAACTTTTGAAAATAATTTGCCGCTATCGTCGATCATATCACATTCACAAACCATAGTTTTACGACCGTTATGAATGATTTTCGGCACGGCAATAATTTTTTTGTCGATCGCTACGGCGTGAAGAAAATCGATCGATAAATTCATTGTAACGACGCTTTTATTCTGTGCAATACATTCAGAACCCATAGCAGTATCAGCCATAGTTGTTAAAACTCCGCCGTGACAAATGTCTAAAAAATTCGTGTGGCATTCGTCAACGGTAAATTCAAATTGAATGCCGCCGCTTTCTTTCGGCAAAACTTTTATCTTGAGATAATCAATAATTTTATTGCTATGACAAAATTCAATTATCTGTTGTTGAGTCGGTTTCAAATTAACACCTCTTTGATAATTCGGAATTATGAATGCGGAATTAGGAATTAAATCAACTAATAATTACGCATTCCGAATTAAAATTTATTTTGTAATTTGTAAAGTATAGTGTTAGAATGTCGACGATAATTTTAATTTTGGAGTGATGAAGATGTCGATCAAAAAATTTCTTTCCGCTATGATCGTCGGCGCAATTATTCTTCTGCCTTGTAAAAATATTCACGCTGAAGAAAATTTGATCGCTGAATATGAAAAGGCTGTTGACATTTACAATTTAGATCAACAAGTCGATTGGAAAAATTTAATGGTCAACGCTATTAAATTACGCAACCTTGATCCGCAAAATGTTATCGCTTTTCGTGCACTTGTTTACTATCAACGCGATCAAATGCAGATCAAACAGGCAAGAGCTTATTGTAAAGACGCTTTGAAAAATAAACCGTCGACTGAACTTGCTATTGAGGCTTATTTTCAGCTTGCAGATATGTATCATAATGAAATGAATTATGATTTTAAGGCTATTAAGTACGTTAATCAAGCAATTTCAATCGTCAAGAGAAAATATAAACCTGCTGAAATTGATAAAATCGTCAACGGCAATGATGTTATTTCTAAAGATTTAAAATTAACCGGCAAAACTAACACGATTAGAGAACTTTATATATTGAAGTCTGAACTTGAAGGAGTTAATCCAACGTTTGAGACTTCAACGGAAATTGAAAATTCTATAATTAAATCTGAAAAAATTTTCAATATTAAATATCGCACGGACTGGTGAATTATTTTTTGTGATCTAAGGACATTTGCATTGTAACTTCACAAATATCACCGGCTAAAAATTTTACGTCAATAACTTTTGCATACTTAGCAACTAAGGCGATCGATTTATCGTCAACAGTAACTTTCGATACGTTATCAATGTTTACGCCGCTAATTGCTTCAGAAAGTTGACGAAGAGCATCAAGTTGAGCTACTTGACGAGAATGAGCCTTGAAAAAAATATTTCCGGCTTGTCCACTTTTCGTACCAAAACCTGTACCGATAACAGTAATAATATTTTTTTCTTTGTTGATCTGAATTTCTGCAAAAGCTGTTGATGAGATCATTGACAAGCAGATCAAAATCATTGCAAAAAATTTTTTCGTTAATTGCACATTGAACACCTCACAAAAATTTTTCAATCATTATAACATATAAAAATTTCTATTCAAAGGAGAATTATTTTAATGAGTAATTTAGAAGTTGGAATTGTTGGACTGCCGAACGTTGGCAAGTCGACATTATTTAATGCGATCACTAAAGCCGGTGCTGAGGCGGCGAATTATCCATTTTGCACGATTGAACCTAATGTTGGAGTTGTCGCAGTGCCTGACGATCGTTTAAACGTCTTGACAAAAATGTATAATTCAAAAAAGACGACACCTGCAAGCGTTCGGTTTGTTGACATTGCCGGGCTTGTTAAAGGTGCCTCGAAAGGTGAAGGACTCGGAAATAAATTTTTGGAACATATCAGACAAGTTGATGCGATCGCTCACGTTGTCCGCTGTTTTGAAGATAAAAATATTACTCACGTTGCTGAGACGATCGATCCGTTAAGAGACATTGAAACGATTCAAACGGAATTATGTTTAGCTGATCTTGAGATCGTAGAAAAGCGAATTGCTAAGGTTGAAAAACTTTTGAAGTCCGGCAGTAAAGAGGCGAAAATAGAAATTGAAATTCTGCGTCAATTAAAATCTGCACTTGACGAAGCTAAACCTGCAAGATCGATCGATCTGACTGATGATCAACTTTCAATGCTCCGTGATGTTAATTTATTGACACTCAAGCCAACTTTGTATGTTGCTAACGTTTCTGAAGATGAAGTTGCTGACTTTGAAAAAAATCCTCACGTCAAGAAAGTTCAAGAGCTTGCAAAGAATGAAGGTAATGAAGTTGTTGTAATTTGTGCAAAAGTTGAATCAGAGATCGCTGAACTTGACGACGACGAGGCAAAAGAATTTTTAAATGATCTTGGGCTTGATTCGTCCGGCTTAGATAAATTGATCCACGCAGCATTTGATCTTCTCGGTTTAATGACATTTTTAACCAGCGGCCCGGATGAGTGTAGAGCCTGGACGATCAGAAAAGGAACTACTGCAGTTAAAGCCGCCGGAAAAATTCACAGCGATATTGAACGCGGTTTTATTCGTGCTGAGATCGTCAACTATAATGATCTTGTCAAGCTCGGCAGCGTTAATGCTGCTCGTGATAAAGGTTTAGTTAGACTTGAAGGCAAAGATTATATTATGCAAGATGGTGACGTGACATATTTTAGATTTAACGTCTAAAAAATAATTGGTAATTGGCAATTGTTAATGGGTAATTAATTCGCCACTTCTCATTGCCCATTACCCATTAGTCATTACCCATTAAAAAAATCTCTCATTGTAAAATTAATTACTTTGAGAGAATTTTTTTAATTTAGAATGAAATTAATTTCGCATTCCGAATTACGCATTCCGAATTAAATTTATCCTAAAGTGTTATGGACTTTTACAAGCTCATCACGAATTTTAATGTGTTGAGGACAAACTTTTTCACAGCGACCACATTTAATACAATCACCGGCTTTATTTCTGCCGTGCATTTTAACAAGCCATTCTTCTTGATGTTGTGCCGCCTTCAATTTTTTGTAAAGTGTAAAAATATTCATCGCCGTAAATGATCCGCTGATTCCAATATCTTTCGGACAAACTTTAGCGCAATAGTTACAAGTAGTACAAGGAATGATCGGAATTTTTGCAAGTTCTTCTCTTGCCTCTTCAATGATCGCTCTTTGTGCAACGCTTAATTTCAAAAAGTCTTTCATAAAACTGACATTATCACGAAGTTGATCGATCGTCGACATACCGGAAAGCACAGTGATCAAGCCGTCAAGATTCGCCGCAAATCTGATCGCCCAAGATGCACAAGATGATTCCGGTTCAGCATCTTTCAAAACTTTTGCAACGCTTTCCGGCGGATTTGCTAACATTCCGCCTTTAACCGGCTCCATTATGATAACCGGCTTATTGTGCTTGCGTGCAACTTCATAAACACCTTTTGATTGAATTGCAGGATTTTCCCAATCAGCGTAATTGATCTGAAGTTGTACAAATTCCATTTCCGGGTGCTTTTGAAGAATTTCTTCTAACTCTTCAGGCGTTGAGTGGAAAGAAAATCCAACGTGTTTGATCTTTCCTTCGGACTTCTTTTCTTGCACGAATGACCACATATCAAATTCATCAAAAAATTTTGTACGACCTTCACCGAGATTGTGAAGAAGATAGAAATCAAAATAACCTGCGCCGGTTTGTTTAAGTGACGTTTCAAATTGTGCGATCGCATCGTCACGAGTTTTGCAGTTGATCCACGCCGCATTTTTCGTTGCAAGTTGAAATTTCTCACGTGGATAACGTTCAACGAGTGCTTGACGAATTGCATCTTCACTGCCGGCATAAGCCCACGCCGTATCAAAATAAGTAAATCCTGCGGCAAGAAATTCATCAACCATCAATTTGATCTGCTCAATGTCAAATGATTCGTCTTCAAGTTTCGGCAGTCTCATCAATCCAAAACCGAGTTTTTTAATTTCTTCACCTAAATACATTACACATCGCCCCTAAAAATTTTTTCAAGAAAACTTTCTAAAAAATCGCTCATAAAAATTTTATCATTCGATCGCTATCAAAGTCAATTATTGAAGTCAACTTGAAACGAAAAATTTTTTTAACAAAAAAACAACTCGATCTAATTGATCAAGCTGTTTTTTTATCTCTAAAATGGTGGAGATGACGAGAATCGAACTCGTGTCCGAAAGCATCGTTACAAAAACTTCTCCGAGTGCAGTCAAGTGATCAAATTTAAACGCTGATAAGTACACTGACAAACTTATCATTGTCGAGCGTCTGAAAAAATTCCCGAATCATTACGACGCAATTTGATCCAGTAGCCTGCATTGACCTCTGACCTGTTCTAGCAGGCGATCAAACAGCAGAGGTGGCATTAAGCTGCCAAAGCGTATTCTTCGTTTGCTTTTATATTTAAAGCATTTTCACCTTACTAACCCGGTTCGATGAACCCGGGACTCGCTATTGTTGCCCCGTCTACCTCCGTCGAAACCTTTACATCCCCATATCAATGTAGAATGTAGAATTTAGAATGCAAAATTAACGCCTCAAACATTCTACATTTTGCATTCTACCTTTTGAATTTTAAATTGTCAATCTCTTCAACACAAAATTAATTTATTTTTAATCTGCAACTTATTTCAAGAATTGATCGATCGCTTGATTAAGATCGTCGATCGTTTTCTGATCGCCTTCTTGAATTGCCTCAACTATACAATGTTCAATATGATCCTTCAAAATTATTCTTGCAACGGCTCTTAACGCAGCATCAACGGCGGCGATCTGCGTCAAAACTTCGCTGCAGTCTCTGCCGTCTTCGATCATTTTCTTTGTTGATTCAAGATGTCCGATCAATCTCGCCATTCGATTCAACACCGCTTTTGTCTGCTTATGTGTATGACTATGATTGTGTCGAATGATCGTTCCGTCTTCAAGTTTATGTTCGTGCATTTGATTTTCTTTATTCATAATTGCCTCATCAAGCCGGTTTTAGACTCTTAAACATTAAAATTATTTCTGAAGTTTCATCACTCGACGAAATGTAAATCGAATCATTATAATAAAGTTCCGTGCGCTCATTCTTCAAAAGTAAATTGTTTCTCTTCGTAATTGCACAATCAGAATTATTTCTCAAATAAACGCCTCTCGGTGATGGACTTATCAAAATATTTTTTGCGCCTTCAAATTTAATATTAATATTACTCTTGTCCAAAATTTCCGCTAAAGTTATATCACGTGCGTCGAACAGTCGAAACAAATTAAATTCTCGCGGCTCAATATCTTCATCAATGTTACTTTTCGTCACATAAATTATCAGCTTGCCATTGTAAGAAATTTTTTTAGATTTAACGATCGGCTTTTCGATTTCCGGTTCAGATTTGTTAAGTTTAATTTGAGTCGGTTTAGTAAGATTTTCAATTTTTGGTGACTTATCAACATTTGCATTTGAAGATTTTATGATCGGCGGCGGCGATTGATTTTGTTGTTCCTGTTCAATTTGATCTTTTCTGCGTAAAGTATACAACAAAAATAGTATCGTTGCAATGGCGATTAATGCAAGTATCCACGCAAGATAATTTTTTTCAGAAATATCAACACTGAAATTATCATTGCCAACGAATCTCACGCCTAAATCTTCAAAGTGTACTTTTTGCAAATCAACGTGATCAACTTCATCAAGTTTTGCAATAATTATACCTTCGTCAACATTCGCCGTTAAATTCTCATTGTTGACTTGAAGATTTATTTTTTTGTCGTCGAAATATTTATTGCTAAAAATTTCATTGCTTGAATCGCCGGTATGAATTGCTTTAATTTGCAACTCTCGACCATTAAATAGAGTATTTGCCGCTTCAACTTGCAATTCACCGACAACTTCAGCTATCACATCAAGAGTTAAGCCTGTGCCTTCAGGATAATCAATTTCAAATTCAAAATGGTTACTGTTCGGCAATTTCATTTCAAAGACGTTGACATATTTACTTTGAATTGTCGAATCAGGAATAACATTTTTAATTGCCGCTGCGCCGGGATTAGAAGAAGTCAAAATAAATTTCAAGCGATTTATTGAATTGATCGGCACGTCGACAGCAATTTTACCTTTGATAATTCCATTCGTTGAAAGTTCAATATGCGGCGTGTGAAATTCATTGTGTATCAAAGTCCTTGCCGCCGTCATTAATTCCCATTGAGGCACAGGAATATTTTTAGCGTAGATATTATAAAAATTATTGTCATTGCGATCGCCTTGATAACGCAAATTCAAAATAAAAATTTTTATACCGCTCCACTCAGCCTGTTTAATTCCACTTTGAAATTTTTCGATCGACTGCAAAGTATCATTAGGATCATTCAAAGCGATCGAGCCGTCAGTGATCATTATTATACTTCGATCTTCTTTTGGATCAGGCGACAACATATCAATCGCTTTTAAAAGTGCATCACCGGCATTGCTATAACCGTTATATGCAATGTCAAACGATAAATTAGGTTTATCCTTGAGACTTGAAAGTGTTCTGAAAATTGTCGGCGTATCGTTGAAATAAATTATTCCGATCTTATCGTCATCTGTAAAATTCGCCGTCATCCACGTTATACTCTCTGACGCTCTATGCAGTGGATCAGATTGATTCATTGATTGATTCGTGTCAAGCAAAAAAACTACTTCACGGCATTGACCAACGCTATTTAAATTCAAAAAAATGATCATTGTGATCAAAAAAATTATTTTTCTCATAATTAGATCAACTTTCCAACACATTGATATTCTGGAAATAATTGTTGTAAGCTCGTTGTTAAAAAGCTCATTATATCGCGATTTAAATAAAAATCTTCGTCGACGGCTCTAAATGATATTTCTAATGCTTGCGGACGATCTCCGGCGCGATATTCATAATCAATAAATTTTTCCATTGAATAAGTTTCAACCTTACGAGGCTTTTTAATAATTCGTGCGTCTGCAAATTCAAGATATTGACTAACTTTAAATGATTTTATAAACCTTACTAATTCAGTATGTGTTTTGATTCGTCGTCCGTAATATTCGATCATATCCTGCGAAAATGTATCATTCTGTTCATTACTCATCAAAGGATTTTCATATATTTCAGGATTTGCTCCAGGTATGACTTCGTAAAAATTCCAGTCACCAGGCTCATCACTATCACAAATGATTATCATATCGCCATTTTTATAAAATATATTGCGAATCATTAAATCTGTCTTGCTGATTAAATATTGATGTCCTTCATTGAATTGCTTTTTGAATAAATAATGCTCGTAATATTTACGATCGATCGCCGGTTGCGGATATGAATTAGCTTTAATGACAACTTCATTCACATTCCACAGCGGCAACGGATCATATAAAATTTTTTTCTCAAATTCATCAAAATCAATAGTTATCTTCTTTACTTCAAGTTGATCGTCCCATTCGTCGATCTTCTCAACGTAAACATCAAACAATTTATAAAGATACGGTGCATTAATACTTCTATACGGCAGAAAATTCAACTTCGCAATATAATATAATTCTTCAACTTTCTTTTGATAAAGATCATTAGGCTTGATTAAAAATTTCGCCGCCGCTTCACCTGTTTCATTTTCAATCTTTCCATTAAATCGCCGCTCACTTTTCACCAACTTGTTCAATTCTAAATAATCAGCTTTAATCAAACAAGTATAAAGATAATAAGGCTGATTTGTTTTGACTGAATAAATCATTTCCGCCGCATTAACTGCCGTTTCAGTCAAATCATCTTCAAACATAGGTTTCATATTACGATCAGTAACGTCATATTTATTTCTATCAACTACGCAGGTTATCAAGTCCGGCATTCGATTCGCTTTCGGTGATTCGCTGAAAACTCTTGTTTCAAGCTGATCATATTCAGACTTAACTTGCTTGTAAAGTTCAGTAACAACGCCGCTGACTATATCCTTGAAAAGTTCACGATTTTCTAATTGATTAAGTTCAGGTATCTTCTCTTGAATGTATTTGTTTATCTCAAAATCACTATCGAATATTCCCACGTTATCACCTCACTTGCGAACAATTCCGGTTAATTCTCCACTCTCGATCTTTTTTCGATTCTTCCGCAAAATTTTTAACTCTTCTTTGTGAAGTTTTGGATTTCTTACAAGTCTAAGATACGAATAATAAAATTTACTCAAATCAGCATTTTGATCAACGCCGTTACCTTTTGCATATGCGTCGCTTAATAATTCCAAAGCCAACGGCTCTTCACCTGCTAACTTTAAATAACTTATCGCCTTTTTATAGTCTTGAATCATTCCACGTCCGGTATAATAAGCCGAGCCTAAATAAGCTAGCGATTGTTCATTTAATTCTTTAGCACCTAGATCAGCCCATTTAACCGCCTCATCAAAGTTTTGATCAACAAATTTGCCATCGTGCGATCGATACGCCGCTAAACCAAACAATTTTGAAAGATCAATTTTTTTATCGCCATACTCTTTAGGAATAAAATTGCTGACGAGTTCAATATTTTGCTCCGCCGCTTTGTTTTGCCAATTAAGTGCTACAATTCGATCTTTTTTAAAGCGTTGTCCGGTTGTGTAAGCATATGAAAGAATACATTGCGCTTGAACGTCACCGCCTTCAGCCCATTCAGCAACTTTAGCCGCATTCTCTATCTTATACGCCTTTGCTAACTTCTTCATCTGCTTTTTGATTTGCTTTTCTTCTTTAGCGGCGGCTTTTTCCTCTGCAGTTTTAGCCTCAACGCCTAAACTCATCATAAAAAGCATTGTTAATATCAACGCTATTATCTTCTTCATAAAAAATTTTTCCTTTTATGATTAAATATCAATGATTAATTCACATTGTCAATTAAATTTTCAAGTGCTATAATTAATCGTCACCTTCCGACTCCGAGAAGATCGGAGGTGAACTATATGGAAGATGTTTTGATTTCTTTAATGATAAACATCTGAGCCGGTTTGATTGTCAATGGATTTTTCTATTGGCTGCAAAACCGCGACAAAAAGTAAAATCGAATTAGTTCGATCGTTCCTTGAAAGGTTTTACCCACAAACCTGAACAAACAAATAGCCGCTTATCGGTACCCACTCCGATTGGCGGCATCTTTGTTTCAATATGGTCGACGTTTTGATTTCTTTTGATTTCTGCGTCAACTATATCACGCCGCCGCCTAATTGTCAAGCCTTTGATAATTCTACTAAATATGTTATAATTAATCGTCGCCTTCCGACTCCGAGAAGATCGGAGGTGATCGATATGGAAGACTTGTTTTTGTCTTTCGTGATAAATATCGGAGCCGGTTTGGTTGTCAATGGATTTTTCTATTGGCTGCAAAACCACAACAAAAAGTAAAATCGAGCTAGTTCGATCGCTCCTTGATAAATAACCGTGATTATTTAGAGCTAAAATTAATAGCCGCTTGTCATTCCGTGATTCTGACAGGCGGCTTTTTTCAATATGGTCGACTTGTTTTTGTCTATGTCTTTCTGCCTCAACTATATCATGCCGCCGCCGTTTTGTCAATTCAAAATTATTTCAAGCCGTCAAAGAAATTTTTAATCCATTGTTCATCTTCAAAATTAAATATTTCTTCTTTGCCTATATATAGTTGTTCATCGTTTCGATAAACCGGCACTACTACAAAACTCCAATCAAGCGGTTCTGTCCATATGAAAAATTTCACTTCACGATTAACGATCGTATCTGTTTCAGATTGTTGAATTTTATCGCTGTAAATTTCTTCAATCTCTTCTTGAGTCTTCTGTTCAAACTCATCTAATTCACAACTATAAATTACTTCTTGCCGCAAATTAAATTCGTTATCTTTCAAATACAATGTCAACGTTAAATCTTCAATGTTTCTTGATAAGCAGCCGCCTGATTTTGATTGTGCACTATTTATTAATGTAACTTCTTCACCGGTATGAGTGAAACCCGTCAAAATATATGGCAAGTTCGGAAGTCGATTTTTGATCTGAATATCAGCATAACCGAATTTTTTATCACGCAGATATTTTAACGTGCCGTCTATGCAGGACATTTTCAACTCATTCTTATTGAGGTCATTCATCTTAGGCTTTGACTTGATCAGCTTGCCCGGAACAAATTCCTTTAAAGCCGTTCTGAATAAATCAATCTTGCAAGATTGTCCGCTGAGTTTAATCAGATTAAATTCTTCAAGTTCACCGCTTTCATATAGCGGATTTAATAATTTCTGCACGATATTATAAATATCCGGGCGCAATACCGTTTCAATTTCATAACGTCCAATCACTAAATCCGGCAAATCGTTTATTGAAGTCAAGCCGCCGGAATTATTAATTGTTAATTTCCATTTGTCGATTGAAAATCTCAATGTGTCTTCTCTATCTTCGTAATTTGTCTGTTGAATTTGCCAATTTCGTCCAGGTTCATCGTGATTACTTTCAACCGTTAATTGTACTCTTAATGTCCCGGCATTTTGAAAAAAACTTTTCTTGATTGCTTCCGCCATCGTCAACAAAAAGTAATAATTATTACGAACTTTGAAATATTCCGTTCGACTTCTATTTTCCCATAATTTAAATTTCGTCGGCAAAATTTCTTCTGCTTGATTGTATGATCTTTCCAGCTTTCGATAGATCGGATCAATTCCATTATCGTCAATAAATCGAAATATATCAATATCAAATTCTTTCAACAACATTTTTAACGGCGGAATTGAAGCGGCGATACCTTGAGCATAACGATCAAAACTATCTTTTTGACCGTAAAATTCACGGCGTGCTTTAATAATTTGTGATTGATGATTGTATTGTCGATTCATTGCCTCAATCAATTTTAATTTCAGAATCTGCATAACTCGATAAGTTAAATTATTTCCGCCGAAGTCAGTCGATCCATTTTCAAAACCTGTTTCAATGTCGATCGAATATGCAACGCGGCGATTGTCAATTTTAAAATTGCAAGTCGAAATA
>JAFUZV010000080.1 GCA_017476425.1 Selenomonadaceae bacterium
ACAACCATCATCATTAGGTGAGTTGTGGCCAAGAAGTCGCCATACCTCCGCAGGTCTACCACAACGCCAAGATAGAGGGGCACACGCACAGCGTGATAGTTAGTAAAGCTGAGAGGCCACACGAAGTTGAGAGGCAAGACCAACAACCAGGCTATGCCTGCGGCACTCTAGCGGATCGCAGATAGACAAAAGAAAAGTTTCAGAAAAGAAACACAGGATGGGGCATCGTCCTGCGAAGTAGATCAAGTAAGACTTCAAATTTGAAGCATTGGTTGTTAATAGCGGAATCCGCCGAATTTATTCGTGCGGAGTATGTCAATTTTCAATGTTGACAAAATTTTAATGAATTGATAGAGGTACATTGTATGAAAAAATTTATTTCTGCGGCTTTGATGAGTTTTCTTGTTGCAACTTCAACAAGTTTTGCGGCTCCGGCTGAGGCTGACAAAGAAACAATAAATCAAATTGCATTGCTTCAGTCGCTTACACTTGGTCATTTTGACGGTAGCATTTCAGCAAAGAATCTGAAGGAACTCGGCGATACCGGAATTGGAACTTTTGACGGCTTGGACGGTGAAATGATTGTTCTTGACGGCGTGATTTATCGTGCTAATCAAGATTGCAAAATAAATGTCGTTGACGATGCAGTTACAATTCCATTCTCAAACGTAACTTTTTTTGAAAAAGATTTTTCTGTTCGACTTAAAAATATTTCCGGCAAAATTGCGTTGGAAAGCAAATTGAATGAGCTTGTCAAAAAGAATGGCGAGAATAATTTTTATATGGTAAAAATAAATGCAAATTTTGATGAAATTTTAGTACGTAGTGAAAAAGGATCAACAAAACCATATCCAACACTTGTAAAGGCTTTGGAAACGCAAAAAGAAATTGCGCAAAAAAATATTAACGGCACGATTATCGGCTTGTATTGTCCTGCATATATGAGCAGTTTAAATTCAGTCGGCTGGCATTTCCATTTTGTTTCTGCCGATAAAACTTTTGGCGGACACGTTTTAGAAATGAAAATTAAAAGTGGTGAGGCAGAATTTGATAAAACAGATAAATTTTCGATGATTTTGCCTGAAAATAAAGATTTCCAGAAATTAGATTTAGGAAAAGATTTGAGCGCAGATATTAAAAAGGCTGAAAACGATACAGTTTCAAAATAAAAATTATGTTAAAAAAATTTTTGATCACCGAGCTTGATCAAAGAATTATAAAAAATATTTCTGTTAAATGCAGAGATATTTTTTTTTTTCGAAGTCTGCAGTATAATAGGAACGAAAAATTATTTTGAATTTCATTTTGAAAATTAATTTGAAAATATTATTGAGGTGAATTTTTATGAGAATTGCTATTTTAGGTTATGGAAATTTAGGTCGTGGCGTTGAATTAGCGATCAAACAAAATGCTGATACGGAACTTGTAGCGGTTTTTACTCGTCGTGATCCGTCAAAAGTTAAAATTCAAACGCCGAACATTCCGATCGTTAATGTTGCTGAAATTGTTGAATGGAAAGATAAGATTGACGTTTTAATTCTCTGCGGCGGAAGTGCAACTGATCTACCTCATCAAACGCCGAAATTTGCAAAACTTTTCAATGTCGTTGATAGTTTTGACACTCACGCAAAAATCCCTAATCATTTTGCTAACGTCGATACAGCGGCTAAAGCTGGCGGACACATTGCGATCATTTCAGTCGGCTGGGATCCGGGACTTTTTTCACTTGCAAGAGTTTACAGCAATGCAGTTTTGCCAAACGGTAAAGATTATACATTTTGGGGTAAAGGTGTAAGTCAAGGTCATTCAGACGCAATAAGAAGAATCAAAGGCGTTAAAAATGCTAAACAATATACAATCCCGATTGATTCTGCGCTTGAGGCTGTCCGCAGTGGAAAAAATCCCGATCTTACAACACGACAAAAGCATCTTCGTGAATGTTTTGTTGTGCTTGATGAAGGTGCTGACGCTAAAGAAGTTGAACGACAAATTAAGACTATGCCGAATTATTTTGATGAATATAACACGACGGTTAATTTTATCACTGAAGAAGAATTGCAACGCGATCATAGCGGACTTGCACACGGCGGTTTTGTAATTCGCAGTGGCAAAACTGGTCAAGACGATCAGCATAATCATATTGTCGAATTTAATTTAAAACTTGATTCAAATCCTGAATTTACTTCAAATGTCCTTGTCGCTTATGCTCGTGCGGCTTATCGACTCAACAAAGAAGGTCAAAGCGGTTGCAAAACGGTTTTGGATATTGCACCGAGTTATCTTTCTGTTAAGAGTAACGAAGAACTTCGTGCTCATTATTTATAAATTATGGCTAAAGCACTTACAATGCCGACTGCGCCTGAAGCTCCGATCGCTCCACAAGTTAGCATAGGTGAAAGGATTCACGGGATCGAAAATCGTATTCAAGAGATCGAAGACATCAGCGGAATGAATGGCGTTTCAAAATCACGCAATAATAATCGTCAATCACAATCTGAAGAAGCAGAAGAATCACAAGATGAACAACAAGTACAATCTGATCAACCGGCACGATCTCAACGACAAAATCAATCTCAACAAAAAGCGCAGCCATCATCAAGAAAAGTTGAAACTCCGGAAACTATGGCAAGAGATGCAGTAGCGAATGGATCAGGCGCATTGACAAAAAGGACAACTCAACGTGGAAATGATGAACGATCTCAAGACAATGATGGCGGCGGTTCTCAAGCAAGAAATCAATCAACGGTAGTAATTCCACCGGCATCAGCATTATCAAATGACGACGGTCGAACGAGTTTTGAAAAAGGACGTGCAGTCCTTGACGAATTTAAACAACTTGATCGGGAAGAAGCGGCTAAACAATCGTCAAGCGGTTTAACTTCATCAACTGAATCACCCGGAATTTTTGCACCAACTCATAACATAGGATCACAACACGGAATAGGTTATTGGTTATTCACATTAATTGCGATCGGTGTATTAGCATTCGTTTTCGTGAAACATTTCTTGATCGGAAAAAATTCCAAGCAGTCAGCAGAATTAAGAGAAGCGATCGAATCAACAAATTCATTAGCATTGAAACAAACAGCGATCAAAGAATATTCACAGAGTAGTAAGCAGCCTGTTAAGCCTTCAACGCCAAAACCTGCAACAACTTCAAATATTCTACGTGCAAAGTCTTCAATGCCTTCACCGACACCGCCGCCGAAAATTGCAACTTTAAAATCTCAACCGCCAAAAGAAGATGAGAAAAAAGGTAAACATTTTGAAGTCAGAGTTTAGAAGGTGAAATTTTGGACTACGTTAATTCACAACACATTCAGCAAATTATTGATAGCTTTGAAATTTATTATGATCAAGCTATGAAAAAAGGAACATTTGCTCCTATTGAACTGAAAAATTTTATGGAGCCGATTTTTGAAAAGTATGGATATAGGCAGAATCAAAATATTA
>JAFUZV010000081.1 GCA_017476425.1 Selenomonadaceae bacterium
AATGAAGATTTCAAGGCTGAATTAAGAGACTTTAAAGCTGAAATGAGAGATCGTGATAATCAACGGTATGCAGAATTACAAGACCTTAGAAATGAAATGCGTGATCGCGATAATCAACGTCACGCTGAAATTATGAAACTTGATCAAAAATTTGATGAACGAATGACGGCAATGGATAAAAAATTTGATGAACGAATGACGGCAATGGATAAAAAATTTGACGAACGAACAACAGCAATGGATAAAAAATTTGATGAACGAATGGATAGTCTCATCAAGCACGTTCAAACGTTAGTTAGCACAACAGCTGTCGGAGTTGGCGGCGTTGCCGTTGCTTTAATTGTATATTTATTGACGAGGTGATCATAAGTTAGGTGGTGATTGCAATGACTGAATTAGAAGTAAAGGTGAACAAGATCGAAAGCGATCAACAATCCTTTGAAATGACAGTTAAGTCTTATATGGAAGAGCAAAGAAGACTCAATGAAGATTTCAAGGCTGAATTAAGAGACTTTAAAGCTGAAATGAGAGATCGTGATAATCAACGGTATGCAGAATTACAAGACCTTAGAAATGAAATGCGTGATCGCGATAATCAACGCCACGCTGAAATTATGAAACTCGATCAAAAATTTGATGAACGAATGACGGCAATGGATAAAAAATTTGACGAACGAACAACAGCACTTGATAAAAGATTTGATGAGCTTACAAAACACGTTCAAACATTAGTCAGTACAACGGCTGTCGGAGTTGGCGGCGTTGCTGTTGCCTTAATTGTATATTTATTGACGAGGTGATCATAAGTTAGGCGGTGATTGCAATGACTGAATTAGAAGTTAAAGTGAACAAGATCGAAAGCGATCAAAAGTCCTTTGAATCGACAGTTAAATCGTATATGGAAGAACAAAGACGACTTAACGAAGATTTCAAGGCAGAATTAAGAGCTCGTGATAATCAACGATATGCAGAATTACAAGACCTTAGAAATGAAATGCGTGATCGTGATAATCAACGACACGAGGAAATTCTGAGCCTAAGAGAAGAATTAAGCAACCTTACAAAACATTTGCAAACGACATCAATAACTATGAGTGCCGGAATTGGCGCATTAGTTGTTACAATGATAATTTATTTATTGACAAGAGGATAATAGCACTTTCAGTTTGGAGGTGTTTAAAATGACTGAACTAGAAGTTAAAGTGAACAAGATCGAAAGTGATCAAAGATCATTTGAAGCAACAGTTAAAATGTATATGCAGAAAATGGATAAGGATATGGAAGACTTCAAGACTGAATTGCGTGATCGTGATAATCAACGGCACGAAGAAATTTTGAATTTAAGACAAGAAATGTCAAGCCTAAGAGAAGAATTAAGTAACCTTACAAAACATTTGCAAACAACATCGATAACTATGAGTGCCGGAATTGGTGCATTAGTTGTTACAATGATAGTTTATTTATTAACAAAGGGATAAGTTATGAAAATTTTAGATAGTGTACTTAGTGAATTTGAAAAAATATCAGTGATACCGAGACCGTCAAAGTATGAAAGTAAAGTTGCGAAATATTTAGTTGAGCGACTTAATGAACTTGGTGTAAAAGCTGAGATAGACGAAGTTGGCAACGTGATAGGTGAAGTTGCGGCGAGTAAAGATTTTGAAAATAAGCCGGTTGTTATTTTGCAGGCGCATATGGATATGGTTTGTGTATCTGACAGCAGTAAAAATTTTGATCCTTTGACTGACGGAATTGAAATTATCCGTGAAGGTGAATATCTCAAAGCAAAAGGTACAAGTTTAGGTGCTGATGACGGTATAGGTATTGCGATCATTTTACATATTTTGGCGAATCATTCAAAACATAGCCGCTTAAGAGTAATTTTTACTGTTGATGAAGAAACCGGAATGAGTGGTGCTCGTGGTCTCAACAAAAAATGTCTTGACGCAGATTATTTGATCAATATTGATAGTGAAAACGTTGATGAATTAGTTGTCGGCAGTGCCGGAAGTATGAGAATTGAATTAAAGCAAACGATTGATTTTGTAAAACCTGCTATGAAAAATGCTTTTGAAGTCAAAATCAGCGGCTTAAAAGGTGGACACAGCGGTGAAGCGATCGGGATCAATCACGCTAATGCGATCAAAGTGCTTGGCGAAATTCTTAGCAAGTTAGATTGTGAAATTGCAAGCGTTGAAGGCGGTCGTGCAATGAATGTTATTCCTTCTGAGGCAAGTGCTTATATGTTGGTCGATACACAAAATTTCAACGAGATTAGCGAAAAATTTTTATCAACTATTCGTAAGCAGTACGATGAAACTAACGCACAAATTGAATTTAAATCGGTTGATAAAACTGAGCAAGTTTTTTCAAGATCAAATTTTGAGTCATTTTTGAAAGTGATTAGTGAACTTGAAGACGGCTTGCACGATAGTGAAACAAGTGCTAATATCGGCGTTTTAAAAGTTGAAGATAGTACAGTTAAGATCGAATATATGCCGAGATTTCACAGTGATCACGGTCGTGAATTTATGAGTGAAGTTGCAAAATCAGCGGCGAAAGTTAGTAATTATGAAATTAATTTTGGTGAAACTTCACCGGCTTGGAAGAGTGAGAAATTTGATCTTGCTGAAAAGATGATTGAAATTGCAAGTCAACAAGGTCGTCAAATCAAACAACGTGTAATTCACGGTGGACTTGAATGCAGTTATTTCAGTGCGAAAAATCCTAATTTAGAGATTGTTTCGATCGGCACAACAAATTTAGATATTCATTCGCCGAAAGAAAGATTGTTGCTTTCAAGCGTTGAACCTACAGTTAATTTAGTTATGGAAACTTTGAATTTTATTGCAGGTGTTGAGAATGAATAATTATTTTGAAACGTTACTTGAGGCAAAACGAACAGCGATCGCTTTGATGATTTTGATTGCGTTTTGGTTAGTCGCAGGTTTTGGAGTAGCAAGCGTTGACTTGAAAATTTTCAGCGTTCCACTTTGGGCAATACTTGGAACGATCGGCGTTTGGTTATTCGGTGTGATAATTTCAATTAGCTTGAGTCGATCGATCAAAGATACAAAATTATAATTAAGGCTCGTACCATTTCGGACGAGACCAATTTTTTTGTACAAATTCAATTACCAATTACCAATTACCAATTACACATTAATTAACGCTTGTACTTTTTAAGACGAGACGGAGGTTATAAAAAAATGATCAAATTAGTTCCGTTACTGATTTATATGGCTGTAATGTTTGCAATTAGCTTTTATGTTCGTAAATTGCAACGTGAAGGCAGTTTTTTAGAAAGTTATTTCGTCGGCAGTCGACAACTCGGCGGCTTTGTCCTTGCAATGACCACAGTTGCAACTTACAGTTCAGTATCAAGTTTTGTCGGCGGTCCCGGAATGGCTTTTGAAGTTGGTTTCGGCTGGCTTTATATGGCTGTCGTGCAAGTTACGGCGGTTTTTTTAGTGCTTGGAATTTTTGGTAAACGTGTTGCAACTTTAGCAAGGAAATTCAACGCAGTAACAGTTGTCGATATTCTCCGTGCACGTTATAAATCTGAACTTCTTGCAGGATTCGCCGCACTTGCGATCGTTCTCTTCTTCTGCGGAACTATGACGGCGCAATTTGTCGGCGGAGCTAAACTTTTCGCAGCGGTTACAGGTTATAGTTATGAATCCGGCTTGCTGCTCTTCGGTCTTGTCGTCGTAATTTACACTTCGATCGGCGGCTTTCGTGCCGTTGCATTAACTGATACTTGTTGTGCAATAATGATGATGATCGGTATCGTGATTTTATTGCATTACGTTTTAGCGGCTGGCGGCGGCGTTGAGTCGATTTTAAATAAACTTTCGATTGAAAAGCCGGAAATGTTTGAACCATTCAGCGGCGGTAAAATGCCTTGGACACTTTATTTAACGCAATGGCTGTTAGTTGGTGTCTGCACGATCGGACTTCCTCAATCAGTTGTTCGTGGTATCAGTTACAAGGATACTGCCGGAATGAAACAAGCAATGATCATTGGGACGATTGTGATCGGTTTTATGAATAGCGGAATTAATTTTGTCGGAATTTTATCGCACGGAGTTTTAACTGGTGATGCGGCGGCTAATGGCGGCGTTGATAACGTGATACCTTCAGCGATCGTTGCTGCTGTTCCGGAAAGTCTGATCGGTTTTGCGATCATTGGTCCGCTTGCGGCCTCGATCTCAACAATTTCCGGGCTTTTGATCGTTGCGTCAAGTGCGATCGTTAAAGATGTCTACGTTCATTTGAAATTAAAACGTGGTGAAGAAGTTGCAACAGATTCAATGCGTCGACTTTCAATTTTAACAACAGCGATTATGGGCGTTGCAGTCTTCGTGATCGCTCTTACTCCACCTAGTTTGATCTGGTTGATAAATATGTTTGCATTCGGCGGACTTGAAACAGCATTTTTTTGGACGCTGATTCTTGGACTTTATTGGAAACGTGCAAATAAACTCGGTGCAGAACTTTCAATGATCGGCGGAACTTTGATTTATTGTGCAACTCAAGCGATCGGTTTTAAATTTTTTAATTTGCATCAGATCACGATCGGAATTTCTGCATCATTGATATTATTTTTGATCGGCTCATACTTAGGTGAACGAACTAACGATCAAACACTCAAAGAATTTTTTTAAAAAATTTTTTCCAGAGTAAAATTTTCAGAAAAATTTAATAAAAAAGTGCTACACTCTCAATAATGATGTAGCACTTTTAATTTTGTGAAAAATATTTTAAATTTCAACTATCTTTTTAGCTCCTAAAAATCTCGGTGACCAATATTCATTGCTTAGATAATCAATTCGGACACCGCGACTTGATGAAGTATGCAGGAATTGTCCACCGCCTACATAAATTCCGCAGTGCGATGCGCCTGGTTCGTAGGTTGTAAAGAAGACTAAATCACCTGCATCAAGTTCTGTTAATTTAGCGGCTCTACCGAGTTTGTATTGTTCATCAGCCAGACGCGGAATCAAAATACCATTCTGCTTAAATACATATTGAAGAAAACCTGAGCAGTCGAAACCGGCAGGCGTTGTGCCACCGAAAACGTAAGGGACACCAATATATTTTTTAGCCGTACGCACTAAAGTCTCGGCTTGTGATTTATTAAGTAAAAGCGTTCCATAGGGAACAAGTTTATTATTGAATTTAGTAAGATTGTTTAACGGCGGAAGATTATTTTCAGACTTTTTGATCGGTCGTAATTTAAGCGGTTTAGCTTTCTTGAGTGCTCGCCAAGTGGCACTATTTACAACACCTGTAACCGTGATTTTTTGATCGCGTTGAAAATTCTCAACTGCAATTTTGGTTTTATTGCCAAATTCGCCGTCAATCTCACCAACATCATAACCAATTTCATATAATTTTTCTTGAAGAGTTATTACATCTGCGCCTTTTGAGTCTAATAACAAAGTTGGTGCAGCATAAATTGTCTGACTGCTGAAAATAATTGCTGCAGTCATTATAATTGCAAATATATAAATTTTCATAGGATTACTTCCTTTAATTAAACGAACCTGAACGAGAAATTTTTAGATGTGTTCAGTGAGTTCAAGAAAAGCAGATCAGAAGGTACTATTTGTGCTACGATATTGACACGTGGATCAGCGGGCAAGCTGGATTTGACAATTTGCACTTCACCGGCGTATCTGCCAAAGTCGGAATTGTCGATGGTTACATAGCCTAATTGTCTAGGTTGCGGATCATTATCGGGTTGAATAGATTGTGTTAAAATTTGCCTTGAATTAGCGGCACGAATCACATCACGAGAAATTTCGGGTCTACTGCAAAAAGTTTTAGTAAGCAATTCTTTTGAAACTTCGTCAGCAGTTAATAAATTCACGTCAAAAATTACTTTGTCTGAAGATATACTTGCAAGGCTAATACATTCTTCAGGCGTTGGCATTGAATCAGCGATCAACACAAAATCAGCATTAAGCGCAGTTAAATATCTTGCGGAATAATCGACGCTTGTATTTCGTGTCGTCTCAAGCGTAGTTAGTCCTTCACAAAATGGCAGTCTTCGTATACCGTCAAGAGTTGGAATAAATGCTCCGACTTCTATTTCAAATTTATGAAGAAGATCATTTTGCGACTTGAAATAACTAACGTCAAGTCCGCTAAAAATATGTGGGTAAAAATTGTGGAGTGCAGAAATATTTTCAAAATTTGCGCCTAAATTTGCCAGTTCATTTAGTGTTCTCTCATTTACGGTAGAGGCATTTAACATAATTCGGCGAATGTGACTTAACGCAGCGATCTGCAATGGTTTAAAACCGTCATCAAGTCTAAGGATAATTTGATCAAAATCAAATGCAGTTATCGTTTCCGGCGTAACGTCAATAATTATTTCAAAATTATTTTCGATAGCGGCGGCAAGTACGATCGCAAATTCTTCACTTTGATTATCGCTTTCGGGTATTATTGAAGAAGTGAAAAGACGATTTAAACCAAGTGCAGCGGCACTTTCAATTAAAATAATATTTTCATCAATCGAACAATTTAAACCTACATAAACTGAAATACCATTACTCATAATCTCACCTCAACTTTCATTTGAATTTAAAGTTATATCTATAGCAGCTTTCGCGCTGTTATCAGATTTTTTGAGTGCGTTAATCGCTGTTTCGTCGTCGCAATTCGTAACGGTTTTAACTATATTTATTGCACGTGATTTAAGTTTTTCATTAGTAGCTTGAACATCAACCATCAAATTACCACGTACTTTACCTAATTTAATCATTGTCGCAGTCGTTAGCATATTGAGTACCATTTTAGTTGCAGTGCCGGCTTTCAAACGAGTTGATCCGGTTATAACTTCAGAACCCGTTAAAGGCGTTATAGCAACGTCGGCAAGCCCGGCAATTTCAGAATTTCTGGTGCAAGATAATGCTATCGTTGAGGCTTTAATAAGTTTTGCATATTTTAAAGCACTAACAACATAAGGTGTCCGACCGGAAGCGGCAATTCCAACTAAAATATCATTCGCAGTTAAATTGCGTTCCTTGAGATCGGTAATTGCACGATCTTTGTTATCTTCTGCGCCTTCGATACTTGACATTAACGCTTTCGGACCTCCGGCAATGACACCTTGAATCATATGTGGTGAAACACCAAAAGTCGGCGGACATTCAGAAGCATCAAGAACACCTAAACGCCCTGAAGTGCCTGCGCCGATATAAAGCATTCGACCACCTTTTTTAAGTTTGTCTGTTATTAGATCGACAGCTTTAGAAATATTTTTCAATTCCGCTTCAACGGCAATAGCGGCTTTCTTGTCTTCTGAATTAATAATTTCAAGCATTGAAAGCGTATCTAATTTGTCGATATTTTTAGTGCGTGGATTTTGTTCCTCAGTAGTCAACGTCGATAAATCCATAAATTTTCACCTTCTAATAATTACAACACATTTAAATCACGGTATCCAAATAAAATCTGCGATCATTCCGTTGCCGTCGTGAATTAATTGATTTTTAAAACGATTCAATGGCGCAATGATCGGCGCACCAAGCAAACGAATTTTAAATCTAAGTAATGGATATGAATTGTCACCAAAAATCGGAATACGTGGCAAAACATAATGTTGAGGCTCTTTATGTGAAAGTCCATAATCAACAGTAAATGCTCCACGATAGCCGACATCTTTTGTTAAATCCTCAACTTCTTGAGTATACAAGCCGCTTGGATAAGCTACAAAATTTACAGGCTTTTTTAAATACCATTCAATCGCTTGCTTTGAAGAATAAAGTTGATTTCTGACTTCAGTACTTGAAAAGCGTTTATCAGTAAGACTGAAGTGGCTTAACGTGTGACTTTCAACATCAACAAGTCCGCTTGATTGTAATTCTCTTGCTTGCGACCACGTTAAATAATTTGGATAAAGGTTTAAATAATCAGTTATTGTGAAGAGAGTAACTTTTGCATTATATTTCTGTAAGATCGGAAAAACATTCTTATACATATCAATATAGCCGTCATCAAAAGTCACAATGATCGGCTTGTTAGGTAATGCCGTTTTTTGATCGCTTTCTTCTGAACTTTCCCAAGCGTCGATCAATTCATCCGGCGTTATGAAGGTGTAGCCGCTGTCGACAAGATATTTAATTTGTGCGTCGAAATCTTCAACAGTAACTGTCATTTGATTTTTATCGACATTGTTGACTTGGTGATAAACGAGAATCGGAACGCCGTCTTGTTCTCTGGCAAACAGCCATGTTAAGAATCCACCGAAGGCGAGAATGATCACCAAGAGAAAGGTTAAAATTTTCTTCATGCCTGTCGCCTCTCATCAAATAAATTTTCAGTAATTTTTCATACAATTTGATATATGATATAACAATGCACATTAACTGTCAAGGATAATAAAAAATTTTTTCAGATAAATTTTATTTTGAATGCAAAAATATTTTTAAATTATTTTGCGTGAAAAATTTTTGTTGAGGAATTTTTTTGAATTTTTTTTGTTGACAATTTAAATTAGGTTTGATAGTATAAATAAAATATTTTTTGGTTCGGAGAAGAGTGGGCTTTTGTCCACTCTTTCAAATTGTATAGGAAAAAATTTTTTTGGAGGTAAGTATGTCGAAGATTGAAGAGAAAGTTGAACAGCTTGCAGAAAAATTAATTGAGACTCAAAAAGAAATTGAACTTGTCGACGTTGAATATGTCAAAGAACACGATTGGTATTTAAGAATTTTCATTGACAAAGTCGGCGGAATAGGATTAGACGATTGTCAAAAATTTAGTGAAGCACTCGGAAAAATTCTTGACGCTGAATCAGTGATCGATAATCCATACATTTTAGAAGTTTCATCGCCCGGACTTGATCGACCATTGAAAAAAGATCGTGATTTTATTCGTGAACGAGGTAAAAAAGTTGACGTAACATTTTATGCGCCGCTGAATGGTAAGAAAATGATCACCGGCGTGCTTGAAAATTACGAAGATAAAATTTTGAAACTTGAAGAATATGATCCTATTGCTATGGATAAAGTCGCAGCAGTTCGACTTCATATAGATTTTTAAAAAAATTTTTTGGAGGATATAAAGTTGGCAACCAAAAAAAAGAATGCCGCAGAAAGCGTAAATTTTCTTGAGGCATTAAGAGAAGTTTGCAAAGAGCGTGATGTCGCTCCTGAAACAATGTTTGAGGCTATAGAAAGAGCACTTGAAGTAGCTTATAAGAAAAATTTTGACGCAGCACAAAATGTTGAAGTCAACATGGATCGTCAAAATGGTGCTTATCACGTCTACGCCTTGAAAAATATTGTTGAAGAAGTCAAAAACAAAATCACTGAAATTTCACTTTCTGACGCACAAGAAATTGATCCTAATTATAATCTTGGTGACGTTGTGAAAATTGAAGTTACACCGATGAATTTCGGCAGAATCGCCGCACAAGCCGCAAAACAATTTGTTATTCAACGTGTTAGGGAACTTGAACGCGGTATGTTGTATGATGAATTTAGCGGCAAAGAGAATGATATAGTCACAGGGACTGTCGTCCGTATTGAAAACGGCGATATTAAAATTGATATTGGCAAGGCTGAAGCAACTCTTCTGACAACTGAACAGATGAGAGATGATAATTATCAGCTCGGCGATCATATCAAGGCTTATATTGTCGAAGTCAAAAAAGGCAGTAAAGGTCCTCAAATTTACGTTTCAAGGACGCATCCGGGTTTTTTGAAATGTCTTTTTAAATTAGAAGTGCCGGAAATTCAAGACGGTATCATTGACGTTAAAACGATCGTCAGAGAGCCCGGAATTAGATCAAAAGTTTCGGTAATTAGTCACGACGAAAATATTGAACCTGTTGGGACTTGTATCGGAAATAAAGGGCTTAGAGTGCAAGCGATTGTTGATGAACTCGGCGGCAATGAAAAAATCGATCTTATTAAATGGGATTCTGATCCCGGTGTTTATGTTGCAAATGCTTTGAGTCCGTCGAAAGTTAAAGCTGTTTGGGTTAATACTGCTGACAAAATCGCAAGAGTTGTTGTTCCTGATAAGCAACTTTCATTAGCGATCGGCAAAGAAGGTCAAAATGCAAGATTAGCGGCAAAACTTACCGGCTGGAAAATTGATATTAAAACCGTTGCACAAGCAAAAGATTTAGAAGTGCCTGAAGGTATGGTAGCAGTTGATCTGAAATTGCCGGAAGAAAAGCCGAAACAATTCAAGCGTAAAAAGAAGAAGTGGAAAAATTGGAAGAAGTGATTAAAAAATCTGCAAGCAAAAAGATCATTGAACAGCGATCTTGCGTCGGCTGTCGAAAAAGTCAGCATAAAAGTGAAATGATCCGTGTCGTTAAATTTGCAACAGGTGAGATCAAAATCGATCATACCGGCAAAGCACAAGGACGCGGCGCATATATTTGTAAATCGTCAGAATGCCTTAAAACAGCGATCAAGAAGAAACAATTTGAACGTGCTTTCAAAGGCAAAATTAAAAGTGAAATTTACGATAACTTGAGTGAGATTATTAATGCAGAATTGAATATAAAAAAATAATTCTACATTCTGCATTCTACATTTTGAATTAATCCCGGAGGTGGATTTATGTCGAAAACTCAAAAATATAGAATAGTTGAGATCGCAAAAGAACTCAACCAAGACAGTAAATTGTTAGTGGATTTTCTAAAGAAGAACAAGATCAAAGTTGCGAATCATTTTAGTGCGATCACTGAAGAGGCTTATGAGTTGATCAAAAGTAATTTTCCTAAGAGACCGCCTAAACCAACTGAAAGTAAGCCCGAAAGATCGGAAACTAAAACTGATTCAAAACCGCAAGATCAATCGTCACGTCCGGCACAACAGCCTAAAGGCAATGACAAATTTAACCGTGATAATCGTCGTCCAAGATACAGGCGCAATCGTCCTGAACAAAGTGAAAATCAACAATCGACAACTGATCAACAAAAGACTAGTGAGACAACTCAAAATCAAAACTCACAAGTAAAACCGCAGTCTGAAAATCGTGACAATTTTAAACCTCGTCAAGATCGATCTGATAGATCAACTTCAAATGATCGCCAAAATCGCAATGATAACAAAGGCAGTAGAGATAATCGCAGTGATAGAGATTCACGCCGATCAACTGACAATAGAGAAAATCGAAATTTTGAAGGCAGAAGAGAACGCACTCAAGCTAAAGAAGGCAGATCAGCGGAACAATTTGAAAGAAGTGATCGCGGCGATCGATCTGAAAGAATGGATCAAAGTGATCAACGTGATCAAAGAGATCAACGCAGTGAAAGATCAGATCGCAGTAACCGTCATAGCGGCGTCAAAGATTCAAAGCACAGCGATCAAGTTAAAGAACGTGGTGAACGTCCTGAACGTGGTGAACGTGGCGATCGCAATAGAGAAAATAAGAGAAACAGACTTGATTCAGACAGTGGTGAGCGTTCACAAGGTAAAGGTCGCAATCAACGCGGTAAAGACTTTAAAAATCAAAATCAGAAAAATGGCGGCAACTTTAACAACAATAATAATAATGTTGCACGTTTTCCGAAAAAGAAGAAGGCTAAAGCGCAGCCGGTTCATAAAGTTGAGATCGCTAGACCAACACATATTAAAGTTGGTGAGTCGATCATTGTTAAAGACTTAGCAAGCAAAATGAGTTGTACTGCCGCTGAAATTATCAAGCAGTTGATGAAAATGGGCTTTATGTCGACTATCAATCAAGAAATTGATTTTGATACAGCGGTTTTAGTTGCTGAAGAATTTGGCGTAACAGTTGAAGAATTACCGCCGGAAGTTGATCCAACTTTGATCCCGGAGATTGAAGACGATGAACGCGATTTGAAAGGCAGACCGCCGGTTGTAACGGTTATGGGTCACGTCGATCACGGTAAAACTTCACTTTTGGACGTTATCAGAAAGACTTCAGTTACTAAGAGTGAAGCCGGTGGAATTACTCAACATATCGGTGCATATCAAGTCAGCATTAACAATAGAAAGATCGTTTTCCTTGATACGCCGGGTCACGAAGCATTTACTGCTATGCGTGCACGTGGTGCACAGGTTACTGATATAGCCGTTTTAGTTGTTGCCGCTGATGATGGCGTTATGCCTCAAACGATAGAGGCGATCAATCACGCTAAATCCGCTGATGTTCCGATCATTGTTGCGATCAATAAGATCGATAAACCCGGAGCGAATCCTGAAAGAGTTAAACAGGAATTAATGGAGCATGAATTAGTACCGGAAGAATACGGCGGTCAAACAATTATGGTGCCGGTATCAGCAAAAAAGAATATCGGTATTGAGGATTTATTAGAAAATATTTTGTTAGTCGCTGAAGTTGAAGAATTAAAAGCAAATCCTAATCGTGAAGCTAGAGGCGTTATCATTGAGGCGCAGCTTGATAAAGGTCGTGGACCTGTTGCAACTGTTCTTGTTAAAAATGGTACGCTTAAGATCGGTGATTCGATCGTTGCAGGTACTACACACGGTAAAGTCAGAGCAATGATCAATGATCGCGGTGATAATGTCAAAAAAGCCGGGCCTTCAGTTCCGGTCGAAGTTCTCGGACTTAATGATGTCCCTGCTGCCGGTGATATTTTAGCGGCACTTGATGAAAAAACTGCTAAGTCGATCGCTGAACACCGTCAAGCCGTTGCAAGAACTGAATTGATCAAATCTAAAAAAGTTTCACTTGATGATCTCTTTCAACAAATTCAAGCCGGAACGATCAAAGACCTTAACATTGTTATCAAGGCTGACGTTCAAGGATCGATTGAGGCTCTTGCAAATTCACTTCTGCAACTCAACAAAAATGATGAAGTTCGTGTTACGATCGTACATAGCGGCGTTGGTGCAGTCAACGAATCTGATATTATGCTTGCTTCTGCATCTTCTGCGATCATTATCGCTTTCAACGTCAGACCGGATAATAATGCTCGTCGACTTGCTGACACTGAAAAGATCGACATTCGTACTTATCGAGTTATCTACGACGCAATTAATGACGTGCAAGCGGCGATGAGTGGCTTACTTGCGCCGAAGTTTAAAGAAGTCATTCAAGGTCGCGTTGAAATTCGTAAGGTTATGAAATTCTCTAAAGCACTTGTTGCAGGTTCCTATGTCCTTGAAGGTAAGATTTATAACAATTCAAAAATTCGTATTCTGCGTGATAATATTGAAGTGTTTGACGGCTTGATCGATTCGCTCCGACGTTTTAAAGATGAAGTCAAAGAAGTTGCCGCCGGTTATGAATGTGGAATTTCGATCGTTGATTTTAGAGACTTTAAAGAAGGCGACATTATTGAGGCTTATAAGATGGAAGAGATCGAAACGAATATTTCAGACGTAAACAAAGAGGCTGAGGCACGTCACGCAGTGGAGGATAGCAAATAATGAGTCAGCTTAGAGTTGAAAAGTTGCAGGAACTTATCAAGCAAGAAATTAGCAAAATGCTTTTAACCGATCTCAAAGATCCACGAATTGGATTTATTACAGTTACTCACGTTGAAGTCACCGGCGATCTTCGTGATGCAAAAGTTTATGTAAGTATTATGGGCAATGATGAACAAGTTAAATCTTCTTGGGAAGGCTTGCAAAGTTCCTTAGGATTTATCAGACGTGAGATCGGACATAGAATCAGATTGAGATTTACACCGACTATTGAATTTGCACTTGATACTTCGCTTGATTATAGTGAACACATTCAAAAGTTACTTTTACAAGTTGAACGTGAACAGAAAGGATCAGATCACGATGAAGATTGAAATTGAAGAAGCTGCAAAGAAATTACAATCTGCAAATAATATCGTGGTGACAGCGCACATTAATCCTGACGGCGATGCGATCGGCAGTTCTCTTGCGTTAATGCACATTTTACACGAAATGAATAAAAATGTTCGTGTATTTATCGACGATGTGATCCCGCCGAACTTTTTAATATTGCCTCAGATCAATGAAATTGAACATCCTGTTGAATTAACCGAAAAAGAAATTTCAGCTGATTTGTTAGTTGTGCTTGATACTCAAACTGATCGGATCGGTCGCACGTTGAATTTAGTCAAAGCTCCAATCTTGAATATTGATCATCACGTTACTAACGAAGGTAATAATGTTGACTGGCTATATTTGAATGCTGAAGCGGCGGCGACTTGTGAAATTATTTTTGACTTGATAAAATTTTTACCTATAAATCTCACTGAAAATATTGCTCATTGTCTATATGCCGGGCTTGCAACTGATACAGGATTTTTCAATTACGCTAATACTAAGCCGTCAACACTTCGAGCGGCGGCGGTGTTAATTGAAGCCGGTGTTAAACCTAATGTGATCGCTGAAGAAATGGAAAGAAAATCTTTAGCGGACTTCAAAGGACTTTGTGAAGTATTAAAAACGGTTGAATTTTTCTATGATGGTAAAGTTGCAGGACTATTTATCAATGAAGCGATCGCTCATCTTGTTGATTCGACTGAAGGATTTATTGATCTTATCAGAGTGATCGACGGCGTTGAAATTGCATTTATGTTGACTTGCAAGGATAAAAATTTAAATCGTGTGAGTATGAGATCAAGAACTGTTGATGTTTCAAAGATCGCTAGAAGTTTAGGCGGCGGCGGTCATATTCGTGCTGCCGGCTGTTCAATCAATACTTCTTTCGATGAGGCAAAAAAAATTATTATTGAAGCTATAGGTAAGTCATTAAAGTAATTAGAGATTGTTAGAAAATGGGAATCAGAATAAAATTTTAATTCATCATTCTGCATTCTACATTCTACATTCTGCATTAATAATTATGAATGGGTTTTTGAATATAAATAAAGCGGCTGATATGACAAGTCACGATGTCATTAACCGCGTTAGAAAAATTTTTCATACAAAAAAAGCCGGTCACGCTGGAACGCTTGATCCGTTTGCAACCGGTGTATTACCTGTCGCAGTCGGCAGAGCAACTAAATTTATTGAGTACCTTGCTGACTGCGATAAATCTTATCGTGCTGAAATTCTCTTCGGTGTCGAAACTTCAACCGGCGATATTACCGGTGAAATTGTAAATCGTGCTGAATGTCAACTGCAATCAATTAACGCGGTTGACTCTGTTTTAAATTCTTTCGTCGGAATGATTGAACAAATTCCGCCGAAGTATTCAGCGATCAAGATTAACGGTCGTAAAGCGTACGAATTAGCAAGAAAAAATATTGAATTTGATCTGCCGTCACGTCAAGTTACGATTTATAAATTGAATTTGATCGATCGCACTGAAAATACTTTGATTGTTGATGTTGACTGTTCAAAAGGAACATATATTCGTTCGCTTGCTGTTGAGATCGGTCGACGATTAAATAATTTTGCTACTCTGAAAAGTCTTCAGCGGACAAGAGTCGGCAATTTTTTTATAGACGATTCGATCACACTTGAAGAACTTCAAAAAGTTGGTGAATCTGCCTTGATCGACGTTGAAAGTTGCCTTGATCATATTGAAAAATTCGATCTGCCATCTTATCGTCGAAAAGCATTTTTGACGGGACTTTCAACACGAATTGATCAAAATTTTATTGAAGGTAAAATTTTTAGAGTTTATGTCGACAATGAATTTATCGGAGTAGGTAAGATTGTCGATGGCGAAATTAAATCAGACAAAATTTTTAGTTTGTAAAGTAAATACCAATTCAAATAAAAAATCTTCCGTTGTAGAAAAAAAAAACTACTTCAGAAGATTTTTTTATTGCAACAGAACTTAGAGAAAGTTTATAGAATATAAATTGCAAAATCGTTTAATTAACACTATAATTAAACCAAGGACGAAATTTTTCATCTTCAACCGTCGTCGGCTCACTATGACCTGAAAGCAGAATCGTTTCATTAGGCAAAGTAAAAATTTTTTGCTTGATACTGTTGATCAAAGTTTCATAATTGCCGCCGGGTAAATCAGTTCTTCCGATGCTTTTATGAAAAATTGAATCTCCAACGAAAGCAGCATTATCACGTTGACTATAATAAATTGCGCCGTCAGTTGTATGTCCGGGTACAGCGATCAATTTCAATTTAAAATCTTTGTTTGTACTCAATACAATTTCGCTGTTATCGTCTATATAATTAACTTCACCATCAATCACAACAGGCAAGCCGAAAAAAATTATTGATCCATTCATTTTGGCATCTTTGACATAATCGCGGCCGTTTTTATGAATGTAAACCGGAATTTTTAATTTGCTTTGAAGATCATTAACTGCGCTGATGTGATCAAAATGTCCGTGAGTCAACAAAATTTTTTCGATCGTCCACTGTCTTTTGTCGATAAGATACAAAAGTTTTTCTGCTTCGTAACCCGGATCGATTAAAAAGCCGTGTTGCGTTTCGTCGTCAATGTAAAAATAAGCATTCGTTGGAAATGGTCCAACTTCACAAGTGATAATCATAATTTCAACTCCTATGTTGATTTTTTTTTAGTTTAACATATAATAATTTATTATGGAAACAAAATTTGCTGATAAAAATTGTCCGCTGGAATATATTAATGACATTCTCGGCGGAAAATGGAAAATTAAATTGATATGGATAATTTATCAATATAAGTCAATTCGCTTTAATCAACTTAAACGTGAATTGCCGGGAATTACAGATTTAATGCTGACAAAGATTTTAAAAAGCCTCGTTGAAAATAAAATTGTTGATCGTAAATCGTTTGATGAAGTGCCGCCGCACGTTGAATATTCTTTAACTGCAAACGGTATTAAACTTGTCGAGGCTCTTCGTGATATTCGCCGCTGGATTGATGAACAAAATTAATTTTCAAATCTGCAACCGTTCGGACCGCAAGTCATACCATTCAGATCGTCAAAATCTTCTTTTGAAAGAATATCTTCGATCGCTTCTTTGATCACTTCGATCGGTTGTGCGCCTGAAAGTGCATATTTGCCATTGATCAGAAAATAAGGCACACCGTGAATGCCGAGCATTGCCGCCTCATTTTCATCAGCACGAACTTCAGCGGCGAATTTATCTGAATTTAAGAGATCATCAACTTCATTTTCATCAATTCCACATTCAACAGCGATCTTTTTCAAAACTTTACGATCACTTAATTCAAGATTTTTGGTAAAATAAGCGTCGAAAAGTTTTGTAATGATCTCATTGTGATTTTTTTGTTGTGCAAGTTTAGTTAATCGCAATGAATCAAAAGTATTTGTATAACGTGTTGAGGAATATTTAAAATCAATTCCTTCACGTTGACCCATAATTGAAATTGCTTCAATTCGTTTTGCGGCATCTTCTTTGCTGAGATTATATTTTTGTGCAAAGCGATCAACTGTTGAAGAAACAACTTTATTACTTGCAGTTGGATCAAGTTCAAAACTTTTAAATTCAACTTCGATCTTGTCGCTTTTCACTTCTGCAAGAGCCTTTTCAAGCCGCTTTTCACCGATATAGCAAAACGGACAAGCATAATCTGACCAAATTTCAATTTTCATATCAATTACTTCTTTCTTTAGAAAAATTTTTAAAGTGATTATACAAAAATTTTCATTTTTGGCAAGAACGCAATTTTTATTTAGTTACTATTAAAAAATATAGTGACTTAGGTGATTGAAAGTAATAGGTTTATTATGAAATTCAAAACTAAATTTAACAAAGCATCATTCAGTTTCAAAACGAAATTGCTAATACTTTTCTTGCTGATAAGTGCAGTGCCGTTAGTATTAGCAATAGGACTCAATGCAATGAATATGATCACTGACTTAGAACAAAATACAATTAAAGATGGCGAATTAAGAAACAGAATTGCTCAAGAAAAGATAACGGAGCTTTACGAAAAAAATTTTAATATTCTTCACGTCCTCGCAGATACTCCTATAAGTTATCATTATCCACGAATGGAAGGATTAATTTGAATATTTTTTTTCTTCTATCATTAACACTGCTGATAATCATCTTGTTGTTGAGGCGCAAATTACAAATCGGAACTTGTATGCTGATCGGCGGTCTTTTTATTTGGTTAATTCGATCGACAAATTTAAATGATCTTTTAACGGCTTTGATCTCAACATTTTCACAATATCGAACTTACGATATAATTTTAGCGTTGTACTTCGTAATGTGTCTTGAAATTGAATTGAGGTTAAGCGGCTCATTAACTGATATGGTTAAGGCACTGCGCAGAATTTTTTCAAGCGTGAAAATTTTGCTTGCAGTGATGCCGGCATTTTTAGGCTTGTTACCTTCAGTCGGTGGTGCAAGATTTTCTGCGCCGATCGTCGAAGAACTCAGCAAAGATTTATCAATAACAGCAAGTCATAAAGCGGCGATCAATTTTTGGTTCAGACATCTATTTGAATTTTCAAGTCCGATAATTCCGGGTATGATAATGGCTTGTTCAATCGCCGGTGTAACGTTCGGTGAATTTTTAAAACATCTTTCGTGGTTGACGATCTTAGCATTCAGCGTCGGTTATTTTATTTTGATTCGTCCGATCGAAATCGAAAATGAAATTTTGCCTAATGAATCAGCGGCGGAACTTCGTCACGAAAATAACGGCTTGATCATTTCACTCGGATCAGTTGTATCGATCTTTTTGATCGTCGTCTTCGGCGGACTCAATGCCTCAACTGCAACAGCGATTGTAACTATTGCAATGTTCTTTGTGCTGATCGCTGTTCGTCGTTTCGTAAGTGCAAAAGAAATTTTTATCGGTGCGCTTGATCCGAAAATGATTCTAAATATCGCCTGCATTCTTTACTTTATCGATTTGTTAACTGTTACTGATGTTTTGAATGAGATCGTCAAGGCTTTTCAAAATTCGCCGTTACCTGTTCCGGTGATCATTGCTTGCGTTTCGTTGATAATCGGAATTTTAACGGGAATGAGTCAAGGTCACGTTGCGATCGTTATGCCGATCGTTGCCGCTATGGGTACAGGCAATTTAGATCTTGCAGGCGTTGCAATGGCTTTTGGTGTCGCCGGGCAAATGCTCACTCCAACACATTTTTGTCTGATCGTTACGATCGATTATTTCAAAACAGATTTATTCAGTACATTGAAACCGATTTTGATCTGCGAAATGATCATTTTGACGATCTTCAGCATTTATAGTTATTTCACCTGGAATTAATTTATAATTAAAAAAAGCAGGCGATTAAACCTGCATTTTTTATTGCAAAAATTTTTCATAAGATTGGTACGATACCTTCAGCCGCAAGCATCCACATTATCGGATCAAGTACTCTGTGCGGCGTAAGTGTCGGCAATCGTTTTAAATGATCCGGCGGTTGTCCAAAACTTGATAACCCAAAGACTCTAACTTTATTCGGCATAAAATTTGCATCAATCGCATCAAGAAAAGCCGTCTCACCTTGTTGCTTTAGCCAATCACGAATTTCCATATCAACCATTTCACTATCAGAATCAACAAAGCCTTTCATTTTAGCGTGAGGACTCGACTTCATAACCGTTGAGGAACTTCCAAAACCATTAGGCAAGTCACGCAATGTATCAAGTTTAGTTATGACGATCGCCGCTTGTCGATCGATCTTATCACCTGGCAAAATATTACAACTTCGACGAATATAATTTGCAAGTGAATTAACCATTGTAACCATATTAGTTGGTGCACTCGTCTGACGTTCAGTCGCCATTGAGGCATTCAAAATATCAGTTGACAATGATGCACGAACACTTGTCAATAGCAGCGGATCGAACATTATCACAAGCATTTTTGCACCGGAAATATAGCGGCGAATCATTTCATCAATATCATCATCACCAACTTTTTCACAATCTTCACCGGCACCGTCATAAATCGTTAAGGCGTAAGTCGGAATGTGATCGGACTTTTCATTTTCACCGCTGTTGTCTAAAATTACCCATTGTTGAGGCTTAGGCGCAACGCCGGCTTTAGTACCTTCAGGACAATGACGAGCCTCAAAAACATTATAATCAGCGGCTTGTGAATCTTTCGACGTTGTTGAGTCCATTGCTTGAATTACCCAAGGCAAGCCGGAATATTTCAATTCGTGCAACATAGTAGTCAAATAACTTGACTTTCCGGCTCCGGCAACACCTAAGACACAAAATCGTAAATATTTATCGTGAAACATAATCTGCGGCGGCAGCGGCTCACCACAAAATCTACAGACAGCTTCACCTGCCGGCTTGCCGTGACCTTTGCAAAAATTTTTACTACAAATCGGCAACCGTTTATGAAATCGATCTAATATCGATAAAAAAATTTCGTGATGCCTATCTTGATTATAAGTGCAAAAAAATCTCATATTACTTAAACTGAGTTCTCTCATACAATGCGGACAAAGCACATCTGTTTTTTGAAATAATGAAAAAATCGACATATTAACACCTGTTTTGAGGATTTTTTAATTTTCGCTTTTAAACCACCATTTGAATACATTTCTAATATCAACGATCAGATCATCAAAAATTGAAACTTTTATTTCATTGTGGAGATTTTTATTTTCTTCATCATCGCTGACTTTGTAAACGTCATCAAGTTCATATTTTCCGTTAATCAAGTGATAAACTTCAATACGTCTTGACCATTGATCGATAATCCAATATTCTTTAACGCCATTTTTTTCGTAAGCAGATTTTTTTAATCCAAGATCATTTTTCATTGTCGAATCACTCAAAACTTCAACAACTAAATCAGGTACGCCATAAACTTTTTTGCCATTCTTAACCGTCTCTAAATTACAAACAATACTCAAGTCCGGTCTGAAATGATCTTCATTAGACAAGTAAACATCTGCATCTGCTACAACGATAGCATTAATATTTTTTTCGTCGATATATTGAACAAAAATATGATTCAATCTGCTGATTATCGTAATGTGATTTACAAAAGGTGCTGCTGCCGCCATAATAAATTTTTCACCTCCAATAATTTCAAAATCCGGATCTTCATTCAATTCGTAACCATAAGATAAATTTTCCATTAATCTCACCTCGTCATTACAAATTTCAACATAAAAATTTTATTTCTGCGGAACTCTTAAACTCTCAGGCTTTGCCGGACGAATATCAAAATGTTTTGCGTCCTTCTTAGACGGCAGCAATTTTATAAATGTCCCTTCTGCAATACCTTCCCAAAGAGAATTATCAAGCGGATATTCTTGACGACCGCCGGGTAAGCCGCCATCTGATCCTTGAATCGTACGAATTTTGATCGTTGAGGGCTCATCAAGTTCAATGTTCGAGCCGCCATTTTTATTATAAGCAAGATACAACGAAGGAATATATTCAGAATTCGTTTCAATGATTAATTTGCAATTCTTAGCACGCAAAGTTTTTTTCAAAATTCCACTTGTTGCCCATTCAAACCAATAAACAATTTCAGCTTTCGGACGATTATTTATCACTTCAGTTGACGGTTCAGAAAAAATTGTACTGCCGTCGCTCATCTTATATTCACCGATCACAGTCAAATAAAGTTCCATTTGCGGCGGCGAATGAATTATAATTACTTTGTCGAGTTCATATTTTTTTGAAAAGATCGATCTCATTCGATTATTTTTTGCGTCGTCGATTGTCATATAAAGTCTTCCACGATTATTTTTGTTCGTCAATGCGTAATGAATTTTTACGAGATTATCCGGCAGTGGATTCAAAATTATTTTCAGCTTGCCATTATCGATCGAAGTTTTATCTTTATTGATCGTGCAAGGTGTAATATTAGCGATCGTCACAACGTCACAGATCACACCTAAAGTTTGAGTTGCAGAGATCACAGCGATCTTACAAAATTCATCAGTCAATTTAAATTCACAACTCTGCATTCTGCTGTCAGTCGCCGCAAAAATTTTTTTACTGCCAAGAATATTATCAAGTTTATTGAGTTCGATCCGTTTAACCATTTGTTTAAGACTGTCGATATTAAGCTGAGTATTTTTCATTTCACGAAAGTAAACAGTAAAATCACCGGTTGATCGCCAGTTGAAAGTTACATTATTATTGATAACGTGATAAGAAATATTTTGCAAAGCAGTCGGCGGAGATTCCGGCGTTAAATTAACCGTCAAGCCGTCACTGTATTCATATTTATGATTGACTTTCCAAACTTTATTATAATTATCTTGATCCGGCAAAACTTCATTATCATCAGCGGCATCATAAACACATTGAAGTCGATAGTAATATTGTCTCTTACTTCTGACGGCACGATCAACAAAAGGTGATTGACGACAACAGCCATCAATGACAACGCTGTTACCTTCGCTGTCACTTCTCAAAATTCTAACTCCGATACATTTTTTCGACGGCTTGATCCAACTGAAATGACAAAAACCATCTTCAGTTTTAGCGATCAAATTTTTTTCTTCAATGTCGCTGTAATGGACAACTTCACAAGTTGCAGGATCAGAGATCGCACCAACTCTAACAGCAAAAACAGCATAACCATATTTAACGCCGGTGAAAATATTTTTGTCTTCAAATTCAAGGCGATCGGACTTATCAAGAAGAATTTCACCATCTTTATTATTGAGTGGAACGCCGCCGATCTTTTTAACGAGTTGATATTTAACGCTAAAATCATTCGCCGGTTGCCAAGTGATCGTACAAGTCAATTTGACTTCTTCAAAATCTTCAGTTGATCGACTCTGACCATTGACGGAAATTTTATTTGTGATCGAAGTATTTTTTGGAATTTTATTTGACGCTGATTCTTTAATTATCGCCGTGATCGCTGTCGGTTGCTTAGGTTTAATTAATCGCAGTCGATCGATCGCCGGACGATAATTTTTTATTCCTGCATTGTTCATCTTTTGTAAAATTTCTATGCAGTCAAGAACAGCTTTATCCGGTGCAACTGATAATGACGGTAATTTTGATTTTGCCCAGCTCATCAATTCTTGTTTCTTTTGTGCGATCGTTGCCTTGTCAACACGATCTTCAAGTGATTTCAATTTCAGATCGTCCGGCTTGATCTGTCTTGCCTTAACAATCAGTGCAACAACGTGATTCATTAACAGATTAACATTTACGTCAACTTTTTGCGCCTTCTCAACTTCAGTTAAAATTTCATTCGCCTCGTCAATGTAGGCAAAAAATTTTTTCATATCAACAAGGTGAAAATCACAATGCGGACAACGTTCAGATGCTGAAGGAATTTTTTTACCACACTTCGGACAATCAATATAAAAACTTTCTCCACAAGCAGGACATTTAGCATTTTTCAATGATTCTTTAGTGTTAAGCCGCGTCTTAGTATGACAATTACTGCAAGTGATCATTAGTGAAAAACCGCAGTAAGTGCAATGCTCCGAAGTCGCCGGGATTTTTCGGCGGCAGCTTGGACAATCAATATAAAAATTCTCACCACAAGCAGGACATTTTGAATTTTGAAGAGCCTCACGAGTTCTAAAATGTGTTGACGTTTGACAATTTCCACAAGTTATATAAAATTCAGTCTCAGCAGGATTTTCAGCAGATTCATAAGGATCATTCAGCAAACCGGCAAATTTATTGTAAAGCGAAATTGCAAGTTCATAATTGTTTGCAACGCCTTTCAAGCCTTTTTGATTTTGAATTTTATCGATACATTTATTAGCAAAAAAACTATCACGCTTGAAAATTTCCGGTGCAGATTTTAAACTTTGAAAAAAATCATTCAGCGGCTCCAGATCAAGTGAATGATTGTAACGATATTTATTTTCATTAGAGTTGAACACCTGCATTTGAGCGATATTTAAAATATTTTTTATCGAATGCCATTCCGGAACAGGTCCGGAAATTTGCTGCGCCTCACGTCGAAAAATTTCCGAAAGTTCTTCAGCACTCCAATTTCTATACGAACTTGCAACAGGTTCTCTGCCGTCAAGTTTAAGCGCAAGTTCATATAGATTATTAACAACTGGCGACCAAGCATAACGCTTAAAATCAGTGAAAGTCTGAAAATCAATAAAATTTTTTCGGAGATCATTCATCACGCTGTCAGACATAAAAAATTCATTGAGTACTTTAACGATCGAATTTTTATTGCGTGGATTTTTGATCTCAAAACCTTCTTGCTTATAAGTTGCTTCAACCGTTGCTAAACTCAATTTCAATTTTTCGCTGACTTTCTTCATCTGCGCACGAGTAACTTGCATAGTAATTCCGCTTTTGTCACGCAGAAGATAAATATAACTCCTCAACTGTTTAATGCGTTCTTCCTTCAACTTCTTTGCAACATTCTCACGGATTCTTTGATTTTCAATCAGCATAATTATTTTATCACTCATTGCGAGTTGCTCTTTGATCTCATTGAGACGCTGAACATCAACAGTAGTATTTTGTTCCGTCGTTAATCGCTTCTTCCATTCATCGAAAGCCGCTTTGATCTTTTTGGTGTTGTCCGGCGGATCAAATTCTATTCCGAGCATCTCAAAACAATCTTGCATTTCCAATTCGTTCTCTTCACCTCGATTAGTTTAAGAATTTTATTCGATATAGTTTAATTTTTAATTACATTTCCACTGAAAATTTTTCATATCGACGCAATTATTATCTTTGAATTGAACGCCTTCACTTACTAAAAGATCACGTTGATTTTCAAAATTCGGCGCAAGTCGTCCTTGATGATTAACAACACGATGACAAGGATAATCGCCATAAAAATCTGATATGCTCAAAACTTTTCCGACAAGACGAGAATTTTTATCTCTGCCGATCAACTTTGCGATCTGTCCGTAAGTTGCAACTTTACCCGACGGAATTTCTTCAACGACAGAAAGAATTTCATAGATCAAATTTTTATCAATCAATTAAACATTTCTCCAAATTCAAAAGCCTTGATTTCTTATCGATACCACCGGCATAGCCCGTTAAGCTGCCATCACTGCCAATAACACGATGACAAGGAATTATTATAGAAATTTTATTTTTGCCGACAGCATCACCGATCGCTTGTGCTGAAAATCTCTGCAAATTTCTTTGATCAGCAATGACCTTTGAAAGTTCACCGTAAGTTGTAATTTTGCCATATGGAATTTTTAACAGCAATTTCCAAACTTCAATTTGAAAGTAAGTTCCGATCATTTTCAGCGGCGGAAGAAAATCAGGCTCATAACCATTAAAATAAATATCAAGCCATTTTTTAGTTACGTCAAATATTTCTAAATTCTTCTTTTCAATTTGATCAAAAATTTCTTGCGGAAAATATTTTTGCGCCTCAAAATACAAGTCGATCAAAAAATTATCTTCAGCGATTAAAAAAATTTTTCCGATTGGAGATTGATAATAATTTTTGTAATACATTTTAATCTATAACCTTCGGTGGATACTTTGAAATAATTTCTTCACGACGAAAACAATTTTTAAAATGATCGTTGATTATTCCAACGCCTTGAAGATGTGAATAAATCGTAACCGCTCCGACATATTTAAATCCACGAATTTTTAAATCTTTTGCGATTCGTTCCGATAATTCATTTTTTGCAGGCAAATTATTTTCATTGTGGCTTGAATAGAGTAACGGCACATTGTCAACGTAACTCCAAATGTAATTACTAAAACTGCCGAACTCTTCACGAATTTTAATGAAACATTTAGCATTATTGATCAAGGCGGCGATCTTTCTGCGTGATCTCAACATACCTTCAAATTGCATAATTCGATCTATATCAGATTCATTATACTGAGAAATTTTTTCAAAATCGAAATTGTCAAGGCAACTTCTAAAAATTTTTCGCTTATGTATAACGTAACGCCAATTTAAACCACATTGCAAGACTTCTAATGATAAATGTTCAAATTGTTTATGATCGTCAAATGTTGGCATTCCAAATTCTTCGTCGTGATATTTGATCATCAATTCATCTTCGCCGCACCAAAAGCAGCGATTTTTTTGTTCAATCATAAATTTCACTCTTCACTAAAAAAATCATTATCAACACGTTTGATCTTATAAATTTTTTGAGTTGAAACTCCGACATCAAATTCAATCATAAGTTCAGTTAATTTTTTGCCATCAACTAAAATTACGTGTTGATCATTTGCATATTTCTGCGCACCGTCAGAAAATTTAGCTGTAGTAATGAAAAGTCCTTTTTCAATTTTTGGCGGACCTGCTAAAGCTCCAACAAATTTTTGAACTTCCGGTTTTTGAATAGTTTTGTCCTGCGACCAACGTTTAGCTTGAATGTAAATCAAATTAAAGCCGAGTTTATCCTCATAAATAACGCCATCAATACCGCCGTCACCACTAGATTTAGTGACAAATCCTGCACCTTCATAACCGCCATAGCCCATAGCTTCCATTAATTTGACAACTAATCGTTCAAAAAAATCTGAAGACATATTTAAAATTGCAGTCAAAATTTCATCAGAAAGTTCAGAAGTAATTTCTTGATAACTTCGTTCAAAAAGTTCTTGAGGAGTTTCCATTTCAACCGGCAGCGAAATTTCACTATTTTTTGGGAAATCTTTTCCAAATATAAATTCTCTAAAAGCAGGAAATTTTTCTATCAGCAACTTATCAGTAATTTTTACTTTATCTTTCAAAATTTTTTTGCCGCTGTTTGTAATTTTAAAATGACCTCTTTTCGGACTTTCAATTAATCCTGCTTTCTTCAAATATGTTTTACACCAGCCGATCCGATCATGCCATTTTGGAATACCGCTTGATGTTGTTTCTGAAAGATCAGACTTGGTAAAATTTACTCTTTGTTTAATATAGTCTCGACACTCTTGAATTGAATGAACTTGATCATCACTTAATGATTCAAGGAACAAATTATATAATTCATTATGTTTTGGAATAGCCATTTTTATTTACCTCAAGGATACATTGGAACAATATCAAGTGCAGTGTTTTCTTCAAAGCCGGCGGCGATATTAAGATTTTGCACAGCTTGACCGGCAGCACCTTTAACAAGATTATCAATCGCTGATAAAACAATTACTCTATTAGTTCGATCGTCAATATGCCAAGCAATGTCGCAGTAATTAGATCCACGAACAAATTTTGTTTCAGGATAAGCATCACGACCAAGAATTCTAATAAAATGTTCATTGCCATACATTTTTTGAAAAGCCGGTTCGATCATTTCCGCTGAAATTCCGGAAGTTAAATTTGCATAGCAAGTCGCTAAAATTCCACGAGACATAGGCACTAAATGCGGAGTGAAATTGATCGTTGTCTTTTTGCCGCTTAAATCTTCAATCGCTTGTTCAATTTCCGGCGTATGACGGTGATGAGCAACATTATATGCTTTGAAATTGTCGTAGAGTTCCGGAAAATGATTTCCGAGTTTTAAACTTCGACCGGCACCACTAACACCACTAGCCGCGTCGACGATAATCGAATTAACATCAATCAAATGATGCTTTGCAAGCGGAGCAAGTGCAAGAATTGAAGCAGTAGTAAAACAACCGGCATTGCCGATAATTTTTGCATTACGAATATCTTCACGATAAATTTCAGCAAGTCCATAAACTCGTGGAGCATCTTTATCAATATGTTCGACGTTATACCACTTTTCATAAACGGAAGTATCTGAAAATCTATAATCAGCACCGAGATCAATAATTCTTGTTGGTAATTCTCTCAACTTGCGACCAACATCCATAGCGTGACCGTGTGGCAAAGCGATAAATATAAAATCACTGTCTGCACCGATCGTTGCAATATCGTTGAGACTTTCAAGTTTCATATCATAAATTGAATTAAGTTGAGGATAAAGCTCCGAAATTTTTTTGCCTGTATGACTTTCCGAAGTGATATGAACAACGTTAATTTGTGGATGACGATACAAAATCGAAAGAAGTTCCGCACCTGCATAGCCGGTTGCACCTATTACACTAACTTTAATCAAAATAATTTCTCCTTCACTGAAAAATAATTGTTTAATTATATAACTTAATAAAAAAATTTTCAACGCAATAAGAATGATAATTGATCATTGTGCATTGAAAATTTATAATTACTTTTAAAGATTTAAAAAATTTTTTTGAATGGAGAAGATAATTTTGCATCAATATATTTTTTTCATTGGAGATTTTCCGATCAGATCGTATGGATTAATTTTATCGCTGTCGATCATTCTTGCTACAGGAGTTGGATATTTTTTTGCTAAAGTTGATGGGCGCGGCTATGAAAAATATTTAATCGACATTGGAATTATCGGAGGATCAGCCGGTCTTCTCGGTGCAAGACTTTGGGATGTATTCTTTTTTGATTGGCATTATTACAAAGATCACCTTGACGAAATTTTAAACGTTTGGCAAGGCGGTATGGCTGTTCAAGGCGGCTTGATTCTTGCAACGATCGCCGTTGTGATTTATGCAAAGAAAAATAATTTAGACGTTTTACACCTTGCCGATCTTCTTGCACCTGCAATGATTTTAGGTCAAGCACTCGGACGCTGTGCAAATTTTTTAAACGGCGATGCTTTTGGTGCTCCGACTGGATCAAATTTCGGCTTGCTTTATCCTTCGACAACTTTAGCTCATAGAATTTACGGCGATCAACCGTTATGGCCCGCTGAAGTTTGGGAATGTCAAATTGATATTGCGATCTTTGCAATGCTTTTGATCTTTCGATCGACTAATTATTATAAAGGTCAATGCTTTGCTTTGTATGTGATGCTCTATTCGATCGCAAGATTTTTTCTTGAATATTTCAGAGGCGATTATAATCAACTTGTTTTTGGTCTATTGAAGTCTGCACAAATGACAAGCGTTATTGCTTTCACTATTGCATTGATCGCTTTTGTTTATTTTAAATTCAGACAAAAAAATTGAGTCGATCCGATCGACTGTTAAAATTAAATTCAGTGCTAAAATTAAAACGCCGTCAAGGATGACGGCGCAACACCGTCGCAAATGACGTGATGTCATTTACCGACGGTGCGGGTTTTCTTGCTACTTCTTTTGCCCGCACAAAAGAAGTAGAGAACAACAACGAAATTCAAAAAAATTTTTAATTTGATGCTCTTCTGATCAAAATTACTCCGAACAATAAACCTATAATGTTAGGTATCCAAACAGCATACATTGGTAAAAGTGCTCCGCTGCGACCGATCGCATTTGCTAAAGTCATAACGGCGTAATAAATAAAAATAATTATGACACTCAACGCAAAACCCATCGATGAAGAATTTCTTGTCGGTTGAAGACCAAGAGGCACACCGATCAAGGCAAAAATCAAACTTGCCATAGGTACTGTAATTCGTTGATAAAGTTCCGTTTCAAGTTTTGAAGTGTTTACATATTGCGTCCTCATAATTCTAATTTGCGCCTTGAGTTCGTGCATTGTCAATTCTTCCGGTTTCTTCTGCTCACGGACAATTTGTCTCGGACTTGCTTTCACCGGTAAAATTTGTTTGTCAAATCTCATTGATCGCGTTCGTTCATCTTCTGAAATATCGTAAATCATACCGCGATGCATTATCCATGTGCTATTTTTCCATTCAGCATATTCAGCGTTTTCAACGTGAGTAACTTGACCTTCTTCGTTAAACTCTTGCATAGTTACACCTTGCAACGTCTCTGATTTCGCTTCATACTCACGAGCATAAACAAGCCGCTGAATTTTTCCGTCGTTAATCTCTTTAACAATAACGTGTTCTTGAGATTTCATTTCAGTGTTGCCTTGAATTTCGTAATAAAGAACATTGTTATAAGAAGTATTTGCCCAAGGTACAACGTGTTCATTAAACAAGATCGCAAGTCCGCTAACGATAAATCCCAAAAAGATCGCCGGTGCAGCAATTCTTGAAAATCCTATTCCGCAGGACTTCATCGCCGTGATCTCTGAATTGCTTGAAAGTCGTCCGAAAGTCAGAAGTGTTGCAAGCAACATCGACATTGGAAAAGTCCACATAATGATCGCCGGCATTCCATAAACGAAAATTTTTACAACCGCCGTAAATGATGCTCCGTAGTCAGTGATATACTTTGCAATTTTAAAAAGTGTTCCTGATCCAATGAAAACCGCTGAAAATGCACAGATACCGAACATAAACGCAATAAAGACTTCACGAAGAATATATTTATCTAAAATCCTCAGACCCATAAATTTTCTCCTGATCATTTTTTAATTAATTATAACATTAATTTTTCAACGTAGCAATAAAAATAACTTTGATAAAAATTTTTGATCGATCGATTTGTCGCTTGAAAAATTTTCAACAAAAAAGCTCTCTGACTTCAAAAATTTTCAGAGAGTTTTTTTCATTTGTCTTGAAAAAAATTTTTTTAAATATCCATATCCATTAAAACATTTCCATCATCGAGATCAAAAATTTCAATTTTATTGTCGCTGATCAATGCAACCGTCGGACGCTTATCAGATCGATTAGGCAGAGCAGGCGATCCAGGATTCAACAAGATTGAATTATTATGACGCTCCAAAATGTTATTGTGAATATGTCCGGTTATAAAAATATCAGCGTTGAGATGATTAGCTTGATTTGCGATCTCGTCGATCATTTTTTTCCACGCAGGCAACTCAGGATTATTGCAATAAGTAAAATGTGTGCCGTGAGTTACAACAATTCGCTTATTCATTGCGTAAATGTAAGCAAACGGTGCTTGAATAGGAACATTGATCACATTCTGATCAACATCGCTGTCACAATTTCCACGTGCAATAATGATCGGGATTTTCGATTCGTTAATTCTTTGAGCTAATTTCGCCGGATTATAATCCTCAAGCATAGGATTTCTTGGTCCGTGATAAAGTACGTCACCGGCGTGCAAAATTAAATCTGCATCACTGAAAAATTTTTCAACAGCTTTTGCAAATCTCATTTCGTGTCCGTGAGTATCGCTAATTACTCCAATCTTCATTCGTTAATCTCTCCTTTGAATATTTTAAATCATTATATCACATCAAAGATCGAAAAACAATTTGAAGGCTTATTATAAAAATCATTTTTAAAAATTTTCAATCAAAAATTAAATTTGAATTGCAAAAATAAATACTTTTGTTAAAATGTTGTTGAATGAAATTTGTTTAATGGCTGATCCAAAAATTTAAAATCACGAGGTATAAGCTGATGGAAAAATTCAAAAATAAATTTCTTGTACGGGCGATCATAGAATTTGTAACTCTGGCAACTCTTCTCAGCATAATAGGTTACTTTATCTATGACAAAATTGATCAAATGTTAATAGACTCGGTGAAAGAATCAGTCGCACAACAAAGTCAAAGCATTGCTTACACGTTGAGGGAACGTTTTCAACACAAATTAGATGAACTTCAATCACGAGCGGAACTTTTGCAACAAAACAAAATGTCTGCTGAAGAATTACTTGACGTTGCAACGATCGGAACTAAAACCGGCAGAATTAGAGGAGTTTTGCGTGAAGATAATTCGATAATCGCAGGTGAACCTTTGCCGGACGATATATTTCAATCAATTCATAGAGTATTTGAGAATAAAAAGCAATCAATAGATTATTTGCACGGTAAAGGACTTTTATTTGCTGTACCGTTTGAGTATGAGGATCAGACTTGTATATTTTATGAATTGTTTAATGATGAAGCCGTACAAAATTTTTATAAAATGATGAGCTACAGCGGAAAAGCTACTTTAATTCTTGCTAAGACGTATGAAAACTGGATAATGTTATCTGATGGCTTATATCCTGAACTTACCGGCGATGATTATCCGAAATATGATCCGATCAGATATGCAAATTATGATGAATACAGCGTAAATCATTTGAAAAATTTCGATGACACTTGGTCAGAATTAGAACATTCAACTTTAATAGAAGGAAAGACGAATACATTTTTTGCTGACAATGGAATTGATGCTTTTTTCTTCTTCTGCACATTCATATCTGAAGAAAATCATTTAGTTTTATCCGGCTATGTTGAATGGGATGATGTAGTTGTAGGAAATGACTATATCTATACCGTGATGAAAGTAACATTTTTCATTATGTTGTTATTACTCTTCGTCGCTGTTCAATACATAATGAGAACAAGGCAAGCGAAATATTTAGAACATGAGAAGGCTTTAGCTGACTCCGCTAATCAAGCAAAAAGTGATTTTCTTTCGAGTATGTCTCACGAGATACGAACGCCGATCAATGCTATTATAGGTATGGACGAAATGATTTTGCGTGAATCAAATGAACCTTTAACGCTTGAATATGCACAAAATTTAAAGCACGCCGCAACAAGTTTACTTGAAATTATAAATGACATTTTGGATTTTTCAAAGATCGAAGCGGGCAAAATGGAAATTATTCCTGTTGAATATCAACTTAGTTCCGTGCTGAATGATCTGATCAATATGATCAAAAAACGTGCAGAGAATAAAGGGCTTAACTTAAACATTGAGGCAAATAAAAAAATTCCTAGTGTACTTTTTGGTGACGAAATTAGAATTAAACAAATTGTAACTAATCTGCTCACCAACGCTGTCAAGTACACTGAAAAAGGCAACGTTACATTAAGTATAAATTATATTCCGATCGACGACGAAAATATTTATCTTTGTATAAGCGTTATGGATACAGGTATTGGAATTAAGGACGAAGATTTAAAAAAATTATTCAGTGCATTTGAAAGAATCGAAGAGGAACGCAATAGGACGATCGAAGGCACAGGACTTGGAATGAATATTACTAATAAACTTCTTGCAATGATGGGAGCTGAATTATCAGTCAGCAGTGTTTACGGTCAAGGATCAAATTTCAGTTTTCAGATCAAGCAAAAAATTTTAAATCCTGAGCCGATCGGTGATTTTGAAAATAGATACAAACATTCTCTATCTCAACGCAAAGAATATCACGAATCATTCACTGCGCCGAATGCTGAAATTTTAATTGTTGATGATACTGTTATGAATTTAACTGTCGTCAAAGGTCTTTTAAAGCAGACTAAGATCAAAATTGATACTGCGACAAGCGGTCAAGAATGTTTGAAGCTGGTTACAAAAAAGAAATATGATATAATCTTTCTCGATCATATGATGCCGGAAATGAATGGAATTGAAACATTGAAAGCAATGAAGACTTTAATTGATAATCTAAATGTTGATACGCCGATTATATCATTAACGGCGAATGCGATCAGCGGTGCACGTGAACAATATCTTGCTGAAGGTTTTAAGGATTATTTAACTAAACCTATAAATTTTGAACAGCTTGAATCATTGATTGTAAATTATTTACCGCCGGAAAAAGTTTTAGTTAGTAATAAGTCAGATGAAGAAAAAAATTCCGAATTAAGCATTCCTAATTCCGAATTATCTTTGCCTGAATGGTTGACGAATATTAAAACATTAGATATACAAGCCGGAATTGAACATTGTGGAAGTACTGAAGATTATCTTGAAGTCTTAAACGTTTTTGCAAATTCAATTTCAACGACTGCAAAGGATATTGATAAATTTTTTGAAAATGAAGACTGGAAAAATTACACAACGAAAGTCCACGCTTTAAAGTCAACGGCAAAAGTTGTCGGTGCTGAAGAACTTTCAGAGAAAGCAAAGCGTTTAGAAGATGCCGGAAATTCAAATTATATAAATGAAATTAAACGCGATCATAGACCGTTGATGAAACTTTATCTTTCGTATGCTGATCAATTAAAGCCGCTTATTAAAATTGAAGAAGATGACACGAATGACAAGCCGTTAATTGATGAAAATGATCTTGTAGAAGCATTTGAAGCTATGAAAGATATTGCAAGTTCGTTTGATTATGATTCGTTAATGTTCGTGTTTCAATCGCTTGATGAATACAAATTGCCGGACGATAAAGCCGAAATTTATAAACAGATCAAAGAGGCAGCTACTAAACTTGAGTGGACAAAAATCAATGAATTGTTAAACGACTCAACTAATAAATAAATCACGAAAAAATTTTTTGTCTAATGTATTCAATTTCAAAATCTTGACTTGCATATATGTTTAGTAATATAATCAATCGAAATTTATTTTCAATAGTATCTGAGAGGAATGATCGAATGGTCATTATAATGAATACTGAGGCGACTCAACAAAATATCAATGACGTTATAGAGGTGATCAAAGGTGTTGGACTGGAAGCAAAAATCATGGAAGGCGCACAACAAAAAATTGTTGGTGTCATCGGTGATAAAACTAAACTTGCAAGCGTACCTATCGACGCAATGCCTGGCGTTGAACACAGCGTTGCAATAAGTAAAAGTTACAAACTGGCAAGCAGAGAATTTCATCCACAATCAAGCGTTATTAATGTCAGTGGAATTTTGATCGGCGGAGATGAACCGATCGTTATGGCGGGACCTTGTGCCGTCGAATCACGTGAACAACTTTTGCAATCAGCAGAAATTATCAAAGCCGGCGGCGCACAATTTCTGCGTGGCGGAGCTTACAAGCCGAGAACTTCACCATATTCATTTCAAGGTTTAGAAGAAGAAGGCTTGAAATATTTAGCTGAAGCACGAGAGAAAACCGGTTTAAAGATCGTCACGGAAGTTACAACCGTTGAGGCGATCGAAAAAGTTGCTAAATATGCTGATATGTTGCAGATCGGCGCAAGAAATATGCAAAATTTCGGCTTGTTAAAAGAAGTTGGCAAATGTGGAAAGCCGGTACTTCTTAAGCGTGGACTTGCCGCAACGTTAGATGAATGGCTTAACGCTGCTGAATACATTATGAACGAAGGAAATCCTAACGTTGTATTTTGTGAACGTGGAATTAGAACTTATGAAACTTACACAAGGAATACACTTGATATGAGTGCTATCGCGGCAATTAAACACCTTTCACATTTGCCGATCATTGTTGATCCAAGTCACGGAACCGGTAAATGGCGAATGGTTAAACCTATGGCACTTGCGGCGATCGCTGCCGGTGCTGACGGTTTAATGATGGAAGTTCATCCTAATCCTGCAAAAGCACTTTCAGACGGATCGCAATCTTTAACGCCGGAACATTATCAAGACGTAATGAATGCTGTTAAAAAATTATCGAAGTTCATTAAAGAAGAAAATCTTTTGTCGGAGATCGAAGAATAATTTTTTATATCAAATTTCGCAAATTAAAAGAGGCTCATCAAAGCCTCTAATTTTTTTATTTAATTTCGACAAGAAAATTATTTTATCTTTCAGGCTTTTCACCTGGAATATCTTTTATTGCATCAACGCCGCTTTGTCCTGTACGAATCCTAACAGCGTTTGAAAGTTCATAAACAAAAATTTTTCCGTCACCGAATTTGCCAGTCTTCAAAACTTTTTGCGCTGTTTCAATAACTCTTTCAACTGGAATTTCACAAACAACCGTTTCAACTTTGATCTTCGGCACAAGATTAATATCAAATTCCTTGCCTCTGAAAACTTCTTTATGACCTTTCTGAAGTCCGCAGCCGTAAACTTGACTAACTGTCATACCAAGCACACCGATATTATTTAATGCCTCTTTGAGTTCCTCAAGTTTTGCCGGGCGAGTGATAATTTCTATCTTTGTAATTTTTTGTTCCATTTAGATCACCTCAATGAATAGGTTTAGTTGAAAAGATCGTTGATTTCGTTGAAGTTTCTTCATTGCCGAAGAATGAAGGTGAACCTGTAAACAATCCAACAGTATAACCGCGTTCACCGTGTTCCACAAGATCAAGACCTGTGATCTCTTCATCTTCATCAACACGAATTGCAATGAAATGATTTACAATCTTGAATAGAATTGTTGATCCTACGACTGCGAAAAGAATTGCAACGAAGATCGAAATTATTTGTGCAATAAGCAAATCAATTTCACCGTAGAATAAACCATTTGCGCCGTCAGGATTGATCGCTGTCGTTGCCCAAAGTCCTGTTGCAACTGCGCCCCACATTCCGCCGATACCGTGAACTCCGAAAGCATCAAGCGAATCATCATAGCCAAGACGTTCCTTGAGAATTGCAACTGCTGAATAACAGATCGCACCACCGATTAAACCTATAGCGATCGACGGAAGAACATCAACGAAACCAGCCGCCGGAGTTATTGCAACTAAACCTGCAACACCGCCGGAAACTGCACCGATAACAGTCGGCTTGCCGCTACGAATCCATTCAGGAATTACCCAACCGAGTACACCTGCCGCCGCTGCAATTTGAGTAACAAGAAAAGCATTAGCCGCTAAATTATTTGCCGCAAGTGCTGATCCTGCATTAAATCCAAACCAGCCGATCCAGAGAAATGCCGCACCAATAACTGTCATAGGAATATTGTGAGGAACGATCGCCGTCTTACCATAACCGCGACGCTTACCTAACAAAATGCAGATCGTTAAGCCGCTGACACCGCTTAAAATGTGAATTACTAATCCGCCTGCAAAATCTAATGCGCCAAGCTGTGCTAAGAATCCACCGCCCCAAACCCAGTGAGCCATAGGATTATAAATCAGCAATGCCCATAGTAACATTAGAAGCGCAAAAGCTGAAAATCTCATTCTCTCAGCAAATGCACCGGTGATTAAAGCCGGTGTCAATGCTGCAAACATACACTGAAACACAATGAAAGCAAGTTCAGGGATTGTTCCGCCGTCAAGAATGTTATAACCTACGCCGATCAAACCGAACTTTGATAAATCACCGATCAAACCATTAACGTCCGGACCGAAAGCCATTGTATAACCGATCAAAATAAATTCAACGCTGACCATTCC
>JAFUZV010000082.1 GCA_017476425.1 Selenomonadaceae bacterium
AATTCATTAAGAGTACTAAAATCAAATGTGCATACGTCAGTACTAATTCAATTTGTCAAGGTGAACAAGTTGCCGCTATCTGGAAAAATCTCGACGTGAAAATTAATTTTGCCTATCGAACATTCAAATGGACGAGCGAATCAAATGATATGGCGCAGGTGCATTGCGTGATAATTGGTTTTGCTGACTTTGACGCTGAAAAGAAAATTATTTTTGACGGCGATCAAAAAATTTCAGCGAAAAATATTAATGCTTATCTGATTGACGCTGAAAATATTTTTGTTGAAAAGCGTAGTAAACCGCTTTGTGAAGTGCCTATTATGATGAAAGGTAATCAACCGACTGACGACGGAAATTTAATTATTGAGGCTGATGAACTCGACGAATTTATTAAACGTGAACCGAAAGCAAAAAAATTTATTCGTCAACTGATCGGTGCAAAAGAATTTATCAACGGCTTGAAACGTTATTGCTTATGGTTAGTTGATGCTGAACCTAATGAATTACGAAAAATGCCGCTAGTTATGAAACGAATTGACGCTGTTAAACAATTTCGATTGAAGAGTTCCAAAGCCGCAACAAGAAAATCTGCAGAAACTCCGGCAATTTTTCAAGAAATTAGACAACCAACAACAAATTATATAATCGTTCCGAGAGTATCTGGCGGCAATCGAAAATATGTTCCGATCGGTTTTATTGATTCAAAAGTTATCGTTACAGATGCTGTTCATATAATTTCAAATGCAGAAAATTATCACTTTGGTATTTTAAATTCAATTGTTCATAACGCTTGGATGAGAGCAACTGCAGGATATTTAGGATTAAGTTATAGATATTCAGCGACGATTGTTTATAATAATTTCGTCTGGTGCAAGCCGTCAGATTCTCAACGTCAAAAGATCGAATCAACTGCAAAAAAAATTCTCGAAGTCAGAAAAAATTTTCCAACGTCGAGTCTAGCAGATTTGTATGACGATCGAACAATGCCGATCGAATTGCGAAAGGCTCATCAACAAAACGATCTTGCAGTAATGAAGGCTTATAATTTTGATCAATCATTGAATGAATCTGAAATTGTCAGCGAATTAATGAAATTTTATCAATCGTTGACGGTTGACAAATAATTTCAATGTGATACAATACACAAAAAGAAACGCCTTGCAAAATCAGCAAAGCATTAGTATCAAATTTAGACGATTTAGCCTCAATCTTTTATATATACGTTAGCATTTTAAATGCCGCTTAAGTGTTCGAGACTTAGGCGGCGTTGCCACTTGTGAGCAAGAGAATGATGATGATCGTTATGATCACAACAAATAATTTGCTCATAGTTGTCACCTCATTTCTGAGGCTTAGACTAACCGCCTGTCTGGTTTTGATACCTAGTTAATTATATCAGAAAATTTTCATTCGTCAAGAAGAGTTTAATCAAAAGTTGACGGTTGACAAATAATTTCAATGTGATACAATAACACAAAAAGAAACGCTTTGCAAAATCGGCAAAGCGTTGGTATCAATTAGGCGGTGAGCCTCAATTATATGTTAAGTTTGGAAGTAAAAATGAGTTTGTAGTCGTCTAGCTTGAGACCTAGGCGGCTACTTTACTTGTGAGGACAAGAATTGTTACGACGATTGTAACGATCACGACAATCTTGAACTTCATAAGCGTCACCTCAAATCTGAGGCTTGATTGACCGCCTTTCTGGTTTTGATACCAAGATAATTATATCAGAAAAATTCATTCGTCAATAGAATATAAATTGTTTCGTCCGCTAAAATTATCAAAAGTATGAGCAGTGCAGATCGCAACGGCTAAAGCGTCTGCAACGTCGTCGGGTTTTGGCTCTTCAATCAAGTGAAGAAGTTTTGTAACCATAAAGATCACTTGTTGTTTATCAGCTCCGCCATAACCTGTAACAGCTTGCTTGATCTCTGCCGGCGATCGTTCAATGATCTCAACATTATTTTTAACGGCGGCAAGTAATACAACTCCACGAGCTTGACCAACAGGAATAGCTGTCGTTGCATTACGTCCAAAAAATAATTTTTCAATGCCGATAACTTCCGGCTTGAATTTTTTAATCATCGCGTCGAGATTATCATAAATTTTTTCAAGTCGATCTTGCATTCTTGCCTTTGCACTCGTCGTTATCGCTCCATATTCAATCGCCGTCAATTTTCCTTGTGAGTTATCAATAAAACCATAACCACAAATTGCAGTTCCCGGATCTATTCCAAGTACAATCATTTAATGCACCTCATTGCAAAAAAAATTTTCTCAACGATTATTTTTCACGTTGAGAATTTTTTATTTCATTGATCTGAAAAATTATTCGTCAGCAAATTCATAATTGCCGTAAACATTTTGCACGTCATCATCTTCATCAAGTGCATCAAGAAGTTTTTGCATTTTTTCAGCGTCCTTGCCTTCAAGTTTAACCGTTGTATCCGGCACTTGTGTAATTTCAGCAGAGGCAGTTTCAATACCTTTTTCAGCTAAAGCCGCTTCAATCGCGTCAAATTCTTCCGGCTCAGCAGTAATTTCAAAAACATCTTCATCAGAATCAAAATCTTCTGCGCCTGCGTCCATAACAATTTCCATCAATTTATCTTCATCATCAAAAGTTTCTTTGTCGACAACAAAGACAGCTTTTTTGTGAAACATCCAGCCGACACAGCCATTTTCACCTAAATTTCCGCCGTGCTTGCTAAAAATATGACGAATGTTCGCCGCTGTACGATTTCGATTATCTGTCAAAATGTCAAGCATAAGAGCTGATCCGCCTGGTCCGTAGCCTTCATAAGTGATTTCTTCGTAATTTGCGCCATCACTTGCACCTAAACCTTTTTGAATTGCACGATTGATATTATCTTTCGGAATATTGTTAGCCTTAGCTTTCGACAGTGCAAGTTTGAGTCTCATATTACCTGTCGGATCGGCTCCGCCCATTTTGACTGCAACAGTTATTTCACGACCGATCTTTGTCGTCACTGCTCCACGAATTGCATCGTTTGCACCTTTCTTGCGTTTAATATTTGCCCATTTTGAATGTCCTGACATATTTTTCATCACCCTTTAATTTATTTATTGTTAATCAAAATAAAATGGATCAGTATCTCCTTTATTGATCTTCTTTTTGAGAATTTTAAATCCTTCAAACATCGTTCGAGGTTTAATTTGATTTATACAATGCGGCTTACCGACTCTGCAACCAAAATATGGATCGTGTGATTGTTTGCACTCCGGTAAAGCGTGTTTCGGCGAAACGATCACTGAAGGCACGCCATTAGGACAACAAGTCTTTGGTGCTGATACATTAGTCATATTTAAATCAGTAGCAAAACAATTCGGAGTTAAAACCGGAGTCTTAACAGCGGCGGCAGCGTGCATTGTACCTGTATCATTACCAATATAAGCATTGCAGAAACTCATCAACGCTAAACTTTGACGAAAAGTAATTTTATTTGTCAGATCAAAAATATTTTTTTCAAGAATTTTTTCGTTTAAATTATTTTTTAATCGAGTAGCGGCTTCAATATCTTTTTCACCGCCGAGAATTACAAATTTACTATTCGTTTCAGAATGCAAAATCATTTTTATCAATTCAGCGTAATTTTCCGGATTCCATTTTTTAGCGTCATTTTCTCCGCCCATTACGATCGTATAAAAATTTTCGTCGGAATTGATATTTTCTTGTATGAATTGTCTGGCGATCGTGTAGTCAAACGGCGTGTACCAAAGTTCTAAATCTCTTTTGACGATCGGTGCATGCAAAGAATAATCTAACAAACCGAGTGCATTATCAGCTGAATGAATACCATATAATTGTTTCGGAACTTGAAAAGTCAACAATGGTGTTAATAAATTCATCGGAAATGCTCCAATCAGATTAAGCCCGGTTTCAACTTTAAAAGAAATTCTTTCTTTTGCACCGCTCATATAAGCTAAAAATAATGCACTGCTATAAGCCGGAACGATATAAGCAACGTCAAATTTTCTAATCAACAAATTCTTTGCAAATCCAACATTCCATACATAATCTTCAAAAAAATTATTCCAGTTGTAAGGTCTGAGATTAGGAAGAACTTCATCAACATAAGGACACACTTCAGCTAAATTCAATGCTCTAGGATAAATTATCAAAGTTATATGTTTTGTTGGATAAGTACGACGAATTTCACGAATTAGAGGCGTCATATTAATGAAGTCACCAACGCCCGAATCGTGAATTATTAATATGCCCCCCCCCGTCAATTCTTTTAACTTGTTCACGATAACCATTTTCTTTAAAGATTGGTTCCATATAATTTATAAATTCTATTGGATTAAAGTTGTTTTGCTCGATACAATGTTTACCGAAAATACTTAATCCATCGATCACTCTTTGAATTTTTTCGGCACTGACTTGATCAGAATGTAATTTTTGCTGTTGCACAAAAACACCTCACTTAATAACGTTAAGCGGTTTAAAAATTTTACAAATCTTATTGACATATGAATTATATCATCTTTTATAATTTCCGTCGTTTGAAATCATCAATTGACACTCCACACGGCTAAAGTCGGTGGATTCCTAATTCAACGAGCACCGCCTTGTCACTTGTGACTTAGTTTATAGGTCTTACACACTCTCCAAAGGCGTTACTTCCTGTGTGTCCCACAGTAGTTATTTTTGTGAGTTTGGTTTTCTCTCACTCGATCAGTTTAATCCTTAATTGTTAAATTGTCAATTAAGAATTGCGGCTTATATCCTCATAACTAAAGCTAGGGGGTATTACGCCGCTTTTTGATAAGAAAAAATTTTCTTTTTCATTAACAATAATGAATTTGAATTTGTGGCTCAAAATGAATTTACCTTTAATTCGTACCCAAAACCATTTGATCTAAACGTTTGCCACCTGGAACCATCGGCAAAACATTTTCTTCTTCAGGGACAATTACGTCGATCACTGCTGCGCCTTCTGACGCTAAAATTTTTGTCAATTCATTTTCAAGTTGATCGGCTGTCTCAATTCGATAACCTTTAACGCCCATTGCTTCAGCGATCTTTACAAAATCACGCTTGCCTTTCAACTCTGATTGTGAATAATGGTGATTATAAAAAAGTCTCTGCCATTGACCGACCATACCGAGAATAAAATTGTGGACGATAACAACTTTCACGTCAATATTATGATCGGCGATCGTTGCAAGTTCTTGAATGTTCATCATAATCGATCCATCGCCGGTGAAAAGAATAACTTTTTTATCCGGACAACCTAATTTTGCACCCATAGCCGCCGGAAGTCCAAAGCCCATTGTTCCAAGTCCGCCGCTTGTAAGAAATTGACGAGGATTTTTTGTCTTGAAAAATTGCGCAGCCCACATTTGATGCTGACCAACGTCAGTAACGGCGATCGTATTTTCATCAGAAAGATCGCTGATCTTCGTGATCAATGCACCGGGTTTAATCGAATTTCCTTCACTCTTATAACTAAATGGATGTTCCGCCGCTTTATCAAGACAACTTTGCAACCATTCAGAATGACGAGCCGCAAAATCAGTTGAAAGTGTATTTAATTTCGTTTTGAAGATCGGCAATGACCAACTAAGATCACCTAATACACGATAATCAACACGAACATTTTTATTGACTTCTGCAGGATCAATTTCAAAGTGAACAATTTTAGCATTCGGAGCAAAATCAACAACTCGACCGGTTACACGATCACTAAAACGCATTCCGATCGCAATAACAAGATCGCTTTCTTGGATCGCCATATTTGCGCCGTATGATCCGTGCATACCTGCAAAACCTAAATAATTTTTCTCGTTCGGATCAATGCAGCCAAGTCCCATAATTGTCGAAACGATCGGACATCCTAAACGTCTAGCGATCGCTCTTAATTCCTCAGAAGTATTTGAAGAAATTACACCGCCACCGTAAAAAATGATCGGCTTTTTACTCTCACTTATCACGTTAATAACTTCGTCGATCTCTTTTGTATCACCAACATTTTCACCGCTGTATCCACGAAGATAAATTGATCCGGGATAAACAAAATCAAATTCAGTATTGAAAACGTCCGCCGCAATATCGATCGAAACCGGACCTTGACGACCGGTTCGTGCAATGAAGAATGCTTCTTTTATAATTCGTGGCAATTCTTCAACATTTTTCACTAAATAATTATGCTTAGTGATCGGCGTTGTAATTCCACAAACATCGACTTCTTGAAATGAATCTTTGCCGATCGCAGGATTAGCAACTTGCCCGGTAATGCAGACAAGCGGAATTGAATCCATATTCGCCGTTGCAATTCCGGTGATCAAATTCGCTGCGCCCGGACCGCTAGTCGCGATCACAACTCCGACTTTGCCGGTTGCTCTTGCATATCCGTCAGCGGCGTGAACTGCTCCTTGTTCGTGACCGGTTAAAATATGTGGAAAATTTGCTTTGTAAATTTCATCGTACAATTTCAAGACGACACCGCCGGGATAACCAAAAACCAAATCAACACCTTCACGTTTAAGGCATTCTAAAACTGCCTGCGCACCATTCAATTTCAAAATATCATCTCCGATTAATTAAAAAATTTTTTCGCCGCTAATTATACAATATCAAAATTATTCTTTGCAAATATTTTTATCTTGAGTCAACAAAAATCATAATTCAAATTGATTATTGATCGTAAAATTTTATTTCAAATTTAATCTTGCAGAAGGATAAACATTTTACGCGTCGAAATGCTTTGAAAAATAAATGATTTTTTTCTAACGAGGTGAAATGAATTGGCAGATGTAAAAGATAATAAAAATACTTATGATAAACTCAGAAGTTTAATAGATGATATAGTAACTTCAACGCAAGTTGTTTCGCAATCAGTTGAACAAGTTGCAAAAGGTGCGATCACTCTTGCAAAAGCCGGACACGAATCAATCGCACAAGCTAAAATGCTGCAAGAGAAGAATGCCGAAACGATCAAAGTTATCGACTTTATAACTAATATCGCCGGACAAACAAATTTATTAGGCTTGAATGCAGCGATCGAAGCAGCTCGTGCCGGTGAACAAGGCAGAGGTTTTGCCGTCGTTGCTGAAGAAGTTAGAAAACTTGCTGAACAATCTCGTGAGGCAACAGAAAGGATTCAAGCGACTCTTAATCAAATGAATCAAGCTGTTGAAGAAATTTCAAAGACAATAGAAACTACCGGTGAGATCAGTGAAAAGCAAGAGGCCTCAACAGCAGAAATTACGGCGAATCTTGAAAAAGTTAAGAATGCAGCCGGTGAACTTAAAAAATACGTTGCTAATATGCGTTAAAGATTAATGTAGAATTAAGAATTTAGAATGCAGAATTGAGGATAATGATCTTTCATTCTGCATTTTAAATTTTATAATTTAAATTAAAATGGAGTGATAAAACTTTTGGCTTACAAAGATTTAAGAGAATTTATTGACGAATTAGATCGTCGCGGCTTACTCAAAAGAATTAAAATTCCGGTAAGTGCTGAACTTGAGATAACTGAAATAACTGATCGTGTGTCGAAATTCAAGGATCATAGAAATGTTGCATTACTTTTTGAAAATGTCAAGGGCTATGATATGCCGGTGTTGATCAATGCTTTTGGAAGTTATGAGCGAATGGCTTTAGCTTTAGGCGTTGAGAAATTAGACGATGCCGCTGATAATATACGTGAGATTTTAAAATTGCCTTATCTCTCACTCAAAAATAAAATGAGCCTTCCGGGAATTATTTCAACAGCACGAAAGGCGATCAATTTTCCAAAATATGTAAAAAATCCACCGTGTCAAGAAGTGATCAATCATAATCCGAACTTGGATAAAATTCCGATCTTAAAATGTTGGCCATTAGACGGCGGAGCATTTGTAACTTTGCCGCTTGTCGTGACGAAAAATCCTGCAACCGGTAAGCGTAATGTTGGAATGTATCGACTTCAAAAATATGATTCGACAACAACGGGTATGCATTGGCACATTCATAAAAACGGCGCAGAAAATTTTCGTGATGCAAAATCGATCGGTGCAGATAAAATTGAAGTTGCAGTAGCGATCGGAACTGATCCTGTAGTGACTTATGCGGCGACTGCTCCATTACCTCGTGATATTGATGAAATGGTTTTTGCCGGTTTTCTTAGACATAAATCAGTTGAAATGACTAAATGTGTAACGGTTGATCTTGAAGTTCCGGCGACAAGTGAAATTGTCCTTGAAGGTTACGTTGCAACTAATGAATTACGCCGTGAAGGTCCTTTTGGCGATCATACAGGTTATTATTCTCTTGCTGATGATTATCCGGTTTTCCACGTAACTTGTATAACTCACAGAAAAGATCCGATCTACTTTGCAACAGTCGTCGGTCGTCCACCTATGGAAGATTGTTATATGGCTAAAGCATCAGAGAGAATTTTTTTGCCGTTACTTCAACAAATGTTGCCTGAAATAATTGATATTAATATGCCGCTTGAAGGTGTTTTTCACGACTGTGTGATCGTTTCGATCAAAAAACAATATCCTATGCACGCAAGAAAAGTTATGCATGCACTTTGGGGTATGGGTCAAATGATGAATGTTAAAATGATCATTGTTGTTGATCAACACGTCGACGTTCAAAATTTAAGTGAAGTTGCTTGGCGAGTATTTAATAATATTGATGCTGATTGCGATCTTGAAATTGTTCACGGTCCGCTTGACGTTTTGGATCATTCTTCGCCGCTTGCTAAATGTGGAGCTAAACTCGGAATTGATGCAACAAAGACTTGGAAAGAAGAAGGTCACGATCGTGAATGGCCCGAAGAGATCGAAATGAGTAAGGACGTTAAGGCAAGAGTTAATTATTTATGGCGATCGCTTGATCTTGATTAGATTTATTTCTTTAATTAGTATAAGATAAGAGGTTATAAAATTGAAAATTACAGTTATCGATGTTGGTGGAACTTTTATTAAATATGCTTGTATGAATGAGAGTGCAGAAATAATTTCACGTGGAATTGTTGAGACTCCGAAAAGTGGACGTGAAGAATTTATTAATCGTCTTGTAGAAATTTTTGAGTCAATGAAAGATGCTGAAGGTATTGCAATTTCACTACCTGGAATTATCGACGCTGATCGCGGTTATTGCGTTACCAGTGGTGCTTTGAAATTCAATGATAATTTTGCGATCGTTGAGGCTCTTCAAAAAAAATGTTCCGTCAACATTTCTATTGAAAATGATGCTCGTTGTGCGGCGATCGCTGAAATGACGCTTGGCAATTTGAAAGATGTTAATGATGGCTTTGTAATGGTTTTTGGTACAGGTATTGGCAGTGCTATAATCAAAAATAAAAAAATTCATCGCGGTTATCACTTTTCAGCTGGTGAAATTTCTTTTTTGATAACGAATCAAGACGGAAGTATTTTTGATGAAGATATGTTCGGATTTAAATGTAGTACTCGTGGACTTTGTGATATGTACGACGAAGAAAAATTTCTTACACGACTAAGCGATTTTTACGGTGAAGAAGATATGTTTCCTCCGGAACTCGTTGACGGTCGATTATTTTTCGATCAAGTTCATTCCGGTGATAAATTTGCTATTGAATGCTTTGATCGTTTCACTCGTCTGATCGCCGTACAAATTATTAATATTCAACTGATCCTTGATCCGGAAAGAATTGCTATCGGTGGAGGAATTAGTGCACAGAAAATTTTTATTGATAAAATAAATGAACATCTCAACAAAATTTATGACAAAAGTAAATATGATCTTCCACGTGCTGAAGTTGTCGCTTGCAAATTTTTAAACGACGCAAATTTGATCGGTGCGTTACAAAATTATCTTGAAAAATTTTCTTGACGGAAATAAAAAAAATTTCTTCGGTTCTAATCTCAATGATTAAAGCTGAAGAAATATTTTTTTGCTCATTATTAAAATTGCGAATCGATCAACGCCGGATCTTTAACATTATTCGCCGCAAATGCTTTAGCACGATCAATACACGTTGCACATTTTCCGCAAGGTTTTTGACCGCCTTCGTAACAACTCCAAGTTAAATGATATGGAACTTTGAGATCAAGACCAACTCTAACGATCTCTTTTTTTGTGTTATCCATAAACGGTGCGATCAATCTGATTCTTCCATAAGTGCCGATTGAAATTGCCGAAGCCATCGCCTCAATAAATGAAGTACTGCAATCAGCATAAGCACTCGCCACAACGTCATCTTTATGCACGCCGATATAAAGTTCAATATCATCTTTTTTGTAAAGTCCGTCAGCAAAACTAGCGGCGATCGAAAGCATTAAACCATTACGAAATGGAACATAAGTCCCGATCTTATTCATTCCGCTTGACTTCATTTGATCAGCATAACTTGACTTTGCAACGCTTTGCTTGGAACTGCTTAACAGAGTTGAATTAGAAAATTTCATCACATTCGACACATCAAATTCATAATGAGAAACGCCGTAATATCTTGCAACTTGATTAGCACTGTCGAGTTCTCTTGCGTGACGTTGACCATAGAAGATCAAAACCGTCGAAACGTTATCACTTCCATATTTATCGACGGCAATTCCAAGACAAGTTGTTGAATCTAAACCGCCGCTTGATAATATAACTGCTTTCATTTCATTCATTCCTTTCAATAATTATAAACGATCTCAGCCCTTAGCCCTAACGACTTAGCCCTATCAATTATATTATCGTCGTTGAATTTCTGCAATATCTTTTGACAATTTCAAATCTCTGCTATAAAATAAAATTTATTATCGAAAGGTGGTTAGAGCTTTGAGCTTTGCAAAATTTGAATCGGCAATCACAGGACAAATTGCAAATTTATTTCAAAAGCGCGGAGCAGTTGAGCCTTCAGCATTAATAAAAGCGATTGAAAGAGAAGTTATAAAGCAAGAAACGAAGACTGACGAAGGAATAATTGTACCGAACGATTATACAATTTATTTGTGTGAAGAAGATTGTCATAGACTTTCAGCGGCAAGAATGATTAAATCATTGCACGAAGCAGTAGAAAGAAAAATTATTCGTGAAAATTGTTTTATGGACGGCAAATTATCAGTAAAGATCGAAAAAATGTATGAAGGCAATGATGCTATTGTCATAAAATCTAAATTTGTTGATGGTAATTCAGCAGATGAAGACACAATCGATCTTGATAATGACGTGCTGTCAAATACACTTGTTAAAGATCAAACACTTATTGCAGAGAATGAGCATACATTAATAGCAGAGAAAGAAAATTTAAATACTTCAATGCGAACGAATTTTGCACGACAAATTGAATATGAGATCGCAACGTTGACACTTGATGATAGTGATGAAAAAGTACAATTCATTTTAGGTGAACGACAATTTTATATCGGACGCAAAGAAAGTAATGATATGATTTTAACTGATGAAAGCGTTTCAAGGATACACGCTTATATTTCTTATGATCGACATCGTCATATTCTGCACGATACAGAGAGCTTGAATGGTACTTACATAAATAAAAATTTGATCTCAATGCAGGAACTCAAGCACGGCGATAAAATTTTGATCGGAAATATTCCTGTAACATACGAAGCGTTATAATTAATTAAGAATGTAGAATGCAGAATGCAGAATTATTTCGTTCTCTCAATTCTACATTCTAAATTCTACATTCTGCATTAATAAAGGGGTGAAAGTTTTGTCGAAATATTTTCAAGCAACGAACGTTGGAAAAGTCCGCAAGCAAAATGAAGACGCTATAGCGATAATTGAGCCGGAAACATATTTAGTTGCAGATGGTATGGGTGGACAAGCTGCCGGTGAAGTTGCAAGCAAAATGTTAGTTGATACAGTCGAAAGCGAATTAAAATCAACGCCGCAACTATGGAATGAGGAAATTTTAAAATCAGCGATCTTAACGGCGAATGAAAAAATTTTATCAGCGGCAAAAAATAATTTAGACTATCAAGGTATGGGAACAACTGCAACGATCTTGCACATTTCTAAGTCGCTCGAATCTCAAACAGGTTTTATAATTCAAACGGCTTATTATGCTCACGTTGGTGATAGTCGATTATATAAACTCGACTGTGAAAATTTAGAACAAATCACGCAGGATCATTCTTACGTTGAAGAACTTGTTAGACGTGGTGAGATCACTGAAGCACAGGCAAGAGTTCATCCGCTGAAAAATCTTTTAACTCAAGCAGTCGGCGTAAAAAATGATCTTGAAGTTGCAACAGGACAATTTAAAGTCAAGCACGGCGATATATTTTTACTATGCACGGACGGTTTAACTAATATGGTTAATGATTATGAAATAGCAAAGATTTTAAATTCATCAGAAAATCCAGCGGACGATCTGATTAAAGCGGCTTTAGATCACGGCGGTCGTGATAATGTTTCAGCGATTGTCTTAGGAATAATATAATTAAGAATGCAGAATGTAGAATGCAGAATTAATTATTAATTTATTATCCATAAAAACTAATCCCTATCAATGGAGTGATATTTAAATTGAAATCTGATTCAGAATTTATGCAACACGAATTGAAATTGCCTGAATTAACATTGCGTGGAATGATATTAGGTGCAGTGTTGACGATAATATTTACAGCGTCGAATGTCTATTTAGGATTAAAAGTCGGCTTGACATTCTCATCAGCAATACCGGCGGCAGTAATTTCAATGGCAATTTTAAAAATGTTTCGTGACTCAAATATTTTAGAAAATAATATGGTTCAGACTCAAGCCTCAGCAGCAGGAACTTTATCAGCAATAATTTTCGTAATACCCGGAATGTTGATGATCGGTTACTGGCAAGACTTTGAATTTTGGCAAACGTTGATCGTTTCAGCTTGCGGCGGTTGTCTAGGAGTTTTATTTACAATTCCGCTTCGTCGTGCAATGGTTGTTCATAGCGATCTGCCTTATCCTGAAGGAGTAGCCGCAGCAGAAATTTTAAAAGTCGGAAGTTCGTCAAAAAAATCTGCCGGCGGCTTGAAAGAAATTGTCAGCGGCGGAATCATTGCGTCGATCGTTTCCTTCTTGACAAATGGTTTTTATGTCCTTGCAAGCGGTTTATCTCTCTGGTTTCCGATCGGTAGAGGTATGACTCAATTTCCGATCGGTTATTCAACTGCTTTAGTTGGTGCAGGTTATTTGATCGGTATCACTAGCGGACTTGCAATGCTTTTAGGAATTTTAATCGCTTGGGCTGGTTTCGTTCCTTATTACACAATAACTGAATTTGCAACGGAAGGTCAAACAATGCAAGCGTTTGCTCAGTCAATGTATTCAGAACGAGTAAGATTAATCGGCGCAGGCGCAATGGGTGTTGCTGCCGTATGGACTTTGATCACTTTAGCAAAACCTGTTATTGATGGCGTTAAAGAATCATTAGCAGCAGTGAGAATGCCTCAACAAGAAAAATCAAAACATCGTATGGACATTGATATGTCGATCAAGTCAGTAGGTTTAGTATTTTCGATTGTAACGATCGGTTTATTAGGCGTTTTTTATTCATTCGTTCAACCGGCAAATTTACCACTCAATCAAACATTAACGATCGTATTTGTCGGCGTGATCGTCGCGGTTTTAATGGGATTCTTCGTCGCGGCGGCTTGTGCTTATATGGCAGGATTGATCGGAACTTCATCAAGTCCGATCTCCGGAATAGGAATTTTAGCAATAATAATTTCTTCGCTAATGATGTTCACGCTTTGCACTTCATTTGGAATTTTTGATTTGCCGAACGGTGAAAAATTTGCAACAGCGACAGCAATTTTCACGACAAGCATAATTTTAGCGATCGCTTGTATCTCTAATGACAATATGCAAGATTTGAAAACAGGATTTTTAGTCGGAGCAACTCCATATCGTCAACAAATTGCATTGATTCTCGGCTGTATCGTCGGTGCATTCGTAATTGCGCCGGTGTTAAATCTCTTGTATGAAGCTTATGGATTTCCGGGAGCATTGCCGCGTGAAGAAATGGATCCGAATAATGCACTTGCAGCACCTCAAGCAGCTTTAATGACAACGATCGCTAAAGGAATTTTTTCATCGCAGCTTGAATGGAATTATATTTATATCGGGATCATTTTAGGAATAATTTTAGTTGTGATAAATGTTTTGCTGACAAAAAATACTTCGTTTGCAATTCCGCCGCTTGCTGTCGGTATGGGAATTTATCTTCCGCCGTCAGTGCAAACGCCGTTAGTTATCGGAGCTGTTATCGGTTACTTACTCGACAAAAAAATTTTTGAACGTTTTAAAGGTAAGAATGCAGAAGTTATTGAAGATAAATTGCAAGAAGGCAAACGACGCGGAACATTATTTGCGTCCGGCTTGATTGTTGGTGAAAGTTTAATGGGCGTTTTGCTTGCCGGTGTAATTGTAATTTCAGTTTCAAACGGCGGTGATGAAATGCCGTTGAGTATCGTCACTGAAGAATTTGCAGGATCAATTTATCCTGAACTTTTTGGCTTGATCGTCTTTGTCTTGACGATCGTATATCTTTGCAAAATCGTTTTAAGTTTTAAAAATTAATTTGATCGATAAGATCATTGTGAGGTGAAAAATATGGTGCAGCGCATTCTGGGTGAACGCTACGAATTGGAAAAGAAGATCGGCAGCGGCGGAATGGCTGAAGTTTATAAAGCACACGATCGACTGCTTGATCGAACGGTTGCGATCAAAATTTTACACGAGGCTTACAAGACTGACAGCGAGTTTATTGAAAAATTTCATCGTGAGGCAAAAGCGGCGGCAGGTATGTCTCATCCTAACATTGTAAATATTTATGACGTTGGAATTGAAGGCGACGATCATTATATTGTTATGGAATATGTTCCGGGATCAACGCTTAAGAAAAAAATTCAAGATGAAGCTCCGCTTGATATTGCAACGGCTGTTCACATTGCTAAAGATATTGCTGATGGTCTTGCTCACGCTCACGCAAATAATATTGTTCATTGTGATATTAAACCGCATAACATTTTAATGACGACTGATAATCGTGCTAAAATCGCTGATTTTGGAATTGCAAGAGCTGTAACTGAATCAACAATGACTTACAGCGGATCAGTTGTCGGATCAGTTCGATATTTTTCGCCGGAACAAGCTCGCGGCACAGGTATCACTCCGAAATCTGATGTTTATTCGTTAGGCGTAACACTTTATGAAATGTTGACTAATCATTTGCCATTTAATGGTGATAATCCTGTTAGCATTGCAATGAAACACGTTGAAGAAGAGCCGCCATTTCCAAGCGTTTACCGTCCGCAAATTTCACCAATGCTTGAAGCGATCGTTATGAGAGCAATGAGCAAAAACCCGGATATGCGACCGTCAAGTTTTGAAATGGTGCAAGAACTTTCAAACGTTGAGAAAACTTTAGGCGTTAGCAAAGAAGTTGATCCGGATGCAACTCAACTTTTACCGAAAAATGAATCAACAGTACCGGCAAGAAGAGTTACAAATAAAATTCAAAATGAAGAATCGACGGACGCAATCAAGAAATCATTTTTTCATTCAAAATTATTTATGATCGGTTTAGTTATCGTGTTAATGATCGGTTTTGGTATCGGCGCAATAATTGCTTTTGGAAATTTTACTAATCGTGAAGAAGTCAAAGTGCCTGAAGTTACAGGCAAACAATTAGCACTTGCAAGACAAATTTTAGAAGACGGAAAATTACGAGTCAATGTTGCTGAAACTTATGATGCAAGCGTTCCGCCGGGGCAAGTTGTTTCACAAGACCCGGAGCCCGGTAAGACTGTTAAAAGTGAAAGGCTTGTAACAATTTATGTCAGCAAAGGCGGCGAAGATTTAGATATGCCGGACTTAGAAGGCTTAACTAAATCAGCGGCAACCGAACGAATCCAAAAAGCCGGTTTAATTTTGGGATCAGTTTATGAAAAATATTCAAATGAAGAACCCGGAACAGTTTTATCACACGATCCGGCAAAAGGTACTAAAATTAGTCGCGGTCAGACGATCGATCTTACTGTTTCACGTGGTACAGTCGGCGGTCATTCTGATCAAGATCAAGCATCATCAAAAGAAAAATCAAATTCAACAGCGACTGTTCCTGACGTGCACGGCGCAAGTTTAGACGTTGCAAGAGCCGGAATTGAAGGTCGTGGCTTAACAGTCGGATCGATAACTTCAACGATAAGTGAACAAGCTGAAGGAACGATCGTCAGTCAAACGCCTTCACCAGGTAGTGAGATCGGTAGCGGTGAACCTGTTGATCTTGTAATTGCTGAGCGTGAAACATCTGAAGCAAATTCAAGATCAAATTATTATGAGTCAGAGCCGTCAGAATCATATGAACAGCCAACAAGTTATAATCAAGAATCAGCAGAACCGACAGAAGTTTTTGATACAACACCAACGTCGAATAATAATTCAGAAAGTGCTCCGAGTCGTGATGGAGCAGTCAGCAAGCAAAGATAAATTATTTTGCAAAAAAAATTTTCTCTTGTGATCGATCATTTGATCTTGCAAGAGAATTTTTTTTTTTAGCAGGTAAATTTTTTGAAATCGTAGAAATATTTTTTTCAATTAATTGATACGAATTTAAAAATAATTATGTAAGGAGTGAACTTAGTGAATAATTTTTCTATAAGGCAGAAATTAATTTTGGTTTTCACTATTTTAATTATAGCATTCGTCGGTAGTGGAATTTATAGTGCTTACAGTTTATCAAGTATCAATGAAGGCGCATTGAGAATTGCGACGGAACATCTTCAAGGCGTTATGGCGGCGGCAGATAGTTCACGATCAATGAGTGATTACCGTCAAGGTGAATTTGCAGTGCTTAACGCTACAACTTTGCCGAATCGTATTCACGCCGCACAAGAGACGAAAAAACTTGCTGATCAGATCGATATTACTTTTGATGCTGTTGCTCCTAAACTCAAAGGATCAGATGTCGAAAATGATTTTAATGAAATGCGTCAAAGTTGGGATCACTACAAACAGACTTCTAAAAAATTAATTCAACTTGCGAAAGCCGGACAAATTCAAGAGGCTACTAAACTTTTGGAAAGCTCCAGCAATGATTATTCAAAGATCGAAATTAAATTAAATCGTATTCTTGATAATCGCAAGGACTCAATTCATATGGAAACCGTTGACGCATCGGCGAAATATAATCAGACAAGAATAATTTTGATCGTCAGCATTGTTCTTGTCGTTGCATTTTCGATCTTTATGGCTCTTGGTTTATCTTCGTCGATTATGAAATCAATTAAATATTTGATGAATGTTTCAAAGGAACTTGCCGCCGGAAATTTAACCGTTGAGGCTAAAGCAGAAACAAATGACGAATTTGGTGAATTGACTACAGTTTATGCAGAGACGATCGAAACTCTTCGTAAATTAATCGAACGCATTCAACATAATGCAAAAGACGCTTCAACATTTGCATCACAACTCAATGAAAATGCTTCACAATCAGCACAAGCAACTCAACAAGTTGCAATATCGATCGGAAATGTTGCAGAAAATGCAAGCAAACAAGGTGAGGCAGTGGCGACAAGTGCACATAATATTCGTGCTTTTGCAAGAGTTTTACAAGGCTTTGAAGAGAAAGCAGATGCATCAGTCACGGCGGCAAAATCAGTTGAAGAGATCGCAGACAGCGGCAAAACGGCGATTGAAAATGCAGTTGATCAAATGTCAGCGATCGCTAAATCTACAGCGGCATCAGCAGAAGTCATTAGAAAACTTGCTGATCGATCGGCGGAGATCGGAAATATCAGCTCGACGATCGCCGGAATAGCTGAACAAACAAATTTATTAGCATTAAACGCAGCGATTGAGGCGGCAAGAGCCGGTGAAGCCGGAAAAGGTTTTGCGGTCGTCGCTGACGAAGTTAGAAAACTTGCTGAAGGTTCTAACGTAGCGGCACAAAAGATCGCTGAACTCATTGACAAAGTAAATGATGATACCGAAAAAGCTGTTGAGGAAATGCAGAAAGGTACTGACGTTGTTGAAAGCGGTAAAACTGTAGTTGCTGCCGCCGGTGATTCTTTTGAAAATATTGCTGCTGCTGTCAGTGATCTTACTCAACACGCAGAAGGAATTTTAGCCGATGCAAAAAAGGCCTCACAACGAATTGATAAACTTGTTGCGGCAATGGACGAACTCGATCAATCAAGCAAAGACGTTTCAGCAGAAACAGAATCAGTTTCAGCGGCAACTGAAGAACAATCAGCATCGATTGATGAAGTTGCAACGGCAAGCAAAAAACTTTCGGAGCTTGCAACTGAATTAACAGAATCAGCGGCACAATTTAAAATCTTTAAAGGTGTAGATCGAATTAAAAGTTAAAAATTATTTTGGAGAATTTAATATGAAAAAGAATATCAAAAAATTAATTATTGCTTCAGCAGTATTAGGAAGTTTTACGATCGCCCCGATCATTGAAATTAATTCACCGCTGATTCAATCGATCGCTTATGCAAAAGTTCAAATGTATCAAGGCGTTGGTGATGATTATCCTAGTCAATACGAATCAATAGAAATTTCAAAACTTCGTGCAAGAGATAAAGCGATCAAAAGTGCCGTAAAAAAAGCAGGCGTTTACATTCGATCGTATTCGAGATCAATTAATGCTACACTTACTGACAATGAAATTATCGCAATAACAAGCAACAGTTATCAAATTGTTGGTGAAGTGAAATATGAAAGAACGATTCATAAAATATCTGACACGGCAAGCGTGATACTTTGGAAAGCAACTGTTAATGTCAATGTTGATGATTCGGAAATTCAAAGTTGGTTGAAACGTGACTATAAAGAAAAATCTAATATTGTTACGCAGACTGAAGAGGCTAGAAAAGCGGCTGAAGAAAATGATCGTAAAGTTGAGGATTTGCGTAAACGTGCTGAAAATCCTCAGAGTGAACAAGATAAATCGAAACTCAAGAATGAATTTATCAAAGTCGGCAATGAATTTTTAGCGAATCAGAAAAATGACGAAGGTGTAAAACTTTATTATCAACAGGATTATAAAGGAGCTATTAAGAAATTTAGTGAAGCATTGGACTTAAAATCAGATCTTGATTTTGCATATAGTAATCGTGGTGCTGCTTATTTTGATTTGAAAAAGTATGATCAAGCTATAAGTGATTTTAACAAAGCGATTAAACTTAATTCAAATTCGGATGCGGCTTACAATAATCGTGCTCTTGTTTATGTTGATTTACAAAAGTACAATCAAGCGATCGATGATTATAACAAAGCGATTGAAATTAATCCGAATTATGCTGAGGCATACTATAATCGTGGCATTGTTTATTATAATTTGAAAAATTATGATCAAGCAATCGCTGATTTTAACAAGTCGCTTGAACTTAATCCAAATTTGTATCAAGCCTACAATAATCGTGGACTTGCTTATTCTGAATTGCAAAAGTACGATCAAGCGATTAATGATTATAACAAAGCTCTTGAACTTAATCCAAATTTGGAGGCGACTTATAATAATCGTGGTCTTGTTTATGCTGATTTACAAAAGTACGATCAAGCGATCGCTGATTATAACAAAGCGATAGAACTTAATCCGAATAATGCTGATGCATACAATAATCGTGGACTTACTTATTATAATTTGCAAAAATACGATCAAGCGATAAGTGATTATAACAAAGCGATTGAAATTAATTCAAAGGATGCTAAATTTTATTACAATTATGGACTTGTTTATATTAAATTACAAAATTTCGATAAAGCAATAGAATATTTTAATAAAGCTATTAAAATTGATCCAAATTTAGCTGAGGTTTACTGTAATCGTGGAATTGCATATGCTTTCTCATACAATCTTAATCAAGCAATAAAGGATTCCACGAAGGCAATTGAATTAAATCCAAATTATGCTGTAGCTTATAACCTTCGTGGACTTTGTTATAAAGAATTAGGTGAAAACGATAAGGCACAAGCCGACTTTGATAAGGCAAAAGAACTTGGTTACAACGGCTGATAAAAAATTTTATTCAGAATCAGAAGGTGATGTAAATGGAAGTATTAGAATATTATTCACCTAACGAAGAAATTTATGCCGGATCATATGAAATTATTCACGGTAAAAAAGTTGGTGAACCGGACTATGAACTTATCAGAGGTGAAAAAATTTATATGGCAGCCGAAGCACCTAGCATTTCACACGGAATTATTGTTGCGAGATTAGGAATGATTTTTAGCAATTACATTGAAGAAAAAAATTTTGATGCTTTTGTGATTGCCGCTAATTCTGAAGTTCATTTTTCAAAAGATTGTCATTATAAACCAGACGTTAGCATTGTTATGAGAAAGCCTAATGTTTTAGAGAAAGAAAAATTTATTGACGGCTCACCTGATCTTGTCGTTGAAGTTATTTCGGAGTCCTCTAAAAAATATGATATCGGCGTTAAGAAAGAAGATTATGAAAGATTCGGAGTTAAAGAATATTGGATCGTTGATCCGGATAAAAAATCCATTGAAGTTTATCATAATGTTGACGGGAAATTTAATTTAAGCGGTGAATATAAAATTCATTCTGAAAATACTTTAATAAAAGTTTCGATTTTTAACGATTTAATTGTTGACGTTCACAAAGTTTTTAAGTGGTGGCTAAATTAATTTAGAATTGAGTGATTGATAATGATTAAAAATTTTTTAGCTTTGTTGATAATGATCACAGCGATTTTGATAACTGGTTGCAGTGATAATTCGTCTGGTGAAAAAAAAGTTGCGATCGCTTTTCCTAATACTACACCGAGTTGGCAACGCAATGGTGATTCAATGAAGAAGACACTTGAAGAAGAAGGCTTTAAAGTTGATCTGCTATTCTCTGCAAATTCTGATGAACAAGTCAAGCAGATTGATGAAATTCTTGACAGCAAGCCGAGTTGTTTAGTTATCGGAGCGATTGACGGTGAAGCCTTCGGTGAAGTTTTGGAAAAATCGAAAGAACTTAATGTGCCTGTAATTGCTTTCGATCGAATCATTAAAAATACTGATGCTGTTGATTATTATGCGTCATTCGACAATGAGGCAATCGGTCAAGCTATGGGTGAATACTTTGAAGCGGCGTTAAATCTCAAAAATGGCGGCGGTCCTTACAACATTGAATTATTCGCCGGTGCTCCGAGTGATAACAATGCTCACTTGTTCTTTAAAAATACTATGCAAATTCTTGATCCTTATTTCAAAACCGGTCAACTTGTCTGTCAATCTAAGCAGATGAATTTTGATCAATGTGCTACTGCTGATTGGAATAGTGCAAATGCTAGAACTCGAATAAAAAATTTACTCAGCACTTATTACAATACCGGTCAAGCATTGCAAGTTGTTTTGAGTCCGAATGATGATATTGCCGGCGTGATCCTTGAGGAAATGAAATCTCGTGGAATGCAAAAGCCGTTGATCTCCGGGCTTGATGCTGATCCGGCGGCGATCAATCGTATCAAAGCCGGTGAACAAACTTTTACTGTCAGCAAAGACCCGGATTTGTTGACTTCAAAATGTGTGAGAATGATCAAAGCTGTTGTCGAAGGAACTCAGCCGGATATTAATGACGTATCGACTTATGATAACGGCGTTAAAGTCATACCGGCTTATCTCTGCACACCTTATATTATCGATGCCGGAAATGTTAATTCAAATTCTTGAATAGCTATTGACAAATTTAAAATTCTCAAATAAAATGATTTTAAGAAGTCTTTAGCGAGTGGCTTAGATCGTATGATAATTTTCAGTGAAACAAAAGAAGCCCTCGGCAAGCGGTCAGCCTCGCAGAGTTGATACGGCGTGGATTGTAAGTTTAGTAGATTGTAAGAAAATTTTTGCCGTTTAACAGCTGGTCACTGTTTTGCGGCGGTGTTACATGTCATCTAATTTGGAGAGGACGATGAAGATGACGATGGTAAGAATAATCATGAATACGTCATTGTCCATAGATGTTCACCTCAAATCTGAGGCTACATTATCGACCGCCTGCCGCTTACTTGGACTTCTCAAATCATACTAACACTAGATAAAAAATTTGTCAACGAACATAAAAAAGAGCAAGAGATCAAATTTCTCAAGCTCAATTTTTTTGTGTTTAATTCACTTTCAATTTACCGATCAACTCGGAAATATTTTTTAAATTTCGATCGATTAAATATTTTTCAAGATCATCAATAATTTTCATTGTGATCAACGGATCAGAAAAATTTGCTGTACCGATCGCAACCGCTGAAGCACCTGCTAAGAAAAATTCGATCGCGTCCTCAAAATTTCTTATTCCACCCATACCGATAACCGGCACTTTAACGACTTTTGCTACTTCATAAACCATTCTCAACGCAACCGGTTTAATTGCTCCGCCGGAAAGTCCACCTGTAATATTTCCAAGAACCGGTCGCCAAGTGTTAATATCAATTTGCATGCCGATCAGCGTATTGATCAGCGAAATGCAATCAGCTCCGGCATCTTCAACGGCTTTTGCCATTAATTTAATATCTGTAACGTTCGGTGAAAGCTTTACAATAACAGGTTTACTCGTCGATCGTTTCGCCGCTTGAGTTACTGCCGCCGCTGCTTTCGGATCAGTTCCGAAAATTATTCCGCCGTCTTTAACGTTCGGACAAGAAATATTTAATTCAATCGCTGCAACGCCTTCAACGTTCAAAATTTTTGCAAGCTCAGCATAATCTTCAACACTTCCGCCGCTAATGTTGACGATCACATTCATATTATATTTTGAAATTCTAGGCAAAGTCTCTTTCAAAAAAATTTCAACGCCAGGATTTTCAAGTCCGATACAATTCAACATTCCGCCGGGTGTCTCAGCAATTCTTACGCCTTCATTTCCTCGACGCGGCTTTAATGTCGTACCTTTCACCATCACGCCGCCTAATCTTGACAAGTCAACAAAATCTGCAAATTCTTCACCGAAACCAAAAGTACCTGACGCAGTTAAAATCGGCGTTTGCATTTTGATCCCGCAAATTTCCGTTGCAAGTAAGTCATTCATAACGTTCACCACTTTATCATTGAATTTTAGTTGTTAATGATCCCAGCAATTATTTTAAAACTGTCCATAAGATTATTTATATCTTCAATAATGAAAGTTCTATAATCGCCGGATATTTTACGAAGATATTCAAAATCTGATAAGCCAAGACCAATAGAATAAATCAAAACATTTTTGGAGCGTAAAAGTTTTGCACATTCAAAGGTTTTTTGTTGATCGTCCGGATAACCGTCAGTCACTAAAATTATAATTTTTCTTCGATCGCCACTCTTTTCAAATTCT
>JAFUZV010000083.1 GCA_017476425.1 Selenomonadaceae bacterium
CCAAATAGTTGACTTTGCAAATATCGATAAAGCACATGAAGAGCGTGAACGCGGTATTACGATCAATACAGCTCACGTTGAGTATGAGACTAAAACCCGTCACTATGCACACGTTGACTGCCCGGGTCACGCTGACTATATCAAGAATATGATCACCGGCGCAGCACAAATGGACGGCGCAATTCTCGTCGTTGCTGCTTCTGATGGTCCTATGCCTCAGACTCGTGAACACATTCTGCTTGCTCGTCAAGTTGGTGTTCCTGCTATCGTTGTTTTCCTTAACAAAGTTGATCAGGTTGATGATCCTGAACTTCTTGAACTCGTTGAAATGGAAGTCCGTGATCTTCTTAGCAGTTACGAATTTCCAGGCGATGAAATTCCAATCATTTCCGGCTCTGCACTCGGTGCACTTAACGGCGACAAAGAACAAGAAGATAACATTATGAAACTTCTTGACGCTGTTGATGATTATATTCCGACACCGACTCGTGATACTGATAAACCTTTCCTTATGCCGGTTGAAGATGTTTTCACGATCACCGGTCGTGGTACTGTTGCTACCGGTCGTGTTGAACGTGGCGAATTGAAACTTAATGATCAAGTTGAGATCGTTGGTCTTATGGACGAATCCAAGAAGACAGTTGCTACTGGTATTGAAATGTTCCGCAAATTGCTTGATAGTGCAGTTGCCGGTGATAATGTTGGTGTTCTCCTTCGTGGTATTGATCGTAAAGAGATTGAACGCGGTCAAGTTCTTGCAAAACCGGGTTCCATTCATCCACATACAAAGTTTAAGGCACAAGTTTACGTCTTAACTAAAGATGAAGGCGGTCGTCATACTCCATTCTTTACAAATTATCGTCCACAATTCTACTTCCGTACAACGGACGTTACCGGCGTTGTCAGACTTCCTGAAGGTACTGAAATGGTTATGCCTGGCGATAACATTGAAATGGAAGTTGAACTTATCACTCCGATCGCTATTGAAAAAGGTTTGCGCTTTGCTATTCGTGAAGGTGGTCACACCGTCGGCGCAGGTCGTGTTACTGACATTGAGCAGGCTTAATTCAAAACGAAATTAAAAAGAATACAGTTTAACAGTGGTCTATAATCAGTTGAAAAAATTGCTGATTATTGACCGCTGATTAATGCTGATTTTTTCAAAATGCGATGAGATGGCAGATGGCTCGGTTTAATGCAGAATTAGGGCTTAGGAATTAGGGCTGAGGGCTAATTAATTATGCATTCTTAATTCTGAATTAAAAAAGATCGAGGGAACTGTTATTGAGAAATGTTGAGAGCAAGACTCTTGACTGAGGAGGAAATTAAAATTGCCAAAACAACAACCACAACAACAAAAATCACAAGCTAAACAAAAAATTAGAATCCGTTTGAAGGCTTACGATCATAAATCACTTGATCAAACTGCTGCAAAGATCGTTGAGACTGCAAAAAAGAATGGTGCAATGGTTTCAGGTCCTATTCCATTGCCAACAGAAAAAAATATTTTTACAATTCTTCGTTCACCACACGTCAACAAAGATTCTCGTGAACAATTTGAAATGAGAACTCATAAACGTCTCATTGATATTCTTCAGCCGCCGCCAAAAGCAGTTGATGCTATTATGCGTCTTGATCTTCCGGCTGGTGTTAAAATCGAAATCAAAGTTTAACGTGAAGAGGTGAATACATTGTCAAAGTTAATTTTAGGAATTAAACTTGGAATGACTCAACTCTTCGCAGAAGATGGAAAAGTTATTCCTGTAACGGTTATTTCTTCCGGCAATAATGTTGTCATTCGCAATAAAAATATTGAGAGTGACGGCTATTATGCAGTGCAAATCGGTTTTGGTGAGATCAAAGAAAAGCATCTTACAAAGCCTATGCAAGGACATTTCAAGAAATTTGACGTTAAGCCGGTTAAATTCATTCGTGAGCTTCGTCTTACCGGCGAATCTGAATATAAGATCGGTGACGTGATCGGCGTTGATACTTTTGCAGCCGGTGAAGTTGTCGACGTTGTTGGAACTTCAAAAGGTAAAGGTTTTGCCGGTGGTATTAAGCGTCATAACTTTGCTCGTGGTCCTATGGGTCACGGTTCCAAATCTCACCGTGAACCTGGATCAACCGGTGCAATGCTTTCCGGTCCTGGTGGTCGCGTCCTCAAAGGTAAGAAATTGCCGGGACGTATGGGCGGTCAAAGAACAACGATTCAACATTTGAAAGTTGTTAAAGTTGATACTGATAGAAATCTTATTTTGATCAAAGGCGCAGTTCCGGGTCCAAAAAAAGGTCTTGTAATGATCAAAAGTACTGTTAAACCGATCAAAGAGAAACAACATCAAGAGCCTAAAAAGGGCAAGAAATAATTTTGAATGAAAGGAGGATTTGATCTGAATGCCTACAGTATCAGTCTATAATATGACTAATGAAAAAGTCGGCGATCTTGAACTCAACGACGAAATTTTTAATGTTGAGATGAATGAAAAGCGTGCCGGACTTATTCATCAAGTCGTCGTTATGCAGCTTGCATCTCGTCGACTTGGAACACATTCAACTAAAACACGCGGTATGGTTCGTGGCGGTGGTCGTAAACCTTGGAGACAAAAGGGTACAGGTCGTGCTCGTGCCGGTTCACGCAGAAGTCCACTTTGGCGTGGCGGCGGAACGATCTTTGGTCCACATCCTCGTTCTTATGCTTTCAATATGCCTAAAAAACAGCGTCGTCTTGCACTTAAATGTGTATTATCTGATAAATTGCAGAGTGGAGATTTGATCGTTTTAGATAATCTTGATTTTGAAGCTCCGAAGACTAAACAATTCGTTAAACTTCTTGATGACTTCAATGTTGAGAAAAGAGCACTTTTCATAACTGATGAGCCTAAAGAAAATGTGCAAAAATCGTCAAATAATATTCAAGGTGTAAAAGCTATTGGCGCGTTAGGACTTAATGTCTATGATATTCTTTATCACGACAAGCTCTTCCTTACGAAGGATGCCGTTGCAAAAATTGAGGAGGTGTTCATCTAATGGAAGCTAGAGACATTTTGATCCGTCCGTTAATCACTGAAAAAACTACTGAATTAATGGCTGAAGGCAAATATGTTTTTGTAGTTGATAAAAATGCTAACAAAATCGAAATTGCAAAAGCTGTTAAAGAAGTTTTTGATGTCAAGGTTGATAAAGTCAACACAATTAAAGTTAAAGGCAAAACAAAGAGACTCGGTCGCACAAGCGGCAAGCGTCCGGATTATAAAAAAGCTATCGTTAAACTTGCAGCAGGTGAGACGATCGAGTTCTTCAGTGCTTAAATCTTGAAAGAAGGAGGTTAAATAAAGTTGGGAATTAAAACATTTAAGCCTTATACACCTAGTCGACGCTTTATGACGGTTTCTTCTTTTGAAGAAATTACCACTGATAAACCTGAAAAGTCATTGCTTGCTCCGCTTAAGAAACACGGCGGTCGCAATCAACAAGGCAAATTAACAGTTCGTCATCAAGGCGGCGGACATAAGCGTCGTTATAGAATTATCGACTTCAAACGCAATAAAGACGGTATTCCGGCAAAAGTTGCAACGATCGAATACGATCCGAATCGCAGTGCAAGAATTGCTCTTCTTCATTATGCTGACGGCGAAAAAAGATATATCATTGCTCCGAACGATCTCAAAGTTGGAGACGTTATCGAATCCGGTGCAGAAGCTGATATTAAAGTCGGTAATGCTCTTCCGTTAAAAAATATTCCTGTTGGTACGTTAATTCATAATATTGAAATGAAAATCGGCAAAGGTGGTCAACTGATCAGAAGTGCCGGCGCAGCGGCTCAGCTTATGGCTAAAGAAGGTAATTATGCTCTTCTTCGTATGCCGTCCGGTGAAATCAGAAAAATTCATATTAACTGCCGTGCAACTATCGGTCAAGTTGGTAACCTTGATCACGAAAATATTTCAATCGGTAAAGCCGGTCGCTCACGTTGGCTTGGTCGTCGTCCTGAAAATCGTGGTGTTGCAATGAATCCGAATGATCATCCACACGGCGGTGGTGAAGGTCGTAGCCCGGTCGGTCGTAAGCATCCTGTTACTAAATGGGGTAAATGTGCTATGGGTGCTAAGACTCGTCGCAAGAAGGCTTCTGATAAACTTATCGTAAGAAGACGCAAGAATAAGAGATTATCACAATAATAATTCAGAAAGGAGAATTAACACTTGGCAAGATCGGTTAAAAAAGGCCCATTCGTTCAAGAAAAGCTGGAAAAAAAGATCAACGCTCTTAACGAGGCAAATGACAAGAAAGTTATTAGAACTTGGTCACGTGCCTCAACAATTATTCCTTCATTCGTTGGTCATACGATCGCTGTTCACGATGGTCGCAAACACGTTCCGGTTTACATTACTGAAGATATGGTCGGTCATAAACTCGGTGAATTTGCTCCGACGAGAACTTTTAAAGGTCACGCCGGTGAAGAAAGAAAAACTTCTTTGAAATAATTTAAACTCAAAAAAGTTTTTACGGAAGGAGGCAATTAATTAGATGGCAGCACAACAACAAGAAGCAAAATCTATCGCTAAATATGTTCGTATTGCGCCTCGTAAAGTTCGTATCGTAGCTGATCTTATTCGTGGCAAGGATGTTGAAGATGCTTTTGCTATCTTGAGATTTACACCTAAACGCGGCTCTGTCTTGCTTGAAAAAGTTTTGAGATCAGCGGTTGCAAATGCTGAAAATAATTTTGAAATGGACGTTGATAAGCTCTACATTTCATCTTGTTTTGTCGATCAAGGTCCGACACTCAAAAGGATTCATCCGCGTTCACGTGGTCAAGCATTCGGTATTTTAAAACATACTTCTCACATTACTGTTATAGTTAAAGAGAAGGAAGACTGAAAAAATATTACAAGATAGGAGGTAAAGTCTTTGGGTCAGAAAGTTCATCCACATGGTATCCGAATTGGAGTAATTAAAACTTGGGATGCTAAGTGGTATGCAAGTGATAAAGATGGTGAATATGCACGTTCACTGCATGAGGATATTAAAATTCGTAAAGAACTTAAAAAGCAGCTTGCAGCGGCGGGCGTATCGAAAATTGAGACAGAAAGAAATAATAATCGTCTTAGATTGACAATTCATACTGCTAAACCTGGTATGGTTATTGGTCGCGGCGGCACAGGTATTGAACAGATCAAAGAAAGCATTAAACCGTTGACGAGTAAGAGAGTTGACATTAATATTTCAGAGATCAAACAGCCGGATATGGATGCAACGCTTGTTGCTGAAAATATCGCAGCTCAACTTGAAAGACGTGTTGCATTCCGTAGAGCAATGAAACAAGCAGTTGGTCGTACAATGAGACTCGGCGCAAAAGGTATTAAAATTGCAGTCAGCGGTCGTCTCGGCGGTGCTGAAATTGCAAGAAAAGAATCTTATCGTGAGGGAAGTATTCCACTTCACACGCTCCGCGCTGATATTGATTATGGATTTGCTGAGGCTAATACGACTTATGGTCGCATTGGCGTTAAAGTTTGGATTTTCAAAGGTGAAATTTTGCCGGAGAAGAAGGAACAGAATATTGAAAGCGTTCCAACTGAAGGGAGCGATTCCTAATGTTGCAACCAAAGAGAGTTAAATATCGTAAACAATTTCGCGGTCGTATGAAAGGTAAAGCACATCGCGGAAATACAGTTGCACACGGTCAATATGGACTTGTTGCACTTGAACCGGCTTGGATCACTAACAGACAGATCGAAGCGGCTCGTATTGCAATGACACGTTATATTAAACGTGGTGGTCAAGTTTGGATTAAAATTTTCCCGGATAAGCCGGTTACTGCAAAACCTGCTGAAACTCGTATGGGTAGCGGCAAAGGTTCACCGGAATATTGGGTAGCAGTTGTTAAACCTGGTCGTGTACTCTTTGAAATGGCCGGCGTTACTCGTGAAGTTGCTAAAGAGGCTATGCGTCTTGCAGGTCATAAATTGCCGATTAAAACCAAGTTCGTTGAGAATGAAGGTCAAGGCGATGTATTTGTTCCGGTCGTTGAGGAAAGTCTCAAAGAATTGAAACACGATGCACATATGGATTATGAGCGTGAGAAGGAAGCGGAAGCTGAGGCTGAAGCAAAAGAGGCTAAAGAAGGCGGTGACGCAAATGAAAGCAAATGAAATTCGTGAGATGAATTCCGAAGAACAAAAAGAAAAACTCGCGTCACTCAAAGAAGAACTTTTCAATCTTCGTTTTCAACACGCCACTGGTCAGCTTGAAAATCCTATGAAGATCAAAGAGATCAAAAAAGATATTGCTCGTATCAAAACCATTCAACGTGAGCGTGAATTAGAAGAAGCAAAGGCTTAAAAAGTTTTTTGAGTAAGGAGGGTTAAAGTGAGCGAAGAGAACAAACGCAATGAGCGTAAAACCAGAATCGGTATCGTTGTCAGCGATAAAATGCAAAAGACTATTGTTGTTAAGATTGAAGAAATCGAACAGCATAAACTTTACAAGAAGTCCGTTAAAAGAACTGTTAAATTCAAAGCACACGACGAAAACAATGACGCTCATATCGGCGATAAAGTTTTGATTATGGAAACTCGTCCGCTCTCGAAAGAGAAACATTGGAGACTGGTTGAAATTCTTGAAAAAGCTAAGTAAGATTTAGAGGGCTGAAGGCTAAGTCGAAGTAATTTATTAAGTATGGAAGGAGGAAAAAACATTGATTCAACAACAAACCAGATTGACTGTTGCTGATAACACCGGCGCAAAAGAAATTATGTGCATCCGTGTTCTTGGTGGTTCTTATCGCCGTTATGCAAACGTTGGTGATATTATCGTTGCAGCTGTTAAATCTGCCGCACCTGGCGGTCAAGTTAAAAAAGGTGAAGTCGTTAAAGCTGTCGTCGTTCGCAGTGTTAAAGGACTTCGTCGTCCTGACGGTTCTTACATTCGTTTTGATGAGAACGCAGCAGTCATTATTAAAGAAGACAAAACGCCTCGTGGAACTCGTATTTTTGGACCTGTTGCAAGAGAACTTCGTGAAAAAGATTTTATGAAGATCATTTCACTTGCACCTGAAGTTTTGTAATGGAAGGAAGTGCCATTTTGTCACTGATTAAATTGCATGTCAAAAAAGGCGATAACGTCGTTGTTCTTTCCGGCAAAGATAAAGGTAAGCAAGGAAAAATTATCGAAGCAATGCCGAAGAAAGGCAAAGTTATCGTTGAAGGTATCAATAAAGTTAAGCGTCACACAAAGCCGAGTTTGAAAGCTCCGCAAGGTGGAATTTTGACAAAAGAAGCTCCTCTTCACGCTTGCAAAGTTATGCTTGTTTGTCCGGCTTGCAATAAACCGACGCGAATTGCTCATAAACAAGTTAACGGTAAAAATGCTCGTGCTTGTAAAAAGTGCGGCGAAGTTATCGATCAGACTGATTAATTTAATAAATTAGAAAGGAGGATAAACATTGAACAGACTCAAGGAAAAATATTTGAAAGAAGTCGTTCCTGCACTGACTGAAAAGTTTTCTTATAAAAATGTTATGCAAGTTCCGAAGATCGAAAAAGTTATTATTAATATGGCTGTTGGCGATGCTGTTGGAAATCCTAAAGCACTTGAGGCAGCGATCGGTGATTTAACTCTCATTTCTGGTCAAAAGCCGATTGTTACGAGAGCTAAAAAATCACTTGCGGCTTGGAAACTGCGTCAAGGTATGGCGATCGGCTGCAAGGTTACACTTCGTAACGTTCGTATGTATGAATTTCTTGATAAGTTTATGAATATTGCTTTGCCGCGTGTTCGTGACTTTCGTGGTGTCAGCAGTAAATCTTTTGATGGTCGTGGAAATTATTCGATCGGTCTCAAAGAACAGTTGATCTTTCCAGAAATTGAGTATGATAAGATTGATAAAATTCGCGGTATGGATATTACGATCGTAACGACTGCGAATACTGATGAAGAAGCACGCGAATTTCTCTCACTTATGGGCATGCCGTTCGCTGCGAATAAGTAAAGAGGTGATAACTAAAAATGGCAAAAAAGGCTTTAGTTGAAAAATGGCAGAAAGAGCCGAAATTTTCAACGAGGAAATATAATCGCTGCAAGATTTGCGGCAGACCTCACGGCTATCTTAGAAAATTTGAAATGTGCCGTATCTGCTTCCGTGAACAGAGCTATCTCGGTGCAATTCCTGGAGTAACTAAATCAAGTTGGTAAAACGTAAAATGAAAGGAGGATATCGGTTACAATGGCAATGACTGATCCTATCGCAGATATGTTGACGCGTATTCGCAATGCTAATTCGGTTTATCACGATAAAGTGAAAGTTCCGGGTTCCAAAATTAAAATTGCGATCGCGGAAGTCTTGAAAGAAGAAGGATTTATCAAAGATTACACTTTCACAGAAGACAATAAGCAAGGTGTTTTGACAGTATTCCTTAAATATGGTCAAGAACGTGAAAAGGTAATTACTGGCATTCAGCGCATCTCAAAACCGGGTTTGAGACAGTATGCAAAAATGAGAGAACTTCCACGAGTACTTGGCGGTCTCGGTATTGCAATAATTTCAACTTCAAAGGGAATTATGAGCGATAAACAAGCGAGAAAAGTCGGACTCGGTGGTGAAGTCATCGCATACGTCTGGTAAATTCCAATTCGGAATTAAGAATGCGGAATGCGGAATTAATTAACAAACAAATTCCTAATTCCGAATTACGCATTCCGAATTAAATTAGGAGGTGCAGAGATGTCAAGAATTGGAAGAGCACCGATTGAAATTCCCGCCGGCGTTACCGTAAAAGTCGGTGATGACAACACGGTGCAAGTTAAGGGTCCAAAGGGTGAACTTTCCCGCAAGATCCGTTCGGAAATGAAAATAACCGTTGAAGGAAACGTCCTTACGGTGGCGAGACCTTCCGATATTAAAGAACATAGAAGTTTGCACGGTCTTTCTCGTACGTTAATCAATAATATGGTTATCGGAGTAACTACAGGATTTTCAAAGAATCTTGAGATCAATGGTGTCGGTTATCGTGCAGCTAAGCAAGGTAAAAATCTCAATCTTTCACTCGGCTTTTCTCATCCTGTTGTAGTTGAGCCGCCTGCAGGTATTGAATTTGATGTTCCGTCCGCAACTTCGATCATTGTTAAAGGTATTGATAAAGAACTTGTCGGAGCGGTAGCAGCTAAAGTTAGAGGTTATCGTGAGCCTGAACCTTACAAAGGTAAAGGTATTAAATACGCCGGTGAGCATATCCGCCGTAAGGAAGGTAAAGCCGGTGCAAAAGGCAAAAAATAATTAAGAATTAAGAATGTAGAATTAAGAATTAAAATAATTTTGCATTCTGCATTCTGCATTCTACATTAATTCTGCATTAGCTGAAGGGAGTGAAATCGTTGATTCAAAAAGCTGATAAGAATAAAACTCGCCAGAAACGTCATATGAGACTTCGCAATAAAGTTCAAGGAACTGCTGAGCGTCCTCGTTTGAATGTTTTCCGCAGTTTGTCGAATATCTATGCACAAGTTATCGACGATGAAAAAGGCATTACACTTGCAGCGGCAAGTTCTATGGATAAAGATTTTGAGAGCAAAGGCAAAGGCGGTAACGTTGCAGCAGCTAAATTAGTTGGCACGGCTATTGCAAAAAAAGCACTCGAAAAAGGTATTAAAACTGTTGTCTTTGATCGTGGCGGTTACATTTATCACGGTCGTGTTGCTGCTCTTGCTGAGGCAGCTCGTGAAGCAGGTCTTGAATTTTAATTTTGAATTGGAAAGAGGTGAAAAATAAGTGCCTAGAGATAATAGGGATAACAGAGATAGAGACAATCGAAATGAAACAAATGAAACTCCTGAATTTGAAGAGAAAGTTGTTTATATAAATCGTGTTGCTAAGGTCGTTAAAGGCGGTCGCAGATTTTCATTCAGTGCGCTTGTCGTCGTTGGTAATAAGAATGGAAAAGTCGGCGTTGGTCTTGGTAAAGCGGCGGAAGTTCCTGAGGCGATTCGTAAAGGCGTTGACGATGCAAAGAAGAATTTGATCGAAGTTGCATTGAAAGATCGTTCAATTCCACACGGTGTTATCGGTGTATTTGGTGCAGGTCGTGTAATGCTCAGACCGGCTTCAAAAGGTACTGGTGTTATTGCAGGTGGACCGGCTCGTGCAGTATTGGAACTTGCCGGCGTTCATGACATTCTTACAAAGTCGCTCGGTTCATCTAATCCTAATAATATGGTTCGTGCAACTCTCGAAGGTTTAAAACAGTTGAAACGTGCTGAAGTTGTTGCGGAACTTCGTGGAAAAACTATTAAAGAAATTTTTGGCTGAGGAGGAGACATTTAAATGGCAAAACTTAAAATTACACTCAAAAAAAGCCTGATCGGTCGCCCGGAAACTCAGCGTAAAACAGTTCGTTCACTCGGACTTCGCAAAATTAATTCTGTTTCAGTACTGCCGGACGATCCGACAATTCGTGGACAAGTGCATAAGGTTAGACACCTTGTTACTTGTGAAGAAGTTGCAGAGTAATTGGAGGTTAGACAGAACATGAGCATTAAATTACATGAACTTAAACCTGCCGAAGGCTCTCGCAAGGAAAGAAATCGCGTCGGTCGCGGTATTGGTAGCGGCAATGGCAAGACTTCCGGTCGTGGTCATAAAGGTCAAAAGGCTCGTAGCGGCGGCGGCGTTCGTCCAGGTTTTGAAGGCGGTCAAATGCCGATTTATCGTCGTTTGCCTAAACGTGGTTTCAAAAATATTTGGGCTAAAAAATATGCTGAAGTCAACGTTGAGACTCTCGAAAAGAAATTTGAGGATGGTGCAACTGTTGATCCTGTTTCTCTCATTGAAGCAGGTGTTTTGAAAAATATTTTAGACGGCGTGAGGATTCTCGGCAACGGTGAATTGACTAAAAAATTAACAGTCATTGCAAACGGTTTCACTAAATCAGCAGCAGAGAAAATCAAAGCTGCTGGCGGTACGATCGAAGTTATCGGACAAGTTGAAGAGGAAACTGAAGAAGTTAAGGCTGAAAATAAGAAAGTCAAAACTGACAAGAAAAATCCTGAGGTGAGCTAAGTGCTGTCGGCACTCTCAAATATCGTAAAAATTCCAGAATTAAGACAGCGTATAATATTTACTTTGATAATGTTCGCCATATTTCGTATGGGAACGCATATTCCTGTACCCGGTGTAGATCCGACAGCGATCGAACAACTTTTCAAC
>JAFUZV010000084.1 GCA_017476425.1 Selenomonadaceae bacterium
AACTGTATGCACCGTGAAGGACTCCGGGACGACCTTTACCTCAAAGTGTTTTAGCATTCTGAATTTCAGATTTTCCACCGGCCTCAACACCGATCAATTTAACTTTCTTGTCGTCTAAAAATTCGTGGAAAGTTCCGATAGCATTCGATCCGCCGCCAACGCAGGCAACAACATAACTTGGTAAGCGTCCATAATCTTTAATGCACTGCGCTCTGATCTCGCGTCCTATGCAGCTTTGAAAATCTCTTACCATTGTTGGATATGGATGAGGACCAACACAAGAACCGATCAAGTAATATGTATCTTCAATATTCGTTGCCCAATATCTGATCGCTTCACTTGTTGCATCTTTCAATGTTCCGGTACCACTTGAAACGCCTTGAACTTTTGCGCCAAGTAATTCCATTCTGAAGACATTCAAACGCTGTCGCCGCATATCTTCAACACCCATAAAAACGATACACTCCATACCGAACAATGCTGCAACAGTCGCAGAGGCTACGCCGTGTTGACCGGCTCCGGTTTCTGCAACAATTCTAGTTTTGCCCATTCGTTTTGCTAAGAGTGCTTGACCAAGTGCATTATTGATCTTATGTGCACCGGTATGCAGAAGGTCTTCACGTTTCAAAAAAATTCTTCCGTGACTTTCTTCTTCACTTGCATAATAATCCGATAATTTTTTAGCCTCGTATAGTAAAGTTGGACGACCTGCATAACTTTTGAGATAATGTTTAAACTCATTTTGAAATTCTCTGTCATCTTTTGCAATTTCATAAGCCGTTTCAGTCTCTTTGAGTGCAGGCATTACAATTTCCGGGACGTATTGCCCGCCATATTTTCCGAATCGTTTTTCCATTCATATCACCTTAAATTGAAATTTTGACGCTGTTTAATTCAACGAAATGATTTTTTATCCTGCCGAAAATTTTTATACAAATAATCAAAATGAATTAATAAATCACTTCATTAAAAAATAATGCTTTCATTGCATCAGTATAAAATTTTTCTTCTGCAGTTCCGGCGGAAGAATTTAAATTTTTCATAGGTAAACGCAAAATTTTTCTTACGATCATTTTAGTCATATTATCAATAATTTTTTGCTCTTCAGCGGTTAAATTTGAAAGTTTTGATGCCGCACGGTGCATTTCACGAAGTCTAACTTGTTCAGCACGTTCAGAGAGTGATGCCATTAACGGTTGAAACGATAAATATTTAAATCGTTCGTCGAGTGCCATAACATTTTCTTCAATGATCTTGTTTGCTAATTTCGCTTCTTCGTGGCGTTGATTGATATGATCGTCAACTACTGCTTCAAGATCATCAATGTTATAAAGAATTACGCCATTAATTTCACTTACTTCAGGCTCAACATCACGAGGCACAGCAATATCAATAATAAAAATTTTGCGATCGTTACGACGTTTCATTAATTCAATCGTTTGTGCAGTCTTAACAACGTAATGAGGCGCACCGGTTGAAGTAACAATCACGTCAACGTCAACAGCTTTATCGAATGCTTTCGACCATTCGACTGCCTCACCATTGAATTTATTTGCAAGTTCTTCAGCGCGTTCAATGTGATGATTAGCAATAAAAATTTTTTCGACACCGTGAGAGATCAAATGTTGTACCGTCAACTGTGCCATTTTTCCTGCACCGAAGATCAAAGCCTTTTTGCCTTGCAGTCCATTCAAATTTTTAGCGGCAAGCTCAACGGCGGCATAACTAACAGACACTGAATTATAAGCGATCTTTGTTTCAGTACGAACTGCTTTACCTGTTGCGATCGCACGATTGAAAAGCGTATTTAAAATTGTGCTTGTCGTTGAAAGTTCTTTCGACATAGTATAAGCCGCTTTGACTTGAGATAAAATTTGTCCTTCACCTAAAATCAATGAATCTAAACTTGAGGACACTTTAAACAAATGACGTATGCAATCAACTGCATTGAAAGTATACAAATATTCGTCAACGTCTTTGCAATTAACCATATCAAGCAAAAAATTTTTTGCAATACCGCTTTCTTCCTCAACGGCGTAAATTTCAGTTCGGTTGCAAGTCGATAAAATCACCACTTCATTTAAGCCTTCGTAATTGTCGATACGCTTTAAAAAATCTCGTATCTTCTCTTTTGAAATTGAAAATTTTTCTCGGACTTCAATGGATGCTGTTCTGTGATTTACTCCGATAGCTGTTAAGTGCATTTTGAATATTCACCTCTGCCTTGTTAATTTCTCCTTGTTGCACTAATGAAAAATTTTCATTGCTCATAACATTTCGCCAAAATTGCTCGCGTTCATTAACGTCAGCAATTTTATTTTTAACTTCGTCTCTAATCTCTGATAAAAATTTTAGAAATTCTGCGAAGTTTTCATTAAAAATTTTTTCTAATTGTTCACGAATTAATTTTGAAAGTGCCGGTGATAATCCGTCAGTTGAGATCGTCAACATTAAATTTTCTCTTCTTACGATCGCCGGAACGGTAAATAATTTGTAATTTGTAATGGGTAATTGATAATTTGAATTTACGTTGTTAATTAAAAAATTTTTTTCTGAGGCTTCAATCATTGCAAGTTCATTGATTTTTGGATCATTTGTCGCAGCGATAAAAATTAATCCATTAGGTAAGCAGCCGACTGAATAACTTTCACAACGCCAAGTAATTTTTTGATCGTTGACAAGATTTTTTAATTCATCACAAATTTCCGGCGCAATCAAAATAACTTTTCCGCCAGCTTTCAAAAGCCCATTCACTTTACGAAATGCAACTTTACCGCCGCCAAGAACTACACAAATTTTATCGTTAATATCTAAGTTAATAGGATAAGTCATTTCAAATACCTCTAAAATTGACGCTGATAATTTTAAATGTTATAATTCCATTCGTCAACCACCGACTACGACTCGGAAGGTGGTGATAGTCGTGGAAGACCTTCTGCTTTCACTAGTCCTTAATATCGGCGCAGGTCTTGCAGTCCAGTTCTTTTTTGACTGGTGGAACAATCGCAAGTAATCGCCAAAATACACTCCGACTTGAATAGTTGCCACTATTCTGAGTATCAAAAAAGCACTCGTCAATTTGCCACTCGACGGGTGCTTTCTTAGTCGTGGAAGACTCTTGTTTTCACTTTGTTTTCTGCAGTGAAATATATCACTTCGCTACTACCTTGTCAAGCAAAATTGACGCTTATAATTTTAAATGTTATAATTCCATTCGTCAACCACCGACACCGGCGCGGAAGGTGGTGATAGACGTGGAAGATTATCAAAAAGCGGCGTAATAGATATAAGCCGCAATTCTTAATTGACAATTTAACAATTAAGAATTAAAATAAACGTGTGAGAGAAAACCAAACTCAC
>JAFUZV010000085.1 GCA_017476425.1 Selenomonadaceae bacterium
CTCAAGAAGATTTTTAAATTTATTTCTCAATTTCAACTTCAAATTCGGCGGATTAGTTCCTTCATATTGAATTGAAATATAATCTTCTGTCTCAGGTTCATTTTCTAAAATATTTTCGATCTTACCACGAATGATTTTAACATCACGTAGCGGCTTTAATGGTATAAGATCAAATTTAACATTTCCGCCGCCGTCGATCTCAACTAGTGTAATTTTTTTCTCTTGTTTATATTCATCGAATGAATATTTTAATAATGATCCGCTGTAACGAACATTTTTAGCCATAACATTTACACCGTGAAGGTGACCAAGCGCAGTGTAATTAAAATTCTTGCTGAAATGTGAAGGATCAATTTCTTCTAAACCGCCGGGCAATTTTTTTTCAGAGCCGGACATTTTTCCACCGATAACAAAAGCGTGTGCAACTGCAACCGATCTTTTATCGATCGGAATTTTTTTTCGTATTAATTCAATCACCATTTTCATAGAATCATTGCAATTCAATTCATAATCATCTTCAAGATCAAAAATTTTTTTAATATGACTCGGATCAAAATATGGAATTAATGAAAAATAAATTTCACCGTATTCATCATTTAAAATGATCGGATCAATTTCTTTAGTGATCTTTGCACGTATATATAAATTTGCCTTGTCAAAAATTTTACTTCCGAAGTTGAGACGATCAAAACTGTCGTGATTGCCGGCAATGCAAAGCAATGGAATTTTTCGCTTGACAATAATTTCATTCAGCACTTCATCAAAGAGTTTAACAGCCTCTTCAGGTGGAACATTTCGATCATAAATATCACCGGCAATTATGATCGCGTCAACCTTCTGATCGTCGACGATATTATAAAATTGTTGAAGAATATATTTTTGATCTTCAATCAATGACTGATTTTTTAAAGTCTTGCCTAAATGCCAATCAGCAGTATGAATAAATTTCATCGCTAAATTTTCCTCACTTTCAATTAAAATAGGGCTAAGGTTAAATCCTCAGCCCTCAATACTCAACTTTTAGTATAAGGTGTAGCAATTCTGATAAAAGTTCTTCCGCATTTACAAGGCTCACTCATTCTGCGAACAGCTTGACCGGTACGATAACGAATCAGCGGCAAAGCCTGCGCATTCAAAGTCGTTATCACAAGTTCACCCATTCGATCATTTTCTGTAACAACTTCTTCACTATCGAAATGTAACAGCTCAGCTAAATAACAATCTTCTTGCAAATGTAAGCCGCTATGTTCACTGCATTGATAAATCATTCCGGCAAAACCAATTTCCGGCGGCGCAAACATATTATAAACCGTTGACTGCATACGATCTTGAATGTGTTGCTGAAGTGGATTTTGAATATTGCTGGTGTTAATGCAAAAGACTTTTGAGATCGGATAATCAATAATATTTTTTCCGGTCGCTTGCAGTTGAATGATCAGTTGCATTATAAGTTGCGGCGTACTGATCAAAGTATCTATGCTGACTAATTCCATTAAACGCAGCCATTGACGATAATCAGTACCGAGCGGAACGACTGTCGCACCAACCGACTCAAGCGCATAAAGAATATCTAAAAATTTACTGTCTGCAAGATCGCCTTGAAGTCCAACAACTGATCCACGCATTACATCAGCGGCAATTAGACAACGTGTCATCATTTCAACATTCTGCTGAATATCATTTTTTGTATATAACTTCGTTACTTCACCGCTTGCTTCAATATCAAGATTAAATCTCATCACGCTAGACAGCGGCAAAGTTAAAATGTCCAATACGTCAGTTCTATGTAAAGTTGCAAGATTTAGAAATGGCAATTTTTGAATGTCTTCAAGTGATTGAATGCAGTCCGGCTTGAGTTTACGCCTTCTGAAAACTTGTTGATAATAAGCACTTTTTTCAAATACCCATTCAACAGTTTTTTTGAGACGATCAAGTTGTAATGCTTTCAATTCTTCACGGCTCATTGTTTCTATTCGTTCATTTGCATACATCTTCAAAACTCCCGAATTTTAATGGAGAATTACAATTTGAAATGTGCAGAATCACTTCTAATTAAAAATTCCGCATTCCGAATTCATAATTCCGAATTATTTCAAAGGTTTTTGATAGAAGAACGGTTTATAACTTGTATAACCGATCTTTCGGAAATTCAAAATTGCTTCAGTAGCACCAACGAATAAAAGTCCACCAGGTTTAAGCGATTCAAGGAAATGAGTATAAAGTTGATCTTTTGCCTCTTCAGTGAAGTAGATAACAACATTGCGACAAAGAATGAAGTCAAAACCTTTTTCAAACGGATCTTTTAATAAGTTATGTCGTTTAAACTCAACAGCTGATTTTATTTCCGGCTTAACGGCAAATTTTCCATCAGCAGTTTTAGTAAAATATTTCGCTCTACGATCGGCAGGCAGACTCTTGATCTCGCTGTCGGTGTAAATACCTTTACGAGCTTTAGAAAGAATATCAATATCAAGATCGGTTGCCAAAATTCTATGACGGACATTAGGCGTTAATTCTTTCAAAATGATCGACAATGAATAAGGCTCCGCACCGATTGAACAGCCGGCACTCCAAATATTGAGTTTTGGTGAGCTATTCATAAGATACGGAATAATTTCTTTTTCGATCAGCGCAAATTTATCAGGATTACGGAAAAATTCCGAGACGTTGATAGTTAAATATTCAATGAACTCTGCAAAAGAATCTTTATCTTTAGAAACTTTATCAAAGTAAGCAACGAATGAATCCATTTCCGCACGTGTTACAAGATTACCAATGCGGCGTTTCATCTGCGGTTCTTTGTAAAGTTGCAAATCAATTCCAGTTTTCTGATCAAGTTTCTTTTTAAAAAGTGCCCAATCTTTTTCGTCCATCATAGAGATCAACCTCCAATGCAAAATTTATTTGAAAAAAATTTTTTCTTCTCAAAATATTATTAACAATTTTAACATTATATTTTTGCAAATTCAACAGTAATAGCCAAAATAATTTAGAGCCAAAATAAAAAGTTGTCGATAATAAAAAAAGTAGGTCGTTAAACCTACAAATTAATTTTGAATTACAAATTCGCCTCAACAGAATTTTTATCAAAGACGTTGAGAATTTCCATTAATTTAGTTTTAGTTGGATCATAATCGATCGTTGTTTCACCGTCGTGAGCGTGAATGTGAACATAAAGCACTCCGGGCAATCCTAACAATGATTTTTCAATAACTTTTGCTGATTGATCAGTATAACCTTTTGCATTGAATTGCAGACGAGTATTTTTATTTGATTCGCCGCAACCGCATTCTTTACACATAAAATTTTCACCTCAAAAAATTTTTTAAGTTCATTCAATATTTTAAATCGAAAAAATTTTTTATGCAAGCTGCCTATGGGGATATTAATATAATTGAAACGGTCGATCATTAACTTGATGAATACGTTTCTTTTTACCCAGATCAATTATGAATACATAGAAAATATCACCATCATCAGGCGAATGAACAAGTCGCCCAAAATCTTCAATCATAATTAAACGACCTTTAGCAGTCCTTGCACGATACTGAATATAATCATAACCGTTTGATGATGAAAGTTGATCGTTAATCGTCGTTTGAACCATTTCCCAATCGTGATCAAAAACACAACCTCGAAAACTATTTTTTGTAAAAGCTCTAAACTCTTCAAGCGATTCACATTCATAAATTTCTTGTACACGCTTATTTGCAAATAAAATTTCTTGTGCCTCATTATCACGATATACTAAAAAACCGCCGGGCATTCCTTCAGAAATTTGATTCATACTAAAGCCTAACTGATTGCGATTAGTATTTTCCATACTAGGTGAAAAAATTCTATAATTCGCTCGTCCGCTCATCTTAACAGAGTAAAGAGCCATATCAGCATTTTGATAGAGATTATTATATTTAACGCCGTGATTAGGATAAACTGCATAACCGATCGACATTGTGTAAGTTATATGTTGTTCGTAATATTCAACTTCTTTAATGCTGCTGCTGAAATTACTCAAGAGAATATCAACGTCAGCACCGCCGAGATCTTTTATAAATACTAAAAATTCATCGCCGCCGATTCTAGAGACAAGTCCATATTTTCCAAAAGCTGTTTTCATTCTGTTCGCAGCGTCTTTGATAATTCTATCGCCGCAATCGTGACCAAAACGATCGTTAATTTGTTTGAAGTTATCAAGATCAAGAATCACAAGTGCCGCTTGTCGATTTTCAGCATTCAAAAGATAATCATTAATAAATTTAACCGCTGTACCACGATTATATAAGCCTGTCAAATTATCGCGTTCAATCAAAGTTACAATATGTTCATTCGTTCGACGATAAGCATCAATATCGAATGCTAAAAAGAATGCGTGAATGTCGTTGGTTTCATTAGATTCTCTTAGTTGGTAAGTTGTATGAAGATAACGAGGATTTGAATCAGGATCGGGACGACGCAAAAATTCCATTTCACCAACTAGTTTACCTGTTTTATATTCAACAAGCAAACGTTTCCGCTTAAAAAATTTTTCAACTTCACGGTGTCCATCATTAATAACAGTGTTAAGGATCATATCACGGATCGCTTCGTCGTAGTCAATAAGATCAAAATTTTCTTGACTGATTAAACCTTGCTTGCCTAAGTGCATATACAAGATTCTATTTGAAGTTAAATTTGCCTCAACGTAAAAAGAATTATTTAAAAATTGTTCAAACGATCCATAACCTAATGTTGAAGTAAAAGCTCTTGACGCAAGCAATAAAAATATCGGATTGCCCGGCATATCATAATATTCAGTGCCCATTCGATCGATCTCCGGCAATCGTCTCATTCTTTCTGCGTCAATTCCACGTGCACAACTCAAAATATATTTTTCACCGGCAATAATGATCGGTAATATCAAATACATTTGCCAGCTGTAATTTCTATGGTCGTCGATCGTTCTAAAATAATCAGTTATATAATCAACGCCAATTTCACGAAGTCGATCGTTAATCGTTGTGAAGTCATAGAAGTCAATAAATTTCTGTTGATCTTCAATGTAAATATTACTCTTTGCAAAGTTTTTAATAGAAATTTTTACTGATCCTTTAACAAAAGTATCACGATAACGTGAAGAATTTAGATAAACATTCTCAATTTCAGTTCCGTCAAGTTTAATTAGATCGACACGGCTATAAAGTGAATACAAAAATCTTAATGCATTCGTCTTACGCTTTTCACGCTGAACAGTAGCATTTCCACTTATTTTCTCAACGACTGCCAAAATTGCTCCGATCTTCGTCTCTTCATTATAAGCAATGCAAAGCAGTCTGATATTGTGAAATCCTTCACTTGTCACGAAGTCTAAAACTTTTTCGCCGCCTTCGTTTATACACTGTTGAGCGATATTGTGAATCCTCAACGAAAATTGCAGCATCGGATTATTAAAAACATCGTCCGGTGTATTTTTTTCACCTTCACCGAGTGCCTTAAAAATTTCTTCAAAATTAGGATTCGACATTAAGAATTTAAAATCACTACCATCAAATTCAACTATCGCTAAAGGTATTCCGTTAAAATCATTGTTTACGTTGTTATGTTCGGTAGTCCAGCCGGTTTTAAGCGGCGTTTGTGATAAAAGATTTACATTGCCGATCGCATTATAATAATTTTGTACGCTCTCAGGTTCAGGATCAAATTGTCCGCTTTTAACTTTTTCTTTGATTTTTTCTAACGATTCCGGTTTACCGAATAAATAACCTTGTGCCTTTTCGCAGCCGATCTGCCTCAAAAATTCTAAAACTTCTTCACTTTCAACGCCTTCTACTAAAGTCCTAATTCCAAGTTCTTTAGACATATTCACAATATTTTTTAAGATTGTTCGAGCCTTCGGGTTTGTGTGAAAATTTTTTAAAAATTTCATATCGACTTTGAGAAGATCAATATCAAATTCTTCTAAAATGTTTAGTGAAGAATTTTTACTGCCAAAATTGTCAATCCAAATTTGAGAACCGATCTTATGAAAATTTTTAATAATTTCACTAACTTCATCACGATCACCACTCAATGCCGCTTCAGTGATCTCAATATTCAAAAAATTTGGCGGCAATTCATTTTCAACAATCGCTTGATTAGCAATGATCGTCATATCAGACATTTGAAAATCAAATGCAGAAAGATTAACTGAAACCGGCACGATCGTCCAATTTCTATCACGGTGAATTTTCATATCGTGACAAATTTTGTGGATCATATAAGTATCAAGTCTATGAATTAAACGAGAATTTTCAAGCGTTGTTATAAAATCCGCCGGTGAAAGAAATCCATATTCCGGATCAATCCAACGTGCTAAACATTCATAACCGCAAAGCCTGCCGCTTAAAACGTGAATGATCGGTTGATAAAAAATTTTTATATAATCATTCACGATCGCTTCATCAATGCTTTCAATAATATGTTCTCTTAACTTCTCACGTCGACCGAGTTCATCAGTATAATAACAAGTCAATTTATGAGGCTTTTGCTTAATACTCTCACAGGCTAATTTTGCATTATCATAAGCACGAACAGAATTTCTATTGCTATTATCTTTTGGAACAACATAAATTCCGGCTTTGATCGACATTGTTTTGCTCATCTGTTTAACAATCGCTTGTTCACGAACTTTTTGCAAACGTTCTTCAATGTTATAATCATAAGCGATCGTCATAAAGTGATCATCAGAAAATCTTGAAACGTATAATTCAGGAAAAGTTTTGTGAATTATATTGCCGAGCTTAATTAGATAACGATCGCCGGAGTCAAAGCCGTAATAATAATTATAAGCTCTGAAATTTTTTATATCAAAGTAAATGAATACAAGACCTTTTGATCTTTCCGCCGGATCATTAAGAATTTTTTGGGAAAGACTGCGAAAGAAAGTTATATTTGGTAGTCCAGTTAGCAAATCCATTTGATCAGATTGATTCGTCATGCAGAAATTCCCTCCAAAAAATTTTTTATCTATTTCTTTTGTAAATATTACACTATTAAATTGATTAGTGCAACACAAAATGATCTTGATTGATCTCTTCTTTAAAAAAAATTTTCTCTTCACAAAAAAATTTTCAACACAAAAAAATAGTCGCCACTCGACGACTAAATATTAAATTGACAACTGAAATTTTCGTGATATAATGAATTTGACACTTAAGAACGGCAGGCGGTCGATTCTTAGCCTCAGAAATGAGGTGAGCTTATGGACAAGATTTTCGTTATGATCGTTGTGATCATCATCGTGCTTGTTCTTACAAGCGGAAATGCCGCCTAGTCTCCTAAGCTAGACGGCTACAATCTTCTTAACTAGTATACCAGAAATCCAAAACGAGGCTGACCGTTTGTCAAAGTGTCCGAAAGCGTTCTGTTATCAGCAGGACGCTTTTGTTATTTCAATTATAATCATTCAAAAAATTTTTGTCAAATAATTTCTTCTAAAAAATAGCCGTCAATTAACGGCAAAATATTAAATTGACAACTGAAATTTTCGTGATATAATTCTTTTGACGCTTAGAAACGACAGGCGGTTTTAATCCTAGCCCCAGATTTGGGGTGATACTATGAGCAAATTGTTTGTTGTGATCATTACGATCATTATCATTCTCTGGCTCACCAGTGGAACAGCCGCCTAAGTCTCACACACTTAGACGGCTAAAAATCTTAATGTCCTTATGACATATTAGCATCAAACTTCTAAGGGGCTAAAATCGTTTGTCAAAGTGTCAACAAGGCGTTCTGTTATCAGCAGGACGCTTTTGTTATTTCAATTATAATCATTCAAAAAATTTTTGTCAAATAATTTTCTTCGATCAAAAAAATATTTTTCAAATCAAATTGCAATTATAAATTTTTGATTAACAGTTGCAAAAGCAACAACTTTGTATTATTCTTAATGTTATACTAAAAAAAATAATTTTCAAAAAATTTCTTCGTTGAGGTGATCAAAATTGAATGATCTAATTTTAAATGAGTTGCCATTATTTAAAGACTTATCACTTGACGAGATCAAAAAGTTCATCGATAAAACCAACTCAACGATCAAAAAATATTCTTCCGGCGTGAGAGTTTTAAAATCTTACGAATCAAATTCAAAAATCGGCGTAATAATCAATGGTGAAGCGCAAATTGTTTCAGAAGATCGAATGGGCAATGAAGTTATCGGTCATCATCTTGGACGCGGCGCAATAATCGGAAGCACTGCAGCAATTTTATCAATGGAAAATAATTTGACTTCAGTTGAATCATTGACGGAAATTGTAATTTTGTGGATTCCATATCGTTCTTTGATCGGTGTTGGTGTGACGCTCGGCAGAATTCACGGCGTGATAATGAAAAATTTTCTTGAGGCTTTTTGTCGAAAAAATATTTTAATGATCCAAAAGATCGAATTGCTTTCTCAAAAATCGTTACGTGAAAGAGTAATTTTATATCTCTTACAACGTGAGAAAGTTCAACACACTGAAATTATTCAAGTGCCCGGACGTGTACAAATGGCTAAAGAACTCGAATGCAATAGAAGTGCTTTAACGCGAGAGATAGTTCAAATGCAGCGTGAAGGTCTCGTAATTTGTCAAGATAGCCATCATATGCAGCTTATCAAAGAAAATATCAAATGATCAGCCGAATTGTTTTTAATAACGTCTCTTTGAATTTTACGACGAAAATTTTTGATACTCTTAATGTGGAACTTCGATCGGGAAAAATTATAGCAATCACCGGCGTTAATGGTTCAGGCAAGTCAACATTTTTAAAACTTGCCGGGCAATTTATTCAGCCGGACGAAGGATCAATTACAGCTTTTGAAGACGATAAAATTATTAATCGCGTCGACTTCAGAAAAAAAATCGCCGTTATTGCTCCGAATTTAAATCTTTATTCGGAACTTACAGCGGTTGAAAATCTAAAATTTTTCGTTGGACTCCGAAATATTACGTTAAGCGATCAAAATATTAACGATCTTTTTAGTCGAGTTGAGATTGACACTATCAATAAATACAAATTTATCAAGACTTTTTCAACAGGTATGATTCAACGCTTGAAATTTGCAATACTTCTGGCGATTAATGCTGATATATGGTTGCTTGATGAGCCTTGCAGTAACCTTGATATAGACGGCAAAAAAATTTTTCTCAACGAAATTAAATCAGCGGCAAAGGATAAATTGATTTTGATAGCGACAAATGATATTGATGAGGCAAAAATTAGTGATGAAATTATCAGTTTACCAATTAATTGAAGTCGTCAAAAAAGAATTTACCGTCAGCATAAGACAACAAGCCGTTTTTGTTTCAATATTAATGTTTTCGTTGACAGCATTAGCTTGTATATCTCTAGCGATCGGCAGTGCAAATTTAGAATCAGAATTATTAGCGGCATTGCTTTGGATAATAATTTTTTTCGCCTCTTCAGCAATCGATAAAACTTTTGACGATGAAGCGATCACAATGTTGAAAATTTACGGCGAATCACAAATAATTTTATTCGGTAAAATGATTTATTCACTGCTATCAATCATTCTGGTTTCGATCTTCTTAATACCGCTGTTTATAATTTTATTCGACGTAGTTATTGAAGAGCCGCTGATTTTTTCGATAACGATAATTTTAGGATTGATCGGAATTTCGTCAGCCGGAACATTAATTTCAGCGATCTCGTCAATCTCTTCAATCAAAAATGGAATTTTTCCGATCTTGCTATTCCCGATAATTCTTCCGCTATTCTTACCGGCGATTAATTTGACTTCTCAAGCAATGATCGGCGCAGAAATAAATTTTTCTTTGATAATCGCAATGTCAATTTACAATCTGATTTTGATCACGGCAACATCGATTTTATTCGATTCGCTATGGTATTGATAAATGTTTATAATAATTTTATTAACCGTCGCTATCATTGCGGCAGTATTTTTTGTAGTTCCACCGGCTGAAGGTTTAGGCTTTTTAGTGAGAATAATTTATTTTCACGTTCCGACGGCGTGGCTTGCAGTAATTGCTTTCTTTACAAATGCTTTTTTCGCCGCTAAATATTTGAAACGAAGAAATTTATCAGACGATTTAATGAGTTCATACGCTGCAAAGATAGGATTTATAAGCGTGATACTTTCAACGATCAGCGGAGCGATATTTAGTAAATTAACTTGGGGAGCATATTGGAATTGGGATCCGCGTCAAACGACAATTTTTGTATTGATTTTGATCTATGGAGCTTATCTCACGTTGAGATTATCAGTAAATGATATTAAAATTCGTGCTAAAGTCTCGGCGATCTATTCATTGCTATCAATTATGACTGTACCGTTTTTAATGTTCATCTTGCCGCGAATGTATTTTTCACTTCACCCATCAATCATTAATTCAAATGGTATTGATATGGATCAGACAATGTTGATCGTTTTGATCGCCGCGTTATTTGACGTAACATTGATATTCATTTACTTAATGAGAAAAAAAATCGACAGTCAAAATTGATTCTCAACTGTCAACAATCATTAAAAATTTTTATCTCGCTGATTTATAAATTGCAATTATATCATCTTTAAAAATTTTCTTAGCCGTGCCGAATGATCCGCCTGCACCTTTTGCACAAGATTCCGCCATTTGTTCAATCTGATCGTCAGTCGGATTAATTCCAAGTTCAGGCAAATTTGTAGGCATTCCAATCTCTTTGAAAAATTTTTCAGTAGCGGCAATACCTTTTAATGCAGTCTCTTCATCATTTGCACTTGGCTCAACTTGCATAACATTGACGGCAAATTTTACGAATCTTTCAAGACAATTTTTATAAACGTATCTTGCCCAACTAGGCCAGATCGCTGCAAGTCCTGCGCCGTGAGTAACGTCAAACATTCCGCTTAATTCGTGTTCTAACTTGTGACTTGCAAAATCTTTACCGTCAGCACCGCAACCTGTTAAACCATTATGAGAAAGACTGCTTGCCCACATAACCTCAGCACGTGCATTATAATTTTTCGGATCGACGTGAAGAATTTTTGCATTCTTCATAACCGTTCGCAGAAGTCCTTCAGCGATCGAATCAGTAATTTCCATATTGCCGCCTTGAGTAAAATATCTTTCCATTGTGTGCATCATAATATCAGTACAACCGGCTTGAGTTTGATAATCAGGTAAAGTCATAGTCAATTCAGGATTCATAATCGCAAATTTAGCACGTGAAAGATCATTGCTGTAGCCACGTTTCTCACCGGTTTTTTCATTAGTGATAACACAGCTGTCA
>JAFUZV010000007.1 GCA_017476425.1 Selenomonadaceae bacterium
ACGGCGATATTGATACTTCAGAAGAGCACAGAAAAGACGTTAAATTAGTTATGGATCGTGCGTGGTATGCAAGCGGCTGGTGGCTCGGTCAAATGATCGACAAATATGACGCTCATACTCCTTACAAACTCGGAAAATTGCGCCGTGCTTGCCTCAATGGTGACATTAATTATTTCAGCGATAGCGAAAAATGGAATGTGAAAAGTTATATTGAAAAGAAAACCGAAATTAAATTTGAAATTCAGCGTTTTGCAGAGGAAGCCGACGAAGTCGAAGAAGTCAAGACGGCTGAAAAACCTCTTGAATACGTCAACAAAACAGGTGACAGCGTTATGGCGATTAGATTAATCAATATCAGTAAACGCGGTCACGTTTGCAGGGTTTATGAAATTTCAATTTCGACTTATGGTGGCGAATATACAAAGCAAGAAGGCTTAGGGAAAGGCTTTAAACGTCATTTTGAAAATTTGGAAGAGGCGAAAAGGACGATCAAGAAAGCGGCGGTGCGTTATGGTTATGTCAAAGCTGAAATTGAAGAGAATCCGACCTTTGATCCTCAAATGATAAAATTGCTTGACGAATATGAAAGAATCACATATGAGAAGGCGAAAGCACGGAATAAAAGGAATCTTGAAGGACTTGAAAGAGCCGTGAAACTTGGACACGAAAGAAGCGGAATTTATGATCAACTGCTTGAAAACAATGACTATCAAAAGAATCACGTGGTGACATTGTTTGCAGAAATTGACAAACGTGTAAAGCGTGCTGAAAGATCGGCAGATGATGAAGAAGCCGAGTAATGGGAATCACTTTTTTAAAGGCACTAGCGGCTAGGCAAAAAAATATAGCGACCGAAGCCGCTTTTGTCTGAAAAGCCAAAAACATAATATCACAAATTCAGAAAAGGTCAAGAAAAATTATGAATAATGATAATCCTATGGAGGCGTTATTTAATACCTTTGAAGGTATAGCGAAAAATAATCAATCGCCGAAAATCGGAATAGGTAAAGTTATCAGCGAAGAGCCGTTGCAAATTCAATACAATGGAAAAATCCTCGACGAAAAAGAATTGTGGGTCAATGATTATCTTCTTATCGGACACGCAAGAACCGCCGAAGGAGAAATTCAAAGTGCAACGCAACCTGATGGACATCACGAACATAAGCACGAGATTGACGATCCGTATCAAGAGACTTACAATACGACTGATACAGATTTAAAAGTTGGCTTTTATGTCGCGCTTATGCCTATTGCAGACAGCGTCGACGGGTCTAACCAGCAGTTTATAGTGTTAGCACATATAAAAAGACTTGACGAAAAGTACGGGTGATTTAAATGGCGAATCCTTTTATCTCAATGGAAGTTGACGAATCAACGACAACCGTTGCTGAGTCATTGCCGGAGCTTGAAGAATTTGCTTGGGATTTTGAAAAAAATTGCTTTTTACGTGATGTCAACGGTAATTTAAAAACCGTTTACGATAACGAGGCTTTAAAGGTATGGATTTACAAATGTCTTAAAAGCGAACGGTATCGCTATACTTGTTACATTCACGGAAGGCAAGCTGAACATTGTTACTACGGCGTGTTGCTTGAAAAGTATATCGGAAAATATCCGAACAATGAAGCGACGGCGATGCAAATAAAAAAGGAAATTAGAGAGGCAATTTTAGCAAATCCTTATGTAATGACGATCAATTATATTGAGATTCACGAACTCAAGAAAGAAAAATTAATTTTAAATATGAGTTTAGAAAGTATCTACGGCGAGTTAGAAATAATAGAATTAACTCTTTAAATGCAAGGTGGTGATAAAGTGGCGTTTGAGATTCAATATCGTGATGACATTCAGCAACGAATGAAGGAAGAATATAAAAAACTCAGCGGCAAGACGGTAATTGAAGGCGGTTTTGCACGTGACGTTATCAATAGCAACAGCGTTGAATTTGAAAACACCTATCTTGAATTAAATATGATTTATGAAGCGTCGTTTGCTGATACTTCTTGGGGTGATTTTTTAACTCGTAAATGTGCTGAGTTCGGTATTGATCGGAAGTTGGCAACCTACAGCGTTGGTGAAGTTACTTTTACAGGTTACAAAAATATCACGATACCTGCGGACACGGTTGTCAGCGTCGACGGCGGCAATTATTACACGACTGACGAAGAGGCAACGACCGACGAAAGCGGCACGGTTACCGTTCCTGTTACTTGCACGACGATCGGCAGTGTTGGAAATGTCGCCGAAGGCTTGATTAATACGTTGACAAAAACGATCTTCGGCATTCAAAGCGTTACAAATTTAGAGGCAACTCACGACGGCTACGACGAAGAAACCGACGAAGAATTATTTTTGCGGTATGCAATAGCTCTCCGAACGCCAGCAACCAGCGGGAATATTTATCACTACTATAATTGGGCGAGTGAAGTTGAAGGCGTTGGAGTTGTTAAAATTATTCCGTTATGGAATGGACCCGGCACGGTTAAAGTTTTATTTCTTGATTCAAATGGTCAAATTGCAAGCGATGATCTTATTCAAACGGTTTACAATCACATTGAAGAGTATCGCCCGATCGGTGCAACGGTGACGGTTGTCAGTGCACATAGTAAAATTGTCAATATCGAAGTTGATATAAAAGGGACTTTAGATGTTGATGAATTACTTAACGAAATTAACAACTGGGCTATTGGTAAAGGTCTCGACTTAAAATATTTATCTTATGCTAAAGTTGGCGATCTGATAATGAATCAATCAGCAGTTGAGGATTGGGACAATCTTCTTCTTAACGGCGCAACTAAGATCAATTTTGATGATGAAGAGGTATTAGAGATCGGAGAAGTGATTATCAATGAATATCATTCGTGATTATCCGGTTGACTTGCGGAAATACCTGCCGGAGTTCGTCCATATAAGTGAAGAAGAAATGCAACAGTTATTAGCTGTTGAAAGTAAGGAACATCAAGTATTCATTGAAGTTATCAAGGACGCTTTAGATCAGTTATTTATTGATAGTGCAACTTGGGGACTTAAACGATGGGAACGATTAATTGATTTAAAACCTGATTCTAATGATACTTACGAACAACGCCGCAATAGAATTCTTCTTTATTTGCAACCTAAAAAAACGTCAACTAAAAAGGCAATGGAAGAATTAACATTGCGATATATGGATGAAGGCAGTATTGCAAAGCTGATTGAGTACAATGAAGAATATCGTTTTAAAATTGTTCTTGATGGTTATGTAAATTATTTTAATGATCTTCGCAATGCAATTAATATATATAAACCTGCGCATTTAGCGTTTTGGTTTGAACAATTAATAACAGACTTAAAAGATGAAATTATTCAACCTACAGAAAATTTTCAATTTGATTTGTCTTTGCAATATGAAGATGTTTTCCCGTACGGTTTAAATTATCCATTGCTTAGAGGCAAAAACCTTGAACGAGGTGACTTTACCAAACGAGAAGGCAAATTGCGTGGAGAGATTGAGAGAGGAAAATTATTTGCGCCGATAAGAAAACCGTTTGAAGATTTGAATATTGACGAAGTGAAATTTGATCTTCTGCTTGATTTAGCTGACGATCTTATTTTTTACTTTGATCGAAATGAAACATTACAACGCGGCGACGATTTCAAGCGTGGTGCATTTCAAACGGCGGCTGATTTAAGACTATCGACAGCGATAAACATTAATTTTGAAGATGATATTTCAGTTGATGACAATATTACTTATAACATAACTTATACGCCGTTAAGAGGGCAATTAATTAGAAACAATTTCCAGCGTGGTGAAAAAGCATTTGATAGCAATGTTGAAATTATCAAGCCGCCAAAACGTAATAAAATTTTATCTAGAGGCAATGATCTTATTCGTCAAAGTGAGGTGATAATATGTTGATATTTGAGGACGATACAAAAAAGATAACCGGTGAGTTTCATTTAGCAATTTATAAAGCCAGTAAACTGATTAATGAATACAACGATCACAATTTAGTCGTGAATGATGGAAGAAGGCGGCTTGCTCAGCTTGCGGCAGGATTAAGCAATTCTGCAATAAAATATCTAGGTGTCGGTAGTGGTTCAGATGAAGAATCTCCTACCGATTTTTGTTTGCAGGAACAAGTTTTAATACCATTGACAACAGCAACGGTTAATGATCGTGATGCACGTTTTGACTTCATAGTTGACAGGCAACACGCTAACAATTTAACAATTCGAGAGTTCGGATTATTTTGCGCAGACGGCACAATGTTTTCTCACCGTGTGAGATTTAAAGAGTTATCAGACGGTGCAAGAAAAGTTTTGCAAATAGACAAAGAAGATGACATTGTGATAAATGGATATTGGATAATTCATTTTTAAAGGCAGGTGATGAAAATTGATAAATGAACAAGATTTTATAGGATTTGCACGCGATAATGCGACAGGTTTAAGAAAACCTTTGAGGCATTTTGCACGCAATCCTACTTGGGAATCTGATATTTTTATGCACGAAACCGGCGAGGCTGTTATAGGTGGTGAAAATGGCGTTGACAATTTGCCGCTGAATCAGCTTGCTAATCGTACTGAATATTTAAAGCAACAATTTGATTTAAATTTTTCAATCTTATCTGAGCTCAAAACACAATTGGAGGATTTTATCAATTATGGCAAACGTAAAAATACATTACCTATTGCCGTTTCAACTTCAAAACCTAATTCTAAATCTGCTTGGCTTAATGTTGATCAACAAATTAATGATGAAGTTGTTTTAAGTTTAGAGAGTGGAGATATTTTATCTTTATCAAGTGGTTCTATCACTCTTGATACTGATAATGTTGCTTACATTTTTCAAGGTAATGATAGCATTTCCCCTATTACTTTGCCAGTTGATACTCCAGGCGGAGGTTCTTCAGATGAAACCTTAACTTTAGATGATACGCTTTCTGATTCGATAACTGACGAGGAAATCGATTCTATTATTGATCAAATTTATTCAGATATAACGCTTGTTGGCGGTTAATTCGATATTAGGGCTAAAGCCTTGATATAAAAAAATATTTAATAAGAGGTGTTTTATAATGGCAACCATTAAACAAGAAATCCTTACTACAATGCAGAAAGGAATCCAGAAAGCAAAGGCTTTCAACGACGTGATCTATGCTACGAAGGACGAACTCAACACGGCTATCACTGCGGCTTTCCATTACGTCGGCTCAGTTAAAACTTACAGCAGCCTTGCAACTGTCGCTAATCCTAAAGTCGGCGATGTCTACAACATTCAGCAAGCAGGTGGCGAAGATAGCAACGGTACTGCTATCAAAGCAGGCGACAACGTTGCTAGAACTTCTACAGGCTGGGATGTTCTTGCTGGAACTACCGATCTTACAGACTACGTCACCAAAATTCCGGGTAAAGGTCTTTCTGAAAACGATTTCACTAATACCTATCAATCTTATGTTAACCAGTATCACGAAGAGTCGCTCGAAGTTATTGCCGATTCGGATATTTCAGTAGCAATCGCAAGTATTTATCCAGGCATTTCACTTGAGTAACATTGCAAATCTTAC
>JAFUZV010000008.1 GCA_017476425.1 Selenomonadaceae bacterium
AGCAATAGGTATTTTCAAAGTATGATTAGAAATTATTACATAAGGATCATATTTTGTAGCATCGTCAATTTCGCCAGTATCTTGGTCTACTACAAAGTTTTTACTAAAATTCTTATAACCAAGTTTGATAGTTTGATCCTTAGTGATAAAGTAATAATCTTCGCAGCCAGTATAATCCGACCATACTTCTTGATTATTTTCAATTTTGTAGTTTAAATGTCGAAGGTAAACATAAAGCCAAAAATTACCGTTTGAGTCAACAAAAGCAGTATAAACACCTATTTGACAATCATCAGCATTTTTGATACGTAATTCACGAATTTTACTGCCAAAATCAAAAAAGACTTCATCATTTTTATAAATTTTACCGCCATATTCTTCTTGAACTTCATCAAAGACATTTTCAACATGAGATCCTGCAGTCCACAAAACATAATCTTCAATTTTAAAAACATTACCTTGATTATCAATGTCAGCATCTAAAATTGAATATCTTCTTTTCCAGCCGTGTGTTATGGTTTCTAGTTTAATATCTTTTTCCTTAAAAATGAAACATTTCTTTTTAGAATTAACAAGATAAGGATTTGAATAATCTTCCGTTAAATCATTAAATGCAGTCAATCCATTTAATCTTTTATCGAAGTAATAAAAATGATCTACATTTGCAATAGGTATGATTTCAGAATCAGAAGAAGTAACAGGAATAAAAGGATCACTGGCTTCTAAAAAATTACCATAGACACATTTCCCGTCAGTCCAAACAAGATCACCAACTCTAACAGGTTTATTACCAATACATTTTAACCATTTGCCACCTGCAAAAATTTTAGTTCCATTAACGCTGTCAACTCTAGTTCTATACACTTTAACCACCTACAATAACAGCTTTATTATTTTGAGTTTTAACAGCCCATACTTTTCTTTTTGTGTTGCATTCAACAGCTTGCTTTACAGGATAACTTTTATTGCCTGAATGAAATTTTCCATTTTTGATCATACCTCTAACAGCTCTTGATTCATTTTCAATTCTTTTATTCACTGCTGATTTAATATCTTTCGCAAAATCTCTTATACTCATTTTTAATACCACCTAATCAAAGATAATTTTTGAACAAATTCTCGCGGTGTTAAATTGATAGAGTTAGATACTAAATAATATTCATTTCCATCTAATAAAATACGTTCTGAAAAATCGACAATATGATCAATTTGAGCAATTCCATTAACAACCTCGCAATAAATATCAATGTCAATCGTTTCTTCAATCCGACGATTTAACCATATCATAGCATCAATACAAGCATTTTTAATATCATCATCGGCGATCGGAAATGATGTATTAACTATTGCAGATAATTTAGTGCGTTCGTCTTGTTTGCTGATGGCTGCATCAGAATCATCTAAATTAGAAATTTGAAATGCTTGTTGAACTTGATCAATAGTGTATTGAGTAACTTGCTGGCTTGGTTTTCCTTGTGAAATTGAACTGCCTTGAAATATTCCATCTTGATAAGTAGCAGTACTATAAAAACCATTTCCGAGTGGTATGTGTCGAACTTCTGTAATTTGAATTTCTTTACTATCTAATTCATATCCGCCTGAATTGTTTGTAGTATATTCTTCAACAATAGAAGTAGTATATTCAGAAGTCAAATAAACGCCGTCACCATTTAAAGTACTGTAATTGTAAGAAGTTTTATTTCTATGAATAGTTTTAGAGTTATCAGAAGGATCGAAAGCGTTCCATTGTTCGTTAATACTCGTTTCATCTTTATCTGATAAATACCAAGCTAAATTAGAATTGCCGCCTTCAATTTCTAATTTGCCTGATTCATATTTTAGAGTTAGTAAATTATTATTTGATAAGCCTAAATTTTCATCGAAAGCCTTGTAAGAATAAATAATATTTTGATTAGAATTGAAATTAGTTACTTCTGCAAGTGAACTGTAATTATCGGGTTGCTCGCTATAACTATTTGAATGACTTTCATTTTTTAATAAACCATTGAAAAAAGTATATCTGCTGCCTTTATCAGTTAATGTTCCTGAAAAATAAAAAGTATTATCGTTGTCATCATCATCTATATTTGATTCATCTATTACATTATTCCATAAGTTACGCAATAATTTTTTATTAATTGTTGGTCTTGAATGTGGTAAATCAGTTATATCATAAATTTTATTTTCGTAACCTCTCATAATTACATTTAAAGTATTACCACGAATAAAACAATTAACTTGATATTGAGGAATTGAAGAAGTAAAGCTGAATAATTGCGATAAAATATCTGAATAAGTAACATATGATCCTAAAGTATTTGAAAAATCTTTATGGTGAAAGTCCTGCATCAGAATATTAGTTTTTAAACCTAAAGAATGAGCAACATAATTGATAATGCTGCTAACAGGCAAATTAGCTGTAATAAAATAATCCAAAAAATTTTTTCTAGTAACTTCTTCACCGTTTATCTGGAATGACTGCGCAATATCTAAATAATTTTTAAGTGTTTCGTTATCATCGATTATCTTTTGCTTTTCATCATCGCTTAAAGAATCAGCGATTGTGTTATTTTTCAAATAAAATTGAGTATAAAGCAATTCATCTTGATTATACATACCGTTAATTGTTTGAACTAAATCACGGTGGCTGGTGGACTCGACTAAAAAATTAAATTCGTAATTAAATAATTTTCCTCTTAACGCTTCATTGATATTCATATATGTTGCTGATTCAAGCTGAATAGTATCAGATAAAGTCATTTCATTTAAACCGAGTGAAAGTGAAACAATTCCAAAATCCTTTAAAGTGTTAAATAATAATTGAGAATCATCATTAGCAGATTTTAATGCTCTCAATGATTGATTCTTTTCTTTGATGTAGTAATTTAATAAATATGGTTTTCTTCTAATAGTGTCGACTTTAATTTTTTCAGTTTTGACGATCGATCGACAAGTATCAGCACTAAATTTTTCAACAAGTTTTCTACAGGTATCACCTGAAAATGTTTCAAGCTGTGGGGATTTAATAATTCTAAATAAATCACCTGAAAATGTTTCAGTACAAATTATAATTCGTTCCGTGTCAACTGAAATTGATTCTTTGAATTGTCGGAGTGTATCTGCGTGAATGACTTCTGAATTAAAAATTTTTCTTGATGTATCAGCACTAATTTTTTCTGGTGGATCAACTGTTGCAAATATTTTCGGCTTAAAAATAATTCTGCCGTTGGGTATCATTGAGGCAAAAATTAAAGGTTTCAAATGAATATATCCGTGTCTGATTCTGCGTAATGTATCAGATTGAATATTTTCTAAAGCCTCAATTTTTCGTTTCGTGTCAACTGCAATATTTTCAGTTTTCATTAAGTGACGATTAGTCGACACTTGAACATTTTCAAGAGATTTAATTTTTCTGATCGTGTCGACTTGAATTTTTTCAGTTGCAGAAATTTTTCTTAGTGTATCAGCACTGGCTTTATCTAATTTGATAACTGTTGCAAAGAATAAAGGCTTTAAAATAATTTTGCCATTTGGTATCCACGAAACAATTATTTTAGGTTTTATGTTAATACTCATATCAAGTCGCCGCTTTCAAGCCGATCTGTTTACCGTTTAACTCACCGAGTGTTATATTAGTTGTCCAACAATCAAAAGCTCCGAGTGTTGAAATTGAAGATAAAGCAACTGAATTATGTTCGGAAATATTTCCGCTGATTTTGTCAATACCGATCAAATTTGATAAACCTTCGGCGGTTTTATATGCAGGTATACCGCCTGATGCAATGCTGGTAACTTTTGAACTTCTTCCATATTGAGAAATAAGAGTTGATGCGTCAACAGTCATTAAAAGCTGCTGATTAGTTTCATCAGCGGTAAAAGTTCCATCTTGATTATCAGTCATATCAGTTGAAATTGTAGAAGTCGGCAAAATAATTACTTCTTCTTTCGGTGAAATGTATTCATCGGAAATTATGATATTGGAAAAAAATATATCATCGCTTCCTTGATAATTATCTAACATAGCTATATTTTTTTCTGCAGTTGAATTATATTGAAAAGTTGTATATGAATGCGAAAAAGAATATTTTGATCCACCATTCATTATGTATTCAAAAATTCCATCGGTTTCATCTTTTAAACGTATGTGCAACCATACAGAAAATTTCTCTTCACTGAGAATGTATCTACTATCTAACTGTTTTCCATTTAAATAACAAATAACACTAATATTAGAATTTCCTCTTTGCGATTTCTGAAATTTTATATAGTTGCTAATAGTCAAGTTAGGACCAATGCGAAAATATACCTCACGGCTTGTTGTATTATAAAATATATCAAAACGTGCATAAATTTCATTGATTAAATTAGAAATTTCACAAAGGACTCCACCATAGCTGTATGTAGTATTTTTATATATTGATACTCCTGTTTTACTATTATTAGAATCATAACTTGTTAAATTCCTATAATTATACTGACCTGTTTGTAATTCAGCATAACCGGGATTAACATATCGAAAAGACATTTTAAATCACTCCTGCGCCACTATTCCTACAGCATCAATAGTTACAGAAATGTCATTTGATGGCGTTTCATTTGGATTGCTTGACGCTTTAACCCAAAATACTTTATTAACCGCTGTAACGCTTTCAATAGAAATTTCATCTTGCCACGTGCACATCTGCGCAGCGATCGTTGCATCAGAATAATCATTATCCTCTGCAACTTTCCATTTTGACGCAGTATCACCGCTAAATGATATTGTTGTATCACTCGAAATAACATAACCGCTATCACATCGTATTGCACATTTCATAATCGTAGTTTCGCTTTGTGATGCGTCAAGCGTTGCTGTTAATGGTAATGTTTGATCGCCTTCTGATATTCTAGTTCCGTCTATACTCCCTGCTGTAGGATTATTCATATAAATTGCAAAATGAGCCACTTTTTTAAACCTCCCAAAATTCTAATTCTAATTCGTGATATTTTTTCGTTTCAAACATTTCAATATATTTATCAGATATAATATTGATTCTCATATTGAAATAAATTTTACCGGCTTGATCGACAATTTTTATTTTTTCTTGATTATCAAAATAATTTGTTACAATTTCGTTATTTTCATTATCAAGTTGACAAGTACAAGTAAAAGTTTTATCACCTTTGCATTGTCCAAAATCTTGAACAATATTACCGCCGATCGTTTCAATTTTAGTAAGTCGACGATTTTTATTTTCTTTCCAATTTTGACAATTTAAAGTTTTAGCTGTTCCAATCTCAATATGCATTCGGATCACCGCCTAAAGCTCGTGAAATATGTGGTCTTAATACATCTGCAACTTTATTAGCTAATTCCTGAATATGAGCATAGTCCCAAGCGTGAGCTTCATTTATATTTGCTGAAATATTATTTGTAATATTTGCTGGCTGCTGATTTTGATTTGATAAATTATTTAGGTTTTGATTTAATACTGAAATTTGTTCGATTAATGAAGAAAATGCAGAAGTAGCATTATTCATCATTTGATTGGCTTCTTGAATTGCACTTTGAACATTTTGAATTTCACTATTAAGATCGGGAATATTTTCCGGCAAATTATTATCCGGCGTTGTAGGATTTAATGTCGGTATATCATTTTTAAAATCATTTAATTTAGGTGCTAAATCAGATAGATTATTTGCCGCTTTATCTGCGTTATTTCCTAAATTTTGAAATGGTTCTAAAAAATCATTCAAACGTTCTTGTCCTTTTAATGCTTGAAGTGATTCAATAGTAGGATCAATATTAAAATTGCGTCCATTTGCAATTTCTCTTTGAATTTGTTCCGGTGTCATATAACCGTGTTTTGATAAATTATCTGGATCATTAGGATCACGAAAACTATATGCTTTTTGATTTCCATTTGTTATATAACCGTTAATTTCGGGATCAAATGGTTCTCTTGAATTTGAATTTGAAGGCTCTGTATCATTTTTATTTTTAGATTCGGGATTTATATTACCTATTTTATTAAGTGCGTCTGCTGCGGCTGATCCTGCATCTGCTACATTTGTTAATCCTTTACTTGCGGCTTGTACTGGATCATCTATTTTAGCTTGATTTTCTTCCGGAGTATTTTTGTATTTTCCTTTCGGCAAATTTTCTGCCGGTTCCGGTTCTCTATTACGTTTGCGCTCGTAATTTGCCCACGGTGATTCATAAGGTGTTTTAGCGAAATTCGGTAATAAATTTTGCATTGCCTCGTGTTGTGCCTTTTTGAACTCATTCAACATTGCAGGTGTCATTTGTAAATCTTTATCAGTAATTCCTATTTTATATAGTTCTTGTTTTTGCTTCTCAATTAATCCTGTAATTCCTTTTTCTTGATATAAACGATAATCTTCGATTTCAGATTTTAAAACTTGCAAAGCTACATTGCGTTGAGCATTTGCCTTTTCAATAGCAGCACGTCTTTCAGCTTCAATTTCTTGCTTTCGACGTTGATCGCGTTGCTGAGCTATTTGTGCCTCTTTTTGATTCGCTTTATTTCTTGCCTGATCTTTTGCTTCTTCTGCCCATTGTGTTGCTTCAACTTCTGAAATTCCTTTTTGTATCCACGCTTCTTTTGACGCGTCTATTCGTGCAAGTTCCTTTTCTAAATCATCTTGATATAAAGCATCGCGTGCGGCGTTAAATTCACTTTGAACTTCTTCTATCAATTTACTTTTTGACTTTTCCGCCCATTCAGTTGCTTTGACTTCTTCGACTCCTTTATCAATCCACGCTTGTTTTTCACGATCAATTTGTGCTAATCGCTTTTCTAATTCATTTTGCCAGATAGAATCAATATTAGCGGCGACCTCTTTTTCTAATTCCTCTAAAGCCTCCGCCTTTTTTGCGTCAACAAATTCATTTACAGTTTCATCATCGACACCACGATTTTTGAATGCACGTCCGGCTTTTTCTATTTCATCATATGTTTTTTCTAAATCTGTTTTATCAATCGCTGCGATCTCACGGTGTATTTCTGCTATCGCGGCGGCTTGATCTTGTTCTATTTTTAAACGTCTTTGCTTAACTAATTCAGCTAATGCTAATTCTTCTTCTTTAGAGGCTTTGAAATTACTTGCTAACATTTCTTGTAAATTTTTGTTTTGTGCAATTAATTCCGTGCGCTTATCTTCTGCTAATAATGGATCATCAAGTAATTCTGCAACTGATTGAATATTTTCTTCGATCGCTTTCTTTTGTTCTTCAGTAACTTTTTTCAAATTTCTTGTTGATCTTTCATACCAAGTATCAAGTTCTGCGATTGATTTTGAATATTCATCTGTCTCAAAATAAATTTTATCTTTAAAATCCATTTCATTTTTTAAGTCTTTTAATTCATCTTTATATTCAGTCGCTCTTTTAAGACTATCACGGAGTCCATAACTCAAAGCATCGCCCATCTCTTTTGACGCTTTTTCTAATTCTTCTGTTTCACGTTGTGTCGCTTGCAATTCTTCATTGTATTGATCTAAATTCGATTCGGCTTGCTCTATCGTATTACCAAAAAGCATATCAAAATCATAATTAAAAATTTTTCCCCACGGTGTCGTGTCAAATTCATTTAATTTCTCTATCTCTGAATGCAAATTTTTTATTTGTTCATTCTGCTGTGCAGTGAAATTTTCAAATCCACTGCTTTCATTTAGCGGTTTCATCGCTTCTATAACACTCAAAAAGCCATCTTTTACCTTATTTGCCGCCTCTAATGCTATAAATTGCCACCGCTGAATTTCTTCTTTATTTTCAACTAAAATTTCTGTTCCGGCGTGAAATATATCAAATAAATTTTGCATTGCCATTCTTGTTGCCGGTGTTGCTATATCTCTTATTGCATTGCCGAACTCGATCGCTTGTTCTGATAACAAATTTAATTCTCGATCGGCTTTGTGTAATTCAGCGGCGTTTATATTCGATTGATAAATTTTTTTTACATCTTCTAATGCTTCTTCATATCTTTCAAAATACTGAATTGCATCACGAATACCACTTTCACCGCCGAGCATTTGCAAATAATTTATTGCTTCACCATTATCACGGGCTTTTAAAAATCCTTGATATACTTCTTCAGTTATTGACTTGAAGTCTTTCAATCTGCCGTTGACATTTTCTATTTCTACACCATATTTTTTCATTGCTAAGGTCTCTGGATCATCTACATCACCTTTAACCCACGCATCTGTTATTCCTCTGATAAAGCCTTCAAAATCTCCTATATCTCCACCGGCTAATCTCATATGTCGTAGAAAATTTTCAGTGTCATTTACTGACATATTCAATTCATATGCTTGTTGTTGTAATTCTCTAAAATCCTCTATCAATGAAGTTGTTGCTTCGCCAACAGCTTGCAATGCTTCTTTTATTCCAACTATCGCTATTATTACCGGTGCGGCTTTTTCAGCGATCGTTGTTAATGAGCCTGAAAAATCTCTTTGTTCTTCATTAGCCTCTGATTGTGTTTCATTTACATTGCGTAATTCTCTTTCAAGTCTTGCTAATGCCGCTCGTTCTCGTTCTAATGCTACCTGCGCTCTTTGAGTTTGTGCACTATTTTCACCGAGTCGCTCTCTCATATCTTGATATGCTGCATTCGCTAATGATATTCGCTGTTGCTGAGCTCTAATCAGATCATTTAATCGATTCGTCTGCACTTGAAAACGTTGCTCTGCATCGGCGACTTCATCTAATCCGTTTAATTCAACTTCTGCCCGGAGTCTTATCACTTGCATTTCTCGATTTAAACGATTCATATTTTCATTGATACTGCGATCGGCTGCAATAAAATCACTTGTCAATTCTGATAAACTTAATCCAAGCCTAATGTAAAGCGATCCTACACTTTCCGCCATTTTCTCACCTCTTTTCAATTTAACTTGATGGTAACTTGCTAATATAATTTTTCAAAATTTTAAACTAAAAAACGGCGACCACTCCGATCGCCGCTATAATAAGTCTTCTATGTAAATTTCTTTCTCTATTTTTCCGTTGACTTTTGCATTAACTATCATTAAATCTAACAACAAACGTAATTCCATTTCGTCAACTTCTTTAAATCCTATCTTGCACATTCTCATAAATGATAAATAGATATTCAAAATATTTTCTAGCGGCGTTAATTCGATTTTGTCATTTCGCCGCTTTCGACGTTTCCCA
>JAFUZV010000086.1 GCA_017476425.1 Selenomonadaceae bacterium
CTCAAGTATCCACATATAAGCCGCAAAATCCGTTTCAATCTTCTCGACTGCAAGTCCGTTAAACATTAATTCATCACCGTAAAATGTTTTGCCTTCGATCGATTCTTGATAACTTCCGCCTTCAACGGCTAATCTCTGCGCCGGAATATATTTTTTAATTTGATAGATAGAATTTTCATTGAGATCAGCAAGTTTTAAAATTCTAATTTGATGCGCCGGTTCTGAAAGGATTTTAAAATACATTACGACAATTTGATCATTTAATTTGAATTGCCACGCTGTTTCATTTTCAGTTCCTTCAAACGGTGAAATTAATCTTGTAAATGATCCGAGTTGAATGATCGGACGAATTTTTTTATAAATTTCAACGTGCTGCTTGACAAGATTTTTATCAGCGTCATTCATTTTGCAAATATCAAGCTCATAACCAAAATCGCCGGCCATTGCAACAAACGATCTCATTTGCATAGGCGTTACTCTTCCAATTTGATGATTAGGCGTAACTGAAACGTGCGAACCCATTGCGATCGGCGGAAAAGTATAACTTGTTCCCGTTTGAATTTTTAATCTGCAAACTGCATCAGTATTATCACTCGTCCACGTCTGCGGCATATAATAAAGCATTCCGGCATCAAATCGACCGCCGCCGCCGCTACAACTTTCAAAAAGTATTTCAGGAAATTGTGAAGTAATTTTCTCAAGCACTTCATAAAGTCCAAGTATATAACGGTGTTGAGTCTCAAATTTTCTTTCACGAGTTAAAGCCGTTGAAAATGATTCTGTCATATGTCGATTCATATCCCATTTAACATAATCAATCTTCGCTGAATTTAAAATCTTTGTAACGCTTTCAACGATATAATCACGGACTTCTTGTCGCGTTAAATCTAAAACTAATTGATGACGGCTAAAACTCGACGGATAATTTTCAACGTGCAACGTCCAATCAGAATGCTTTCTATAAAGTTCACTATCGACGCTGATCATTTCCGGTTCAAACCATAAACCGAATTTCAAGCCGCGTTGATGAATTTTTTCAGAAAGATAATTTAAACCTTGAGGCAATTTTTCTTGATTAACGAACCAATCACCTAACGACGAATTATCATCATTACGCTTGCCAAACCAGCCGTCATCAAGCACTAACAATTCAATTCCTAATTCTTTTGCACAATCTGCAAGTTCTTCAATCTTCTGTTCATTAAAATCAAAATAAGTTGCTTCCCAATTATTCACCAAAATCGGACGCAGTTGATCTTTATACTTTCCACGAATCAAATTATTTCTATAAAACTTGTGAAATGTCTTACTCATTGCGTTAATTCCGCTGTCTGAATAAGTCATAACAACTTCAGGCGTTTGAAATTTTTCATTAGGATCAAGCTGCCATTTGAAAACTTGAGGATTTAAACCCATAACCAGGCGAGTCGATCCAAATTGTTCAACTTCAACTTTTGCGCTGAAACTTCCGCTGTAAATTAAACTAAATCCAAAAATTTCACCTTGAAATTCAGTTGTTGCCGATCTTGCAAGTGCAATAAATGGCGATTGTTGATGAGAACTTGCGCCACGAGTGCTGGCAACTTCAAAAATTCCACGTGATAATTTTCTACGTTCAAGACTTCTTTCAGCGGCGTGACCACCGTAAAGCGTTAAGCTGTCGAAGTCGTGATCAGAAAAATCAATCATAACGCTTGACGCATTTTTTAATTTAACAATTCGATCGCCGAAGTTTTCAAATCTAACCGATCTGGTTATCACTGAATAATTATTGAAAATAGAATAAATCAACGCGACTTTAAAATTCAAATTAGAATCAGTTAAATAAATTTCAAGAGTGTCAACTTCGCCATCAGCGGCGTAACTCGCAGGCAAGCTGGACAAATTATTTTTGCCGTGATAAATTTTGCAGCCTGAATAGAATAATTCTAAAATGTTAGTGCCGTCGTCTAATTCAATTTCATAAGCCGGAATACGATAATCACTGTGTCCGATCGTTGAATATTCTTGAGGCAGAACGTCAAGTGAAAAAGTTCGCTCGTTTTCATAGGCAGCAGGTTGACCGCTAAAGCCGCGATCAATTTTCTGCAACGGCGCAGAATCTCTAAATTCTTTTAAAGCCTTGCCGAAGTAACGATGAAATAAATATTTGCCGCGTGCAATTTCGATAACGTAACTGATGAATTTGTTTTTGAGATGGAAACGTTGATTTTGTTCGTCAAATGTGATCATTTTTTAAATACCCCATTTATAATGTAGAATTTAGAATGCAGAATGTAGAATTAAATCACTTCCAATTCTGCATTCTTAATTCTTCATTCTGAATTAATTCATATTCCTCTGAAATAAAATTCAAAATGCTTGTCGACATTTTTAATTAAATATTCGTCAAGAATCGGAGAGCCCCAAGAATCGTCGCCACCAACGCCGCATTGACCGGCAGAGGCTTTTAAGTAAGTATGATGAACAGCCGGGAGATCGAAATAATGATGAGCGTTTTCGATCTCGTGAGGATTAAACGGCAGAGCAGAAACTTCAAAAGGAATATCAGCAAAGATTTTAACGCCGCGACCACGCCGATCAGTAAGATTAAACCACCGAACACCGCAATGATTGCCGCATTCTTGAGGACGCAGATAATTTTCAAATTCATTCGCCGCCGTTGTCTGATAAATTCCGAGCCGTGCACCTTCACAACGATCGATATAATTATCAAGCGGCCCATAACCGTAGAATTTAATTTGATCGTATTCATTCGACAACGTAAAAATCATTGAGAAGTCCGGCAGATCGCTTAAGCCGTCAACTTTCTGATAATCCATTTCGATTTTGACAACGCCGGAATTATTAACGGTGTAAGTTACAACGCAATAAGCAATAGGATTAGTAACAAGTTGATAAGTGAAACGAACTTGCAAATTATCAGAATCAAATTCGCCTGTACCGTCTTCACCGAAATATTTATTAACTGTTTTGAAGTTATCCTTTTCAATGGCAAATTCGATCTTAACGCAACGGCGATAGAGGCTTGCAAGTTTCCATTGAGCACAGTTGAGATGATGACCATTGCCATAATCGTTATCAATCGGCGCACGCCAGAAATTTAATTGAGGAAGTGATTCAATCAATTCAACGCCGTTAAATTTATAACTTGTCAAATTACCAGCGGCAGATGAAAACATTGCAGAAAATCCATCGCCTTGCACGCCTAAATTTATATCGCTTTTGATAATGTGTAATGGGTAATGTGTAATTGGTAATTGATGATTGATTGATTCGCTGTTGATGATTGCTTGACCAAAAGCAATTTCAAAGCCGCTGTCAGCAAAGATTTGATCACTTTTCAAGCAAAGCGACGCAGTTAAAACTTGTTCACCTTGATCGAAATGTGGAAGATTGATCGGAATATCTTTAGAATCGCCGGGCAAAATCGACGGCAGATCAATTTTATTATTAAAGACATTTTGACCGTCGACAAGCAAATTGATTTTCAAAACGAATTTCGCCGCGTCCGTGAAGTTCGATTTATTTTTAATAGTGATTTTGTCAGCCGCCGGAATCAACGAAAAATCTTGATAATTAAATTTCACTTCTTGCATTTTCGTTGTCGGCTGTCGATTTGCAAACATTAAACCATTACCACTAAAATTATAATCAGTCGGTCGGTCGCCAAAGTCACCGCCATAAAGAAGAGAACTTTTTTCATGTGAATAAATCGCTTGATCAACAAAATCCCAAATAAAGCCGCCTTGATAAAGTTCATCTTCTTCTGTTAAATTCGTGTATTTGTGCATTCCGCCGTTAGAATTGCCCATTGAATGAGTATATTCACACATAATAAAAGGCTTATCACGATGAGTTGACAAAAATTTCTTGACATTCTCAACCGTCGTGTACATTTGACTTTCAATATCACTAGTCGAATTGTAACGGCGATCCCAAAAAATAGATTCGTAATGTACAAGCCGAGACGGATCATTATTCCTAAAATAATTTGACATCTCAAAAAGGTTTTTACCGCCACAAGATTCATTGCCACAAGACCAAATTAAAATGGAACAATGATTTTTATCACGTTCAAGCATTGACTTTGCACGATCTAAAATCGCCGCTAAACATTTAGGATTATCATTCGGCAAAGAATTTTCATCAATGAAACAACCGCCGTTGCGCATCCAACTTCCGTGAGTCTCTAAATTTGTTTCGTCGATAACATAAAGTCCATAACGATCACAAAGATCATAAAAGCGGCTTTGATTAGGATAATGTGAAGTCCTCACGGCGTTAATATTATTGCGTTTCATTGTAATAATATCTTGTTCAATCATTGACGGATCAAAAGCACGACCATTAAAGCAATCGAACTCGTGACGATTAACGCCTTTGAAAATAATTCTTTTGCCGTTGATTTTCATAATATTGTTGTCAAGTTTAAATTCACGAAAACCGACATTAAGCGGAATAATTTCACAAATTGAATTATTATGCTTGACAGTGATAATCAGTCGATAAAGATAAGGAAATTCAGCGGACCAGAGGCGACAATTTTTAATGATAAATTCAGAATTAGGATTTAAATTATCATTGAGGACACAAATATTATCTTGATCGTAAAGAGAAATTTCAACAGACTTATCAAGATCGGTGTTGAATTTAAGATTGATCGATAAATGACCGTCTTGAAAATTATTGATCGGTTTAGCCTTAACAAAAATATCTTCAACGTGAATTGTAGGTTTAGTGTAAATAAAAACTTCTCTAAAAAGTCCACTGAATCTAAAGAAGTCTTGATCTTCAAACCAAGAGCCGCTTGAAAATCTGAAAACCATCACCGCTAATTTATTTTCACCGTTTTTAATGAATGGTGATAAATCGAAATCAGCAGGAGTAAAAGAATCTTCAGAGTAACCGACGAAATGACCATTGAGAAAAACGGCGATCGCAGACTCAGCACCTTGAAACGAAATAAAAATATTTTTCCAATCGGACGGCGAATTAAAATATTTAACATAACAAGCGACAGGATTATTACGTTGAGGAATTTCGCCGGGCTTAATGACTTCGTGACCGTCGAAAGGGTAAGTAGTATTAGTATAATGTGGCTTGCCATAACCTTCCATTTGAATATGAGCCGGAACTCTGATCGTTTTCCAAGCGTGACAATCAAAATCAAGCGATTGAAAATTATTTGGAATGAGATTTAAATTATCAGCGAGTTGAAAATGCCAAAGACCATTAAGCGAGAATTTGAATGACGAATGCTCAATAGCGAGTTCATTTAAATTAGCGAAGAAATTATGATCGCTATGAGCAGGCAAACGATTTTCTTTAAAGTATTCAAGATCAGCAAGTTTATCAAAATTGAAATTCATCTTATCACCTCTATTTAATTAAAATTTTTTCCATTGATTAAATCGAACTTATAAATTTATCGAAAGCCTCAAGACCTTGATCATTACGTTTGAAAACACCGGCGTGAGATAAAACTTCACTGAAGACTAAACCGATCTCCGCTTTGATAATTTCATCGACGTTATCAGAATTAAAATTAGAATGTTTAGCAAGAATTTTTTTATACCAATCAGCGTGAATGGAAATGTCATTAATATTTGAAATATCCTTCACGCCATTGAGTAAATTATTTTTAACAAGAGCCATTTCATTTTTAAGACGAGCAGGCAAAACTGCTAATCCCATAACTTCAATTAAACCGATATTTTCTTTTTTGATATGATGAACTTCGGCGTGAGGATGAAATAAACCGAGAGGATGATCCGCCGTAGTTCGATTATTACGAAGAACAAGATCAAATTCAAATTGATCACCACGACGACGACCGATCGGAGTGATCGTATTATGAGGCTGATCGGTTTCAGCAAAAATATCAACTGATTCGTCAGAATAATTTCGCCAACAATTTAAAATCTTTACACAAAGATCAATTAATTGTTGACGATTTTTTGATCTCAAACGAATTGTAGACATAGGCCATTTAACTCTACCAGCTTGCACTTGATCAAAACCTTCAAAAGAAAAATTTTTTTCGATCTCAGCCTTAGCCATAGCAAAAGTATAATGACCGCCTTGATAATGATCGTGAGAGAGGATCGAGCCGCCGACGATCGGAAGATCAGCATTTGATCCAACGAAGTAATGAGGAAATTCAGAAATAAAATCAAAAATATTTTCAAAAGTATTTTGATCGATCTTCATAGGAATGTGATCGGAATTTAAAACAATGCAATGTTCATTGTAATAAGTGTAAGGAGAATATTGCAAAAACCATTGATGACCTCTGAAGTCTAACGGAATTAAACGATGAGTTTCACGTGCCGGGTGATTAGCGTGCCCGGCATAACCTTCATTCTCACGACAAAGCAAACATTTAGGATAACCGGTCGACTTGATCGTTTTAGCCTTCGCAATATCTCTTGGATCTTTTTCCGGCTTGCTAAGATTAATCGTTACATCAAGATCACCATAATCCGTTGAAGTTTTCCAAATAATATTTTTGTCGATTCTTGTTTTGCGAATGTAATTTGAAGCGATACTTAATTTGTAATAATTATCCGTTGCAAGCTGCGGCGAATTATTATAATCATCTTTAAAGCGACGAATAATTTCAGACGGACGCGGCATTACACAATCCATAATTCTTGTATCAAATAAATCACGTTCATTGATCGTATTTTCAATGATATTATTTTCAGCGGCATAATTTAAAATATTTTCAAGAATTGGCGTTGCGGTCTCTAAAGTCTCATTGATCTGTTCAGGAATAAATTCAGAAACTTTGAGAAGATCGATCAAACGATTAGCGGAATAAAAAACATCTGACGACTCAATTAAATTTTGTTGAATAGCAAAATTGATCAGCCTGTTAATTTCATTATTAATCGACATAATATCACCTCTAATTTAATTCAGAATGTAGAATGCAGAATTAAGAATTAAATTGCTAATCATTCTACATTCTGAATTTTTAATTCTACATTAATTTTCATAACCGTTAGGGTGATTTTTATGCCACGTCCAAGCGGTTTTAATTACAATTTCAACGTCAGTATATTTAGGAGTCCAGCCGAGAATTTTACGAGCCTTATCACTTGAGGCGATCAACTGCGCCGGATCACCTGCACGACGTTCACCCATTTCAACTTTAATTTTTTGACCGGTTGCTTTCTCAGCAGCGGCGATCATTTCTTTAACTGAAAAACCTTTGCCGTTACCAAGATTGAAAATATTACTTTCGCCACCGTTACGAAGATAATTCAATGCAAGAATGTGAGCGTCAGCAAGATCGATAACGTGAATATAATCACGAAGGCAAGTACCGTCAGGAGTATCATAATCATCACCGAAAATTGTAATGTGATCACGTTTACCAAGAGGCACTTGCAAAATTAACGGAATCAAATGAGTTTCCGGGTGATGATCTTCACCGATCGATCCGTCATCAAGAGCACCGGCAGCATTAAAATATCTCAACGAAACATAACGAACACCATTAGCAAGACTCACCCATTTCATCATTTTTTCCATTGTCAATTTCGTTTCGCCGTAAGTGTTAGTTGGAAATGTCCGATCTTCTTCCATAATTGGAACACGTTCCGGCTCACCATAAGTTGCCGCCGTCGACGAGAAAACAATTTTGTCAATGTTATGTTTCACCATTGACTCAAGAAGAATTTGCATACCGTAAACATTATTATTAAAGTAGAGCAAAGGTTTTTTCATTGATTCACCGACAAGAGAATTAGCAGCGAAATGGATCACAGCCTCAATTTTATTCTCAGTAAAAATTTTATCAAGGACTTCAGAATTTCTAATATCACCTTCATAAAATTTTGCTTTAGGATTAATAGCACCACGATGACCAGTCTGCAAATTATCAACAATAACGACTTCTTCACCTTTATCAACGAGCTGATGAACGGCGTGTGAACCAATATAACCTGCGCCGCCACAAACGAGAATTGCCATACAATTACCTTCTTTCATTTTAATTAGGGCTGAAGGCTTAGGGCTGAAGGCTGAACTTAAACCTTAGCCCTTAGCCTTACGCCCTTAGCCTTCAATCTTATGAGTTCCGTCAGCAATATTAGCAACGTAGAAACTCGGAGCATAACCGATTCTTTTAGTATACGCCTCGCCGACATTCTTTTTGAAGTCTTCAATATTTTCGTTTTTAACGATACTAATTGTGCAGCCGCCGAAACCTGCACCGGTCATTCTTGATCCAAGTACACCTTCTTGATCCCAAGCAAGCTCAGCAAGCGTGTCAAGTTCTTCACCTGTAACGTCATAATCATCACGCAATGAAACGTGAGAATCATTCATTAATTTGCCGAACTTTGCAAGATCATTCTTTTCAAGAGCGTCAACCGCCTGCAAGGTACGTTGATTTTCGTAAACAGCGTGTTTAGCACGAAGTCTTTCAAGCGGGTCTTCAATGTGATCAGCAATAGAATCAAATTCAGCATTAGTAAGATCACCGAGAGTTTTAATATCTTTCTTAACGGCTTGCAATTCGCTAAGTGCGTGTTCACATTGCTTGCGACGTTGATTATAAGCAGAAGAACTTAATGTGTGCTTTTTATTAGTGTTAGTAATTACAATGCTATAGCCTTCCATTGCTAATTTACTGTAACGATATTCAAGAGTATTGCAGTCAAGGAGAATTGCACAATCTTTTTTGCCCATACCAACAGCGAATTGATCCATAATTCCACAGTTGACACCGACAAATTGATTTTCTGCCTTCTGTGAGAATTTAACCATATCAACCATATCAATACCAAAATTAAAAGTATCGTTGAGAATAACTGCCATCAAAACTTCAATCGACGCTGAAGAGGAAAGCCCGGCACCATTCGGAAGAGTTCCATACATAACAATATCAAAACCATGATCAGCTTTATAACCGGCTTTCTCAAAAACGTCAACAACTCCGCTAGGATAATTAGCCCAATCATACGCAGGATTATATTTGAGATCATTCATCGGAAATTCAATTACACCTTTGTCAGCAAGATTCATTGAAAAGATTCTAGTTTTATTATCATTACGATCAGCAACAAGAGCATAAGTACCGAGTGAAATTGCACACGGAAAGACGTGACCGCCGTTATAATCTGTATGCTCACCGATAAGATTGATTCTGCCGGGTGAAAAATATTCACGAGTTTCAGCGTCACCAAAGCAGTCTTTAAAATTTTCCTTCATTGCAGTCAAAACATCCATAATATTACGCCTCCATTAATTCAATTCAGAATTAAGAATGTAGAATTAAGAATTGACTCAGCCCTAAGCCTTTAGCCCTCAGCCCTCATTCTACATTATTTAGTCATATCTGCCCATTTTTCCTCAAGTTCTTTAACAATTCTTGCGTGTTCTTCTTCAGTCATCTTAACTTTAGCACGATAAATAAAACCTGCAACAATAATCAAAGCGATCGGAGCGGCAAACATAATCAATTTAAAATTCATCAAGCCTTCAGGCGTGATAGTATCAGCAGTAGCACCGGAAACCATTCCGACCCAAACAGCTGTGAATCCAACCATTGCGCTTGTAAGTGCACCGGAAAGTTTATCAATCAACGGACGAACGCAAAGTACAAGAGCTTCATCACGGTGACCAAGTTTTAATTGACCATATTCAACAGTATCAGTTATTGTCATCAAGACAACGAGGAAGATCAAAGGTTGAGGTAATGCAAAGAGTCCTGCAGAAAATAATGTCATTCCAACACTTTTGCCCGCCATTGAGTAAAGACCGAGTGCAACGATCATAATGCTGATTGATCCGAAAAATAATTTACGACGACTAAATTTTTGCGTTAAAACAGGGAATAATGCAACCGCCATTAAACCGATAATAACATTAATAACGCCTAAGAATGAAAATTGAGTTGAGTCACCAAGAACATAAATGAAATAGTAAAGGTTGAAATTGTTGACGATATTTTGACCAAGACCAAAAATCAAATAAGTGAAAGCGATCCACATAAGCTGATCATTTTGAGAAAGTACTTTGAAAACGTCACTGAATTTTGTTTCCTCTTTATTCTCTCGCAATGCTGATTCTTGTTCTTTAGTACCGAGACCGAGAATGATCGCACCAAGAACTGAAATTGCGCCGCCGATAGCTGCGAAGAAGAACCAGCCGCGAGGATCACCTGCGCCGCCATTTTGATTGATTGAGAAGAAGAGAACTAACGGCATAACAATAACCGTGACGAGCTGCGCACCAAAAGTTGATCCGATACGTGCATAAGTTGCAGTTATCTCACGTTCACGAGAATCAAAACTTAACGCCGGAATCATTGACCAGATCGCAACGTCTTTAGCGGAATAGAAAATATCCATAATAAGATAAATAACCGTGAAGGCTACAAGGTACATCATAGGATTATCAAGAGCCATACCACCGAGATCAGTGAAAAGCAAAGTTAAACAGATCGCACCGACTGCACCACCGACTAAAACCCAAGGCTTGAATTTTCCCCAACGAGTTTTAGTTTTGTCGATAGTATTACCGATAAACGGATCAATTAAAAGTTCACCAACACGCAAGACAAGAATGATCGTAGTAACAATACCGATCATATACAAATCTTGTTCCTTGTTGTCCGAGTTGAAAAGATTACTCGTGACGAAAATCATAAAATAGCTGCCGAGCATAGCATAGAAAATATCGTGCCCGAAAGTTCCGCAAGCATAAGCAATGCGTTGCCACAACATAAAAAACACCACCTGTTAAATTTGAAATTTTGATTTAAATTGTTTTCAAGCCGCGAATATTTTTCATATAGGCGATGATTCCATCAGCGATCTTATCAAGCGGATCATTACTAGTATTGACGACGAGATCATAACTTGCGCCATCGCCCCAAGTTTTGCCGGTATAATAATTATAGTAACGTGCACGATGAACATTTTCCTTGTTGAGTTCCTTCAGCGTCTTACCGTCATAAACTTCTTGACCACGCTTTTCACGAAAATCATCATCAGCACAAACGAAGATTGAAAAGCGATTCGGCTCATCACGAAGAACATAATCAGCACTGCGACCGAGAATCACGCAAGATTTTTCATTAGCAAGCATATGAATGACTTTTGATTCAGCCAAAAACATTCCAGTGCTTGATTCGCCGAAGTGCAAGCCGAATGAATGAAACGGCAAGTAAGTACTGATCGGCATAGGTTGAAGAGTATTTTCAAGATTGATCAACTCTTCATCAGTAAGATCATCAAGTCCGAGCTTGATCGCCGCAACGTGCACAATTTGACGATCATAAAGTTTAACGTTCAACTTGTTTGCAAGAATGCCTGCAAGTTCACGACCGCCGCTGCCATATTGACGACTGACAGTCAAAACAAATTTGTCCTTCATAATTAAAACCTCACTATAAAATATTTTATATAAAAATTATACTTTGCAATAGCCCGTTGTTTCTCTCTCAATTAAAATATTTTCAAGAGTTATCGTCTTATCAACAACTTTATTCATTGATAAAATCGTTGCAGTAGTGTAGCCAAGTTTAAACATATTCTGATCCATCGTCGTTAATTTTGGATCAACAATTCGAGAGAGAAAAATATTATCGAAACTGATAATTGAAATATCGAATTTTAAGCCCTAATTTTTTACATAATAAGCTCCCGAAATTTTTCGATAGCCATTAATAAAAATGAGCGGCACTTGACGAGAAATTTTTTCATAGAAATTCTCATTAATTCCGCTCATATTAGGACTGATCACAATGATCCCAGAAACATTGCGCTCCAAAAGATCATTTATACAATTCATTTCGTCTTGTGCATTGCCTTGCGAACGATTCAAAATTAACGATCTTGCATCGTAATTTAGATAATCTTCAATACCGTGAACAACTTCAGCAAAAAAGATATTGTAGAAACTTGGAACAACGATTCCGATCGTCAATTCAAAATCGGAATTTCTCATTTCGTCCACCTCACAAAATGGTAAACGATTTTAAAAAATTTTTTCGCCTATATAATTTGCAAAAATCCGCACAATTCAATTTCAAAAAAAGTTTTTTCGTTCGAGAATTTGTATTCATAATACAACTTAAATTACAAAAGTCAATAGTTTTTTTGTAAACGTTTTCAAAAAAATTTTTCCGTTTATAATTTTGCATTCATAACACCATTTAAATTGCAAAAGAGAAAAATACTTGACAAAAGGAATTAAAAAAGATAATCTAAATAAAATTTCACTTTTTAGGAGGAATGTTTATGGCATTTTATTACACAGAACCATCTCATACTTTTGGAGAATATCTCCTAGTACCCGGCTATTCGTCAACGCAATGTATACCGTCAAATGTCGATCTCAAAACGCCGCTTGTGAAGTTTAAAGGCGGTGATGAGCCGAAAATTTCAATGAACATTCCTATGACTTCAGCGATAATGCAAGCGGTATCGAATGACACAATGGCGATCGCTCTTGCAAAAGAAGGCGGAGTGAGTTTTATTTACGGCTCGCAGTCGATCAAAGAACAAGCGGCAATGGTGCAGCGTGTCAAGAATCATAAATCCGGCTTTGTGTCGAGTGATTCAAATATCAAGCCTACGACAACTTTAAAAGAGATTTTGGAACTTCTTGAACAGACCGGACATTCAACAATGGCTGTTACTGAAGACGGCAAGGCAACCGGTAAACTTCTTGGAATTGTTACAAGTCGTGATTATCGAATCAGCAGAATGACCGGTGACGAACAAGCAAAAGATTTTATGACACCGTTTGAAAAGTTGATCTATGCTGATGCTGATTCAACAACTCTTCCGGTTGCTAACGATCTGATCTGGCAACATAAATTAAATATGCTGCCGCTGATCGACAAGAAGCAAAGACTTCGTTATATGGTTTTCAGAAAAGATTATACAGATAATAAAACTAATCCGCTTGAATTGATCGACAAGAAAAAGCGTTACATTGTCGGCGCAGGTATTAACACTCGTGATTATGCTGAACGTGTTCCGGCTCTTATCAAAGCCGGTGCAGATGTTCTTTGTATTGATTCATCTGAAGGCTTTAGCGAATGGCAGAAGATCACGCTTGAATATATCCACGAACATTTTGGTGAAGATGTTAAAGTCGGTGCAGGAAATGTTGTCGACGCTGAAGGTTTTCGTTATTTAGCTGATGCCGGTGCTGATTTCGTGAAAGTTGGTATCGGCGGCGGATCGATTTGTATTACTCGTGAGACTAAAGGCATTGGACGCGGTCAAGCGACGGCGATAATTGACGTTTGCAACGCTCGTGATCAATATTTCAAAGAGAAAGGCGTTTATATTCCTGTTTGTTCTGACGGCGGTATCGTTCACGATTATCATATGACTTTAGCTCTTGCAATGGGTGCAGATTTCTTAATGCTTGGAAGATATTTTTCACGTTTTGACGAATCGCCTTCGGACAAAGTTAGAATTAACGGAACTTATTATAAAGAATATTGGGGTGAAGGTTCTAATCGTGCAAGAAATTGGCAGCGTTATGATCTCGGCGGCGCACAGAAATTATCTTTTGAAGAAGGCGTTGATTCTTATGTTCCATACGCCGGATCACTCAAGGATAATATCAACATTACACTTTCAAAAGTTCGTTCGACAATGTGTAACTGTGGAGCGTTGACGCTTGCTGAGCTTCGTGACAAAGCAAAGATCACTTTAGTATCTGCAACTTCAATCGTTGAAGGTGGAAGTCACGATGTAATTTTGCGTGATCAGTTTTCTAGATAATTTTTGATCCGTAAACAAATAAAAAATCCTCTTAAAGTAGTTTTGTTACATTAAGAGGTAATTTTTTTTGCAGATTTTTTTTGTGATTAAAAATTTTTTCTAATTCTGCATTCTACATTCTTAATTCTGCATTAAACTAATCGCGTTTGTCTTTCCAATTTGATTTATTAACTTGACGAGCACGAGCGATCGCTAAATTATCTTTCGGTATGTCTTGATTGATCGTTGAGCCGGCAGCGATATAAACATTATCACCAACATTAACCGGTGCAACTAAATTTGTATTGCAACCAACGAAAACATTATTACCGATCGTTGTTCTAAATTTATTTTTGCCGTCATAATTACAAGTAACAGTACCGCAGCCGATATTGACATTTGATCCAACGTCAGAATCACCGATATATTGCAAGTGAGGCAATTTTGTACCTTCACCGATATTTGAATTTTTGACTTCAACAAAATTACCGATCTTAACTTTATCGCCGATCTTACTGCCAGGTCTGATATGTACAAAAGGACCAATCGAACAATTTTCACCAATCTTGATATTGCCTTCAATAAAAGTAAACGGATAAATTATCGTATCACGACCGATCTCAACATTTGAATCAATGAAAGTTGAATCAGGATCAAGAATTGTAACGCCGCTGTCCATAAGTTCAAAATTTTTGCGTTGTCTCAAAATTCTTTCAGCAAGTGCAAGTTGTTGACGTGAATTGATCCCTAAAATCTGTGTGAAGTCATTAGAGATCATAGCATTGATAACTAAACCTTGATTGTGAATGATCTCTAGCACGTCCGTTAAATAATATTCACCTTGTGCGTTGTCGTTCGTGACTTTATCAAGTGCATCAAAAAGAATTTTTTTATCAAAGCAGTAAATACCGGCGTTGACTTCGTGAATTTGCAATTCATCTTCATTTGCGTCTTTATGTTCAACGATTTTATCAACAGTTCCGCTTTGATTGCGAACAATACGACCATAACCTGTAGCGTCCGGCATAATCGCAGTTAAAACTGTTGCAGCCGCTTTTGATTTATTATGACTGTCGATAAAATTTTTGAGAAGATCAGAAGTTATCAACGGAGTATCACCGCAGAGAATCATAACAGTACCATCAACATCAGCAAGTTTATCTTTCGCCATTTTGACGGCGTGACCTGTTCCGAGTTGTTCAGCTTGCAAAGCAAATTCAACGCCGGAAATATTTTTTTTGACTTCTTCTGCGCCGGATCCGATAATTACAACTTCACGGCTTGATCCTGCATTCTTAGCAGTTTCAATCACGTGTTCAAGCATAGATTTACCGCAGACTTTATGCAAAACTTTTGGCAGATTCGATTTCATTCTTGTGCCTTTGCCTGCCGCCAAAATTATTGTAACAATTTTCATTAAGATTTTACACCTCTCATTGAAATTTAAATTTCAAGTATATTTTAGAATCAATCAAAATGAATTGTCAACAAAAAATATTTTTTTCGATCGCAAAAAAATTCTGCAATCAACATTCTTGACTGCAGATAAAATTTTTCGTTGAGGAATTTTTAGAGATTTAAATTATCAGACCACTTTTTCAATTCATCTTGACTTGTACGACCGCTGAAAATTTTTCCTTCGATCCACTTTGCAACGTTCGGAGCACTCGGCTTAAGTTCAGCGATCGTATTTCCAAAACCACTGCCGCCGCTCGTTGCATAAATTACGATCGTTTTGCCGCTGAAGTCATAAGCCTCAAGAAAACTATTAATAATGTGAGGTGCAACGTACCACCAGATCGGAAAACCAATATAAATCACATCATAATCAGAAATTTTAGCCTCTTTATCAGCAAGTTCCGGGCGTGAAGTTTTATCGTCCATCTCAACACTACTACGAGATTTCGGATTATTCCAGTTGAGATCAGCACCTTTGTACAGTACTGCAGGTTTAATTTCATAAATATCTGCGTCGATCGCTTCAGCTAAATTATTTGAAAGTTTACGAGTTACGCCACTAGCCGAAAAATAAGCAACAAGTTTTTTACTCATAACAAATTCCACCTTTCAAAAATAATTTATCACTTAAACTACACTCTAAGTCAAGAAAAATTTTTTAATTGACGATTTTGTTTGATACGAATAAAATTATCACAGAAAAAAGTTTTCGAGGTGAGAAATTTTTATGAAGAAAAAAATAATTTTCCTGCTGATGACGTTAATGATCTTTTTAACACGATCAACATTTGCGGCGAATTTTTCTGACAGCGAGATCAGATTAATTTGTGCTATGTCCTCAATGGCGGCTTATGAAGATGATAACGGCGTTTTACTGCGAAGAATGATCACTGATCGCGGCTGGCTGATCGAATCGATCAAAGATAAGAATGATAAGGCTAATGCAAAGGCGTTGATTATCAGCAAGAAATTTGATGATGGCAGTCTAACAAAAATTTTAGCGATATGTGGAACAAGTGAGATCAAAGATGCTGAAGTTGATCTGCGTTTGAAACCTGTAACTAAGCAAGTTGAAGATCAAATTTTAATTCATCAAGGCTTTAAAGATTATTCAGAAGTTTTGATTAAGGACTTGAATATTAATTTAGTTACGGAATTAAATGTAAATCGCAATGAAAATTTGTATTTGACCGGGCACAGTCTCGGCGGAGCAGTGGCGATCGTTACAGCGGCGAATTTGATCGATCAAAATATTGCAGCGGATCGATTGAAAGTTATAACATTTGCTGCGCCGGCTGTTGGCAATAAAGTTTTCGTTGATAAATACAAGGATAAAATCAATTTAACACGTGTAACGGTCAGCGGTGATCCGATTAAAAAATCTTTGCAAGTTCTTGGTTATACTCATTTCGGTGAAGTTGTAAATTATAAGCCTGATATGAAAATGATTGAACATTTTCCGCATAAGATGGCAGTTTATCTTGATTGTGCAATTCGTGATTACTACGATAATTCATCAATTAATAAATCTAATTCCGCATTACGCATTCCTAATTCTGAATTGACCTACGTTGCACCTATGCAAGTTGTGAAGAACAGCTTTACCGAAAATGATTTTAAATATATCAAGGCGGCGTTAAGAGATCAACAGAAATTCAAAATGCCTTCTGCGATCTTTAATGAAGTTGAATTTAAAGAAGTCGACGAGATCAAAGAAGTTGCAATGTTTGATAATTCGATTGAAGAAATTTTACCAAAAGCGGCGGCGTTGAATTGCAAAAAAATTCTCGTGCAATATATACAAGCAAAGAAGATAAAAGTTGATCGTGAAGGCAATTATAGAGTATCTATTGAAGAAATTACTTTTGATCTTAACGGTTTGCCGATCTCAATGCAGACTGCTTCAGTTACGACAACTGAATTAACTTTGTTAGAGGCGGCGATCTTCGCTGAAGAAAAATTGCTTAACGATTGAAATATTTTTGAAAAATTTTCTTGTGATCTTGATAAATGGATCGTTGCAGGAAAATTTTTTTTTGCAAAGAATAATTTCAAAAATGATTTTGATTCAAAGGACGTGGACATCATAGAATTTAAACCTATCGAAAAAGCAGATAAACCTATCTTTGATAAATTTTTCAAAGCAAGATATTATGAAAATGCACATTTGAATTTCACTAATTTATATATGTGGCGTGAGCCGTTTAACATTCAATGGTCTTTGCATAATGACGTTATTTATATGATCTCTCAATGGCATAGCAAAGTTGCAGCACTTCAACCGATCGGAGCTGAAGATAAAATGCAAGAGGCGATCGCAAATATTATTGAATGGTTTAAAACTCGTGATAAAGATAAAAATGTTACGATCGGCGGCATTGAAAGATCATTTGTTGAGGAGTTAAAAAAGTTTTCTGATGCAAAATTTGAAATCAAAGCTAATCCGGAGAATTTCGATTATGTTTATCTTGCTGATGATCTGATCAATCTTGCCGGTAGAAAATATCACTCGAAAAAAAATCATTTAAACAGCTTTCAAAAAAATTATCCTATGGCGAATTACTTGCCGATCACTGAAAAAATTATTCCAAAATGTCGTGAGGAATTAAATCGCTGGTATGAATTGAGATCGCCGGAATTGCCGAATGATCCATTTTTAGATCTTGAAAATGCCGCGATAAATGAAGTGCTTGATAATTTCTGCGATTTCAAAATTAAAGGCGGAGCGATTGAACTTGACGACAGAATTATTGCATTTACTTTCGGTGAACAACTCAATACTGATACTGCCGTCATTCACGTTGAAAAGGCTGATCCTAATATTCGTGGTGCATATCCGGCGATTAATCAAGGTTTCGTTGCTAATGAATGGTCGACAATGAAATTTATTAATCGTGAAGAAGATATGGGACTTGAAGGACTTCGTAAGGCTAAAGAGTCATACAAGCCGATCAAGATGATTGAAAAATTCACAGCAACACTTAAATAAAGGGCTGAGGGCTAAGGACTCAGGGCTAAGAAATTCTACTTCTACATTAAATTAAATGATAGTGAGGTTTGATCAAATGCAAAAAGTTTTGATAGTTGATGATGATCCTGTGATGCTCCGACTGGCATCGATAATAATTTCAAAACATTTTCAAGTAGTCACAGCCTCATCAGGTGAAGAGGCATTGAAAATTTTCGAGACTGAAAAGCCGGATTTAGTGCTGTCAGATTTATTAATGCCGGAAATGGACGGCTATGAACTTCATAGAATTTTGCAAGAAAAAAATTCAGAATCAGTGCCAATAGTTTTTATGACAGCAGATGAAGATGAAGACAGTGAACGACGCGGCTTTGATATAGGCGTTGATGATTATATTCATAAGCCTTTTAAAGCAGATGTTTTATTGCGCAGAATCCAAAATGTTTTAAGAAATTCAAATAAAATTCGTGGACTCAAGCAAGCTGTTGATCTTGACGCTTTGACGGGACTTTTAAATAAAACTACTTCACAAAGAAAAATTAGCGATCTTTGTCGTAAACATCAAGGCGTTTTGATGATCATTGATCTTGATTCGTTTAAAATGATCAATGATCTCTATGGTCATAGTATAGGTGACAAAATTTTAATTCGTTTTGCCGCGTTGATCAAAGAAATAATTAATGCTTCAGATTTAGCAGGCAGAATCGGCGGCGATACCTTCATTGTATTTTGTCAAGATATTCAAAATGAAACGACGATAATTGAAAAAATTAATTCACTCAACGAAAAATTATCAGCTGCTGTCAAAGAGATCGTCGGCAAAAGTATGAATATTTCTTTTGGAGCATCTGCAGGTGCGGTTTTCATTCCTAGTGACGGAACTGACTTTTCAATTTTATGCAGTAAAGCGAACAAAGCATTATACGAGGCAAAACAAGCCAGCAAGCATAGTTGTTCATTTTATGGCGATAGTGATAGTGATCAATCAGACAGAAGAAAACTTTTAGATATGCAGATGATTTTCGGAGAAAGAATTATCACTAACGGAGCATATTTTGTTGAGATCAACGGCTTCAAAGAAATTTATCGTATGCTTGTTAGATTAGTAAAAAATTACAGAAGAGATGTACAAATTATGCAGATAACTCTTGATACTGAAAATTCTGATGCTCTTGATAAATTCCGTGAATTGCTTTTGAATTGTCTGCAACAAAGTGACTGCGTTACTCAAAATGGAAAGAAACAATTTTTAGTTTTGATGCCGGAAACTCACATTGAAGAATGTGATGACATTGAACAAAAAATTATTTCAAAGTGGCGGTCTTCATCATTTGCAAGATTTTTCATTCCGAAATTTGAATTTGAAACGATCAATTAAATTTGAAACGACTATGGCAAGTTATCATTTTCAAAATTTGACTTGAATTGAATTTTGACTTATAATTAACTTTGTAAAATTTTTGAAGAAGGTGAAAACTTATGTCAGAGCCTAAGAAAAAAGGCGTTAGCACTCGAAAAGGTTTTATATTTTTCAACTGCGACGAATATAAATCCGAACAATCAATGAACATTTTTTATAATCACGTCGTCTACAAAGATACATTAGCATCAAGAAAATTACTTTGGAGTCAAATTCAGAAAGAATGCAGTGAAAAGAGAATTTTCATTGAGCCTGATAACCTCGCTGAAGTTAAACGCTTGATAATTGAAGATGATCCGATCTTAGCATCTGATTATATGAAGTTCGGCGCAATTAAATTGATCGACTGCTTATAAAAAATTTTTCCAAAATAAAAACCGCTGATTAAAAATGTCAGCGGAATTTTTTTTGAGATTAATTATTTAATTTATGTTTGACTCTAAGAAATTGTAAACGAAAGCGGCAAGCACTGCACCGATCAACGGACCAACAATGAAAACCCAGAGACTTGCAAGAGCGGCTGAACTTCCATTGATAGCAAGCACAATCGCCGGACCGATACTTCTTGCAGGATTAACACTTGTACCGGTAAGACCAATACCAAGAATGTGAACGCCGGTTAAAGTTAAACCGATCACTAAACCGGCAAATGATCCGTGATTAGCACCTCTTGAAGTTACGCCTAAAATGCAAGTGATAAAAATAAATGTCAAAATAATTTCAACAAGTAAACCTGCAAAAGCACTACCATTAACACCGGCTAAACCATTTGTGCCGAGTCCGCCGGTCATATCAGTTACGCCGCCGAGATTAAAAATCAAACTAAGAAGACCTGCACCAACAAGCGCACCGATACATTGTGCAACGACGTAGCCTAAAAAATCACGGCTATCAAGTCCACCGCTGAGCATAACACCTAACGATACAGCAGGATTAATATGACAGCCGGAAATATTTCCGATTGAATAAGCCATAGCAACGATTGAAAGTCCGAAGGCAAGAGCCGTTAAAATGTAACCGCCGCCATTTGCTGCATTACAACCAACAAGCATAGCTGTTCCGCAGCCAAGAACAACTAAAACCATTGTGCCGATTGCCTCTGCAATATATTTTCTTAAATTCAAATTGATCACTCCTTAATTGAATGATAACACAAAAATCTTTAAATGACAATAACCTGAATGATATTATATGAAATTGAGATCGATAAATGGAATTAAAAAATTAAATTCATTTCACAAAAATATTTTCGCAAATGGAATTAATAATAATTTCTTCCCAAATGTAATTATTGCTGAAATTGCCTTGACTTCGTTTATCAGAATCAATATCAATCGCTTCACCATTGATCATAAATATCAAGCCGTCTTTAGTGCCTGGTATGAAGTACAAGCCGGAGATCATTCCGTAAGCCTCACCGCTATGACCGATCAGATCAATTTTGTGATCTCTACAAAGTCTGGCTTTACTGTTGCCGTCGATTTTATAAATTCCTAAACCATAATTGAACATTACGCCGTAAGGATCACCGTTTGAAATTTTTTCATTGTAGATCCATTGCGGCGTTTTCATTTCAGTTAAAAGATCATTTCTGATTATTTGAGTGCCTTTATAATTTCCGTCATTCATCAACATTTCAAGACAATGAGTCAATTCTTCAAAAGAAATTCTCAAGCCGCCTGCAGGTGAAAAGATCGTTGCATTCGTTCCGATCTCATAATTTTCAAAGCTGTAAATTTTATCTGTATCTCTTGCATAAGGATTTTGGATCAAAACTGTATCATTAGCCGGTTGAATTTCATAATTATCAATTTGTGCTGTCCAGTCAAAATTTTCATTCCATACGCCATTAATATTTTTCTGATAAAGAGTTCCGAGATTTTCAAATTCATTTTCATTGAGATTAGCAACTAAATAATCAGCTTTCGTGTTGAGTTGTTTGAGAATATGTTTTTTTTGATACAAGTCAAAGCGTTCATTAGTTGCACGTTCAATTATCGTCCCTAAAATTCCATAATTCAAATTGCAATAACTAAAATATTTTCCGATCTCTTCATTGCGATGTGCAAAGTGTATTCTGTTATCAAAAAATTTTCCGTTGACATTGAAAAATTCTTTTATTCTAAATTCCGGCGGTAAGCTGTAAATTTTTCCGTCTCTCAATGATGAAGTATGACTTGCTAACATTCTCACGGTTATTGAAATGTCCGTGAAATTTGGATTTCGTAGTTTAAAACCAAGATAGTCGCTAATGTCAGCGTCAAGATTAATTTTTCCTTGATCGACGAGCTGCATTATAGTGAAAATAGTAAACATTTTTGAAATAGATGCAACTCTGAAGCGTGTATCTCTTGTCAATGGTTTATCTTGATTAATATGTCGTCGTCCTAAAAATTTGCTGTAAACTTCTTCACCATCTTTGAAAACTATCACACCTAAACCGGGCACTTTCGATCCATTATCTCCGATCATATTTTCTAATTCTTCGTCTAAAGTCAATTTTTATTTATCTCCTTCAGCTTGACATTTATTTTTTCAGTATGTTATCATAAAAAAACATTTTATTCAATGAAAGGAAATGATCTTATTGAAGGGTTTTGCAATTTCAGAGATTAACGATGAAATTTTTTCAAAGATCAGCGGAAAATCTTACAAAAAAAATTGTACAGTACCTTTAGAAAATTTGCGTTATCTTAGTCTCTTGCATAAGGACTTGAACGGCAAAATTTTAAACGGTGAAATGATCTGCAATGTTAAGATCGCTGAAGATTTAATTGATATTTTTCAAAAACTTTTTGAGGCGAATTATCCTATCGAAAAAATTCGTCTGATCGATGAATACGATGCAGATGATGAATTGTCGATGAAAGATAATAATTCGTCTTGTTTTAATTTCCGTTTCGTTTCATTCACTAACAGAGTTTCATTGCACGGTTATGGTTTAGCCGTCGATATTAATCCGCTTTATAATCCTTATATTAAAACTGTTGACGGCAAAAAAATTATTGCGCCGGATAATTCAGCGCAATATGAAGATCGTACAAAAGATTTTAATTATAAGATCGTTGAAAATGATCTTTGCTGCAAGTTGTTTAAAGAACATAGTTTTTTATGGGGCGGAAATTGTTGGGACGATGAAAAGGACTATCAACATTTTTTCATTGAACAATAAATAATTTTTTAATTGAGGAGTTTTTTATATGAAGAAAATTTTTACATTGATCTTATTGTTAATGACAACAATAATTGTTGGCTGTGGTGATGAATCAAAATCGAATGATAAATTAAGCGTAATGCTTGGATCAAATGTCGTTTCACTTGATACTGCGCAGGCTACCGACTCAGCATCTTTTGAAGTCATTGCAGACTGTATTGACGGCTTAATGCAGCTTGATTCGGAAGGTAAAGCAATTCCGGCGATCGCAGAAAGTTTTGACGTATCAGAAGATGGCAAGACTTACACTTTTCACCTTCGTAATGCAAAATGGGCTAATGGCGATGATGTAACTGCTGATGATTTTGTATTTGCGTGGAGAAGACATTGCCAAAAAGCTGAAGAATATTCTTATATGATCGGATCAACGGTTGCTTGCGTTAAAAATGCTGACGCTGTTATCAAAGGTGCTGATCCAAAAACTTTAGGAGTCAGTGCACCTGATCCGAAAACTTTTGTTGTTGAACTTGATGCGCCTGTTTCATTCTTTCCTTCATTGATGTGCTTTCCGACATTTTATCCTATCAATGAAAAATTTTATAACAGTCTCGACAATGGAACTTACGGAACAAGCCCGGAAACATTTTTATCAAACGGAGCATTTATTTTGACTGAATATTTGCCCGGAACTGCAAACATTCAACTTAAGAAGAATGATAATTATTGGAATGCTGACAAAGTTACTTTGAATGATTGGCAATATCAAGTTGTTTCATCTTCTGATAATGCTTTGACTTCATTTAAAAACGGAACTTTAAATGTTGTACAAATCAGCGGAAATCAAGTTGATCACGTTAAAAAGGACGCTGAACTTTCTAAAAATCTCAATATCGTCCCGTCAGGTTCTTTAACTTATGTTTCATTCAATCAAGACGCTAAAAATAATCACGCCGGTGCGCTTGCTAATGCTAATCTCAGACTTGCAATTTCAAACGCTATTGATCGTGAATCACTTGTAAATAATTATGTTATGGACGGATCAGAAGCAACTTATACGGCAATTCCGATCAAATTTGCGCCGAATGCTAAGACCGGTGAATATTTCGCCGCTGATCAAAAACAATTTTCTGATTATGTAAGTTTCAATGTTGATAAAGCTCGTGAATATCTTGATAAGGCAAAGAATGAACTCAACAAAGATAAATTCAGTTTCAATTTGATCTATGCTAATGATTCCGGCGATACGATCGTTAAAGTTGTTCAAGCGATCAAATCTCAAGTTGAGGAAAATTTGCCGGGTATTACTATAAATCTTCAACCGATGCCTAAAGCGGAATATCTCAGCAAAGTTACAACTAACAGTTATGATATTGCAACAACAAATTGGGTGCCGGATTATGATGATCCTATGACATTCTTTACACTTTGGACGACTGAAGGAAGTGAAATTGCTGAACATTGGAGCAACGCAGAATACGATAAAATAATTTCAGATTGCACAACAGGATCACTTGCTACTGATTATGATGCTCGCTGGTCTGCAATGTACGACGCTGAAAAAATTCTTCTTGAAAATGCTGTTATCGCTCCGCTTTACACGAATGTAAGTGCAACATTAATTTCTTCTAATGTTAAAGGTATTGACTTTCACGCCGCAGGAATTAATCGTGTCTACAAATCAGTGACGATTAAATAAAATGACTAAATATATAGCGAAAAGAATTTTAATGTCTCTGCTGACATTGTTTTTGATAATTTTTGTGTTGTTCGTCTTGATTAGAATAATGCCCGGAAATCCTTTTCCGGTTGAACGAATGAGCGCAGAAATGATTTTGCAGAAAAGAGCTGAACTCGGACTCGATCAGCCGATCTTAGTGCAGTTCATTAATTATATGTCAATGTTATTGCAGGGCAATTTTGGAAATGGCACTTCACTTTATAACGGTGCACCAATTAAACCTATATTGTTGAAGTGCCTTGAAAATTCTTTTAAGATCGGTATATTGTCGATCTTATTCGGAACGATCACAGGACTTTTTATCGGAATTACCGCTGCACTTAATCGCGGAAAATTTTTAGACGGACTCTGCACTATTTTTTCAATTCTCGGCGTGTGCATTCCGTCATATGTTTTTATGATCTTTCTTCAATATTTCTTCTCTTATAAAATTCCATTCTTTCCATACTTTTTTGATCCGTCAAGATTTTTATTTTCGTCAATAATGCCTGCACTCTCTTTGAGTTTATTCACAATTTCAACGGTAGCAAGATTTACACGTAATGAAATGGTTGAGGTAATGAATAGCGACTACGTTAAATTAGCAGAGTCAAAAGGACTTTACGGCTTTCAACTGATAAGAAAACATATTTTGCGAAATGCTTTAATTCCGATCGTTACAGTGATAGCTCCATTAGTTGTAGATTTAATGACAGGCGCAATGGTTATGGAAAAAATTTACGGCGTTAATGGTGTTGGTAAATTGATGGTTGATGCAATCGCCGGTGAAGGTATTGATTATAATTATGTCTTAGCACTCGGAATAGTATTTTCTTCAATGTATATCGGTGTAATGCTTCTGTTAGACATTCTTTACGGAATAATTGATCCACGAATAAGACTTGCGGCAAAGGAGAAAGTTTGATGATCTATAAACCTCAAGAAGGCGATTTTGAATTTATTACTAATCGTGATATAAATGTTGATCTCAATTTTGCCTCACAAGGATATTGGAAAGGCGTTGCAATTCATTTTTTGCGAGATAAATTTGCTATGATCGGTGTAATTCTTGTCAGCGTGATAATTTTATTTGCGATCTTTGCTCCGCTTATCAGCTCATACAGTTATCAAGAAATTATTTCTGTAACTGATCCAAGCGGTAAAGAGATCGTAGCGAAAAGTTTACAGCCTCAAATTGCAAGCGATTCAATTCAAAATTTTTTTGCTGATAAAACTTTTATCTTCGGTACTGATGATATGGGACGTGATCTTTGGACTAGAACTTGGCAAGGTGCAAGAGTATCTTTAATAATTGCGTTCGTTGCAATTTTTATTGATATGTTGATCGGTACAAGTTACGGATTAATTTCCGGATTTTTCGGCGGAACTGTTGATAACATTATGCAGAGATTTATAGAAATTGCCGGAAGTATTCCAACGTTAGTTATAATTTCGATTTTGGCGATCTTTATGGATAAAGGTATAGGATTAGTTATCGCCTCACTTTTGATAACTGAATGGATCGGAATGAGTAAAATTGCTCGTGCAGAATGTTTAAAGATCAAAGAACGTGAATATGTCCTTGCAAGTCGTACGCTCGGCGCAGGCAGTTTTCATATCATCTTTAAACAAATTTTGCCTAATACGATCGGACCGATCATTACGCAAGTAATGTTTTCAATTCCTGTTGCAATTTTCACTGAAGCATTTTTGAGTTTCGTCGGTGTTGGAATTGTTTTGCCTCAATGTTCAATAGGATCATTGATCGAAGCAGGATTTAATAATATAACGATTTTACCTTATCAAATTTTGCCGCCGATCTCTGTTCTTGCACTTTTAATGCTTGGCTTTAATTTGATCGGTGATGGATTCCGTGAGGCTTTAGCCCCAAAACTTGAAGATATGTAAGATTAATGTAGAATTAAGAATGCAGAATGTAGAATTATAAATGGGATATTAATTATGAATAAAAATATAATTCTTTCAATAAAAAATCTTGATATTACTTTTCGTACGAATGCCGGAAATATTCACGCTATACGCGGCGTTAATTTAGAATTGCCGACGGGTAAAACTGTTGCTTTAGTTGGCGAATCCGGATCGGGTAAATCTGTAACGATGAAATCAGCCGCCGGACTTCTTGACAGCAACAGCATTATCAACAGCGGAAAAATTTTATATCGTATGAGTACAGATAATGTTGTTGATCTTTTAACTCTATCGAAAAAAGATTTACGTCAAAATTTCAATGGACAACATATCGCAATGGTTTTTCAAGACCCAATGACAAGTTTAGATCCTACTATGCAGATCGGCGATCAGATAACTGAAGGAATGTTTCTTCATAAAAAAATTTCTAAGTCTGATGCTAATGCAAAAGCGATTGAACTTTTAAAACTTGTTGGAATTAATGACGCAGAAAAGCGAATAAAAAATTATCCTCATCAACTTTCCGGCGGAATGAGACAAAGAGTTGTAATTGCTATTGCGCTTTCTTGTGATCCGAAAATTTTAATTTGCGACGAACCGACGACGGCTCTTGACGTAACCATTCAAGCAAGAATTTTAGATTTAATTCAAGACATTCAGTCTAAAATGGGCTTGTCTGTAATTTATATCACGCACGATTTAGGAGTAGTTGCTAAAGTTGCTGATTATGTTAATGTAATGTATGCAGGAAAAATTATCGAAATGGGAACCGTCGACGAAATTTTTTATGATCCTCGTCATCCTTATACTTGGGGATTATTATCAGCAATGCCGGATTTAGAAACTGACGACGAACGACTTTATTCAATACCCGGCAGTCCGCCAAATCTTTTAAATGAACCAAAAGGTGATGCCTTCGCCGCAAGAAATAAATTTGCAATGAAAATTGATGAGAAGAAAGAGCCGCCATTATTTCAAGTATCAGAAACACATTTTGCAGCAACCTGGCTTTTACACCCGGACGCTCCAAAAGTTGAATTGCCTCAAGAATTGAAATTGAGACTTGAAAGAGCACGAAAGGCGGCGAATTTTTAAAAATGAGTGAACCACTATTAAAAGTTAAAAATCTTCGTCAGCATTTTGAAATTTCTCGTAATTTTACAGTTAAGGCAGTCAACGGTGTATCATTTGAAATTTATCCCGGTGAAACTTATGGACTTGTCGGCGAATCCGGATCAGGTAAGACTACGATCGGACGCAGTATCATTAGACTTTATGATCCGACTGAAGGCGAAATTTTTTTCAATAACAGAAAAATTTCCGGTGATCTCAATGATAAAACTCGTCGAATGCTCCGAAAAAATATGCAAATGATCTTTCAAGACCCAATGTCAAGTTTAAATCCACGAAAAAAGATCGGTGATATTATTGCTGAAGGACTTGACATTCACAAGACTTATTCAAATTTGAAAGAACGAAATAAAATTATCAGTGAGATTTTGCAAAAAGTTGGATTATCACCTGCGCACGCTGAAAGGTATCCTCATCAATTTTCCGGCGGTCAACGTCAACGTGTTGGAATTGCTCGTGCGCTTGTTATGAATCCGAGATTGATAATTGCTGATGAATGTATTTCAGCGTTAGACGTTTCAATTCAAGCGCAAGTTGTCAATTTAATGAAAGATATTCAAGAAGATACACAATGTGCATATCTCTTCATTGCACACGATTTAAGTATGGTTAAATATATTTCTGATCGGATCGGCGTTTTGCACAAAGGTTATCTTGTTGAGACCGGCACGACGAAAGAAATTTTTTCAAATCCTGTTCATCCTTATACCAAAAGTTTACTATCTGCAGTGCCTCAACCTAATCCACGAATTGAGAAAAATCGTAAACTTATTAATTATAATGCTGACACGGTTAATTATGAAAACGGTGAATTAAATAAAATCAGCGAAACACATTTTGTAATGCAGAATTAAAATAAATTCTACATTCTGCATTCTAAATTAATTTTTATGAGGTGATTCATTTGAAAAAAATAATTGATCTTTTGCAGGAACTTCATCCGGAATTTGACTATTCAAAGAGTGATGATTTTATTAGTGACGGCTTGATTGATTCGATCGATATGCAAGAACTCTTTGCAAAGATCGAAGAAGAATATAATGTGGAACTTGCCGGGACTGATCTTGCACCGCAAAATTTCAGAAGTATTGAAACGATCAAAGAATTGTTAGCCGCTCACGATATTAAAGATGTTTAATAAATCCTTTTCAGCCCTAAGCATTGCGCCATTAGCCCTAATTATCATTTCGGTGATATTTTTATTAAGAAATATATTTGTGCCGCTTGTGAGTGATGATTATTCCTATGCTTTTATATGGAATGCTGACGGCGGCGGAAATATCGCTTATGGAATTAGCGGCGATTTTCAGCGTGTCGAATCGATAACTGATATTTTTGTTAGTCAATATGCACATTATTTTAGTTGGGGCGGCAGGTCGATCGCTCATTTTCTGATTCAATTTTTCGTATGGATCGGCAAGCCGCTATTTGATATTTGCAACACTCTGATATTTATTGCGCTGGTAATTTTAATTTGTAAAGTTATCAATGATTTTAAACGTCCGTTAATAATGATATGGATACTTTTAATGCTATGGTATTGCGTGCCGGAGTGGATGAGTACAATGCTTTGGCTAACCGGTGCTTGTAATTATCTATGGATGAGTGTTTTGCAATTATTATTTCTCTTGCCATATGTCTTAGCACTACGAAATAATTTTAAATTTAATTCTGCATTCTACATTCTACATTCTACATTAGCCTTGCTTGCCGGTTGGTCAAATGAAGCTGGTGGCTTTGCAACATTATTTGTTGCCGTTTCAATTATGATCATTATGAAACGTCAAGGAAAATTGCAAAAGTGGCAACTGATTAGCCTTGCAAGTTTTATTATCGGTTATTTATTATTAATGATTGCACCGGGTAATGTTGAAAGATTGCAAATCGCTCATAAAGATTTTCAATGGAATTTTGATTTATTGATTAGTCATTTAACAGGTACATTCATAGACATTTTGTCATCAGAATTAATATTATTTCTGCCGATCATTTATTATTTCGCAGTGAAAAAATTTTTTAGTTTCTTAGCCGGATTGATTTTCAAAATAACAAAAATCATAGACTTAGAATCACAAAAATTTTCAGTGGACGAAATTATAATTTTACTTTTCACATCAGCAGGCTTAGTTGTTCCGGCGATAATGCTATTTTCGCCTGAATTTCCATTGCGATCTTGCTTTATGTCAGCAATTTTTTTGATAATTGCCTCAAGTGCAGCATTGAAATTGATCATTGACAAAGGATTATTTCCGCAGTGGTTGACGATACGAAATCAATTTATAAAAAATATTTGTTTAGCGATCGTTGTGATATGGTCGTTGAGTTTAATAGCGGCGATTTATGCTGACATTTCAATTTATCGACAGAATGAAAGACGAATTGAGATTGTAAAAGAACAATCTGATCGTGAATTAATTTTAGTACCGCCTTTGAATCCTTCAAAGCGAATTGAAAAATTTTTAGGCTTAAGAGTATTAGGATCGCTTGCAATACAATTCGGCGGAGATTTAAACCGTGATCCGAAAATGGGACAAAATGTATTATTTGCGAAATATTACGGTGTTAAATCAGTAGCAGTAAGTGATGAGGCAATGAAATGAAGACGATAACAATTTTAGTGCCGTGTTACAATGAAGAAGCTGTTTTGAAAAAATTTTATGATCGTGTTCAATCCGTTATCAAAAAAATTTCTGATTATGAATTTGCATATCTTTTTATCAATGACGGCAGTAATGATCAGACGCTGGAAATTATGCGGCAGCTTCATAAACTTGATAAGCACGTTCATTATCTTGCATTAAGTCGAAATTTCGGAAAAGAGATCGCAATGATCGCCGGACTTGATCGCGTTGAAAGTGATGCAGTTGTGATAATGGACGCTGATTTACAAGATCCGCCGGAACTTTTGCCTGAAATGATCGACTGGTGGCAGAAAGGTTATAAAGATGTTTGTGCTAAACGCCGTAGCCGTGATGGTGAATCGTGGTTTAAAAAATGGTCGTCACATACTTATTATAAATTGTTGCAGCGTTTAACGAATGTACCTATACAAATTGACGTTGGTGATTTTAGATTGTTAGATCGTCAATGTATTGAGGCGTTGAAATTATTTCGTGAGTCTCAACGATATACTAAAGGAATGTTCAGTTGGATCGGCTTTGATAAGAAAGAAATTTTATTTGATCGTGATGCAAGAGCAGCAGGACAAACGAAATGGAATTACTGGAAACTTTTAAATTTAGCGATCGAAGGCATAACAAGTTTTTCAATGGCACCGTTGAGAATCGCATCATTTTTAGGTTGTATTTTGTCGATAACGTCAATGATTTATATGTTGATCGTGATCTTTAAAACAATAATTTTTGGTGAAGATGTCAAAGGTTATCCGTCACTTGTTTCGATAATTTTATTCATAGGTGGAGCACAAATATTTTTTCTTGGAATAATCGGCGAATATCTAGGACGAATTTTTAACGAAAGTAAACAACGTCCGTTATATTTAGTTAAAGAATTTGACGGAGAAATAGTTATAAAGCAGAATTTGAGATGAGAAGAGAAATTTTTAAATTTTTAATTGCCGGTGGAAGTTGCTTTTTATTGGAACTTGCAACGCTTTACATATTAACTGAATTTGTTGGATTTAATTATTTAACATCAGCGGCGATCGCTTTCACTCTTGCAGTTATCATAAATTATTTTATGTGTGCTTACTGGGTATTTGAGACAAAAAAAAGCTCATTGAAGACGAAAATAATTTTCATCTCAACAAGCATTGCAGGTTTAGGAATCAATCAATTATGTATGTGGCTGTTTGTGGAATTTTTCAGCATTCATTACATAGTAGCTAAGATCATCGCCGCCGCTATTGTAACGATTTGGAATTTCATAACTAAACGACTAGCAATGACCAATGTGTAATGGACAATGGGCAATGTGTAATTAATTGATCGTTATTCTAATTACCCATTACACATTAAAGCATTACCCATTAATAATCAGCAGGTGTGACAAACGTCATAAATACCTGCTTTTTTTAATGTGTTGACAACCGTCTCACCGATATGAGCAACAGTATCAGCAACTTGAATACCAACGCCGTTAAGAGCCTTGATCTTATCCTGCGCAGTACCTTTGCCACCGCTGATAATTGCGCCGGCGTGACCCATACGTTTACCCGGAGGAGCTTGACGACCGGCGATAAATGCAGTAACCGGCTTATCAGGCATATTTTCACTAATCCATTTTGCGGCATCTTCTTCAGCCGTGCCGCCGATCTCACCGATCATTAAAACCGCTTTAGTTTCAGGATCATCTTTGAAGAGTTTAAGCACGTCGATAAAATCAGTACCTTTAACAGGATCGCCGCCGATACCGACTGAAGTTGTAATACCTATACCGGCATTCATCAACTGAAATGCAGCCTCATAAGTTAAAGTGCCGGAGCGTGAAACAAGACCGACGTGACCACGCTTTTGGACGTTGCACGGAATGATACCGAGCTTGCATTCATCAGTAGTCATAAGACCCGGACAGTTCGGACCGATTAATTTTGTCTTCTTGCCTTCCATATAACGACGAACTTTGACCATATCAAGAACCGGAATATGTTCAGTAATGCAAACGACAACATCAAGATCAGCGTCAACGGCTTCCATAATTGAATCAGCGGCGAATCTTGCCGGAACGTAAATAACCGATGCTGTTGCACCTGTAGCCTTGACAGCGTCTTTAACGGTATTGAAAACAGGAACGCCTTCAACTTCTTGACCGGCTTTACCAGGTGTGACACCGCCGACGATCTTTGTACCGTATGCAATCATTTGTTTTGTATGAAAAGTCGCTTGTTTGCCGGTAATTCCTTGAACAATAACTTTTGTATCTTTATTAATAAGAATACTCATAATAATTTCTCCTATTTTATTTATCAATCATTCTGGCATATTGAAAGTTTTTTGACAATCTCTCATTGCTTTGAAAATTTGTTGCAAAACTTCTTCAGCTCTATAATCATTATCATATTCAGCCAGTTCAACTTCAATTTCTACGTTTTCATTGTATTCTTCGTCATCATCATCTTCATCAGTTTCAGTTGTCACGTCAACAATTCTAATTGCTTGAATATAACTTCCTGCGGTTTCAAGATAATCAAATTTATCAGTATCAACAATACGCCCATATTGTTTTGAAAAAATATACAAATTAAAACCTTCTAACAAAAATTATTTTTTGATTCTGCGATAATTTTCATCAAAGTATTTTCCATTGCGAATGTCGTCAGTCATACCTTTATAAGGAGCTTCAGCAATGACTTCATCATTATTTTGACCGGCTTTACCGATATAAGTGATCGTTGCAAATTCCGGCACAAGATATTTCGGATAAGTATCATATTTCAAACGTGATTCTTCCATTAAAGGAATATGTTCATTTTGGAAACAGACGGTAATTTCCGGGTGATCTTGTACCCATTTTGGAAAGAAGATAACGCCATTAACTTTTTTATCATTAGGCATAAAATCAAGTGCAACATCAGTACCTGTCGGCTCAGTCCAAGCAACTTTGAAAATACCATCAGCGATCTTGACAATATAAGCCTCTTGATCTTTTACCCAACGACCTGCAACCATACCGCCGTGAATGCGATAATCTACTGTATGATCATTTTTAGCATACCATTCATATTCCCAGCCGTTATCGTAAGTATAAATAAAGTGAGTGCCAAGAAAGTCATTTAAATCCTTGAAATTCATAATTATCACCTTATGCTTTCAATTCAGCTTCTTTAACGAGACGAACGATCTCTTTTGCTCCGCCTTCCATAGTTTCAGCCATAATAACATTTTTGATCGGCGAATCCTTGAGAATTTGACGACCAAGTTCAACGTTAGTACCTTCAAGACGAACGACGACAGGAACAGGGATCGATTTACCATCTTCAGAAATGATCTTTGCCGCCTCAATGATACCATTTGCAACAGCATCACAGCGATTAATCCCGCCGAAAATGTTTACAAAGATACCTTTTGATTGACCGCCGTCAAGCATAATTTGAAAAGCCTCAGCAATTTTTTCAGGTGAAGAATCGCCGCCGACATCAAGGAAATTAGCAGGCTCACCGCCGTAATGCTTGAGAATGTCAACGGTTGCCATTGCAAGACCGGCACCATTAACCATACAAGCAACATCGCCGCCGAGATTAACATAATTAAGACCGGATTTTGCTGCACGAAGTTCTTTCGGATCTTCTTCAGTTTCATCACGAAGTGCTTCAATGTCAGGGTGTTTGAAAAGTGCACTATCGTCGAAATTCAATTTAGCATCAAGAGCAATAACATCATCATCTGCAGTTACAACAAGCGGATTAATTTCAGCAAGCGAGCAATCTTTACCAATGAAAGCTTTGTAGAGACAATCCATCAACTTAGTAACTTTGCGAATTGCTGCCGCCGGAAAATTCATTGCATAAGCCATTCTTGAGGCTTGAAACGGCGCAATACCGATAACAGGATCAATATATTCTTTAACGATCTTATCCGGCATTTCAGCAGCAACTTTTTCAATTTCCATACCGCCTTCTTCGGAACCCATCATAACAATACGAGCCGTTTGACGATCGATAACGAAACTCAAATAATATTCTTTTTTGATATTTGATCCTTCTTCAATCAAGAGACGATTAACTTTCTTGCCTTCAGAACCTGTTTGATGAGTTACGAGGACTTTACCGAGCAATTCAGTTGCATATTGTTTAACTTCGTCAATCGATTTTGCAAGTTTAACACCACCGGCTTTACCACGACCGCCGGCGTGAATTTGTGCTTTAACAACGATAACTTTGCTGTTAATTTCTTCAGCATTCTTTACAGCTTCATCAACCGTAAAAGCCGGTTTACCATTTGGCACAGCAACACCATAGCTTTTGAGAATAGCTTTACTTTGATACTCGTGAATGTTCACTAAAAAGCCCCCTAAAAAGTTTTATTTATGATAAAAAGTAATTTTCAATTTTAAGTTCAAACTATAAAATATTCTGACAATTAAAATTATACAAAAAAAAACGCCTTACGCCGCAAATCTAAATAAGAAAAACTTTGAAACTTTCATACTAGGTGAAGAAATATTACGTTCCCAAAGATTCCAGGTCTGTGCCGTTATTCCCAACGGCTTTACAAAGCTGCGCAGACTCTGAGAGCCGCGAAGTTGCCGGAAAATATTACTCACGCTATCACCTCCGCTTGAGTA
>JAFUZV010000087.1 GCA_017476425.1 Selenomonadaceae bacterium
AAATTTTCAACACTTTGTTCTAAAAAATTTACTGATTCAGGCTTGCCATAACCACGATAGATTAGATCAGTACTTTTAACTTTATAGCCGTGCGATTCTAAAACTTTTGAAATATGACCTTCGCCGCAAGCACATTCCCAAATATTATGTGCAAATTTTTCTTCTGCTAATAAAAGTTCAACAGCTTTAGGTTCAGTTGCATAAAAATCATTCTCAGCTCTAGCAGAATTACTATAATTAGACGCTCCCAGCGTTGAAAATGCACTTCGACTGTTACCTATCCAATCACGTTTTTCAGCCATTTATATTCCTTTTCCTCTGCGAAATCCATCACCATCACCATCAACAAAACCAGTGTCATATGCCTCAAGAGTTGCATTTTCTAAATCTTTAATCGTTGGATATGCTTTAATCCATTTGGATTGACTAAGCAATTCAGCGGTCATTTTTAAATTTTTAGATTCGCAATATTTAATCGCGTCATATTTGTCACGTTCATAATCATCATTATCGAAGTAGATCATATTTTTCACTCCTTTGTTGTGTTTTTAAAAAATCTCGTTGACTCAGTGATAGGTATTCCTGCCTCAGTTGGAATATAAATAACTTCATTACTTGATTCTCTGAGTGCTTCAATCCACAGATAGTGAATGTAAGCGTCGTTATTTTGTAAACTGTCGCCAATGATTTTATTCGCTTGCGCTACACCTTGCGCTCTGATAACTTCAGCATTTGCAAGACTTTTAGCCGATTCTTCCTTCGCTCTCGCCTCTTGAATAGCGATCTGTCTATTCTGTTCAGCTTTTGCAAGTTCAGCTTCACCTTCTTTTTGTTGTTGCCAAACTCTGTATTGCGGTACAACTATAGGTATCAAAATAGCGATAGCAATACAAATGGCAACTATGAAAGCACTCATCTTAGATAAAGTTTTGTATGTAACTTTGTTTTCTAAATTTGATTCTTGCTTAGCTTTCCTTGACCAGCCAATTCCCAAAAGAGTTATGAAAAGTCCGGCAGCAAAGATAATTGCTGAAATTAAAATCATTTAAATTTTCCTCCATATCTTCAGACAATAACGCCTCGCAGTCACAGTCTTTTATCAACTGCGAGGCATTTTTTATTGTCTCAATAATTTAGTAATTTTAAAACGGTGCGCCTGTAATCGGATTAATGCCGCCTTGTGGTGTCATTCCGATTCCTGCAAAGTCAGCGGCAGCCGTAGCACCACCGGCAAGCGGCTCACCTTCACGGGTTTTCATAACATTACCAAGACCACAGCCGATACCTTTCTTGCCTGCACGATTGTAAGCGAAGAAATTTATTGTAACGCGAGCATACATTCCGCTGTAAATATCCTGCGGTAAAAGTTCTGTATTGATGTCATTTTGATGAACGACCTGCGGCTTATTCTTTGAACTTGCAGTAATTACCCAGCAGCCTTTGCACTCTTCACCAAATGGCGTGCCATTTTGACGTACGCCATCACCATCGTGAATTGGAATTGGCAACACAGGCGGACGAATACCGCCCCAACTTTTACTAACTGCGTCTGTTGCTGCTGATTCAATGCTAGCGTCAATGTTTTGTTTCACTGCTGTATCATTTTTCGGAATCAGCAAAGTAACTGAATATTTAGGTGTTCCAGTTGGATCATTGTTGTTTGCTCTCGGAGCAACAAGATTACAATATGAAAGTCTCACTTCACCAGTTAAAACACGTGTTGGATTGTTGTTATACATTTTTAGTCCTCCTTAAATCTATTAAACACTTTATCTCTGTAATAAATTACATTCACTTTTAGACATTTGCGACCGTTGCGAAATCAGCAACTGCACTATTAAATTCTTCTCTCTTATCGCTTGCACTTACCAAAGTTGGTTTTCCTTGAGGCTTGATTATAAAATCGCCGACCAGTTCTTTAAACTTCGCAACACCAATTAATTTTTCAAGCTGTGCTAAAGTTTTTGGAACGCTATCATAAATTACTGCGTGTTCGATTCCACCGGCTTCGAGTGCTTCAAGAGCTTTGTCTTGATCTTTCCAAGTTCTTGCACTTCTGCCTTCAACCAATTTGTAGTCTGGAATTTCAATTCCGCTAAGTAATTTATCAAGTGCTTGCTGCTTTAGTGATTCATACCAATTAACAAGATTTTCACCTTTCTTGAGTGCTTCACTCATCTGTTCAGGTGTAAGCAACGAATTATTTTCAGATAATCCTTTAAAATCTTCTACTGCACTGATTTGCTGATCGGCTTGAGCCTTACAGATACCGTTTGCTCGACAGAATCGACACCACGAACCGG
>JAFUZV010000088.1 GCA_017476425.1 Selenomonadaceae bacterium
AAGAAAGTATTATCATATTATCGAATAAATCTCCACGCTGGTTAATCCAATCGTGTTTTGAGTTTGGTTTTATTATCTTAGAAGAGAAAGTTTTATCCAAAATTGATCTAGTTTGTGCAATTCTAGATAATTTTTGTTCTCTCGTAAGATAATTTTCTATCTCCTTGTAATAAATTTGTGCATTTTTGGTTAATAGATTACCATTTTTAACTAAAATTGTTATCGCAATAGGTGCTCTTGAACCACTTCCGAAGATTTTTCCGCCTTCTTTGCGTGAAATTTCACCTTGTGTGCGTTGATTGCCTCTTAAATTGAAAATATAAATTCTGTCAAATTCATTTTCAAAACATTTTCTCATTCCGTCCATCGCTGCGCCATCAAGCCAGCCGGCATTTGTCACAAATCCTATCACGCCGCTATTTCCAATTCGATCGCTTGCCCAGCGAAATGCTTTGATATAACTATCGTAAAGTGCTTTTTTGAGATTCGCCGTTGAATTTTTTGCATAAGTGTCATCAATTCGCTTTTCAAGTTCAGGATATTTTTGATTTTGTGCGTTATCCATTGCGCTGCGTTGACCGATCGAATATGGCGGATTTCCTACGATAACTGTTATTTCTGATTTTTGCTGATTTAAAATATTTTTGTAATTTTCATCAAGCATTTCATAGGCAAGATCACCAAATTTCGGCTGAAATGTGTCCGTCAAACACATTTTATTGAAAGAAATATAATTTTCATCGCCGCTGCGTGAATGATAGGCATTTTCGATATTTATGCACGAAATATAATATGCAAGCAGCACAATTTCATTAGCATAGAGATCATTTTGATATTTTGCCGTCAAATTTTTATCAATTAAGCCGGTTTCTATCAATCTTGCTAAAAATGTGCCGGTTCCACTGAATGGATCAAGAATTTTAACGCCGATCGTTGAAAGTGAACTGTTAAATTCTTGCTTGAGTACGTCATTAACGGAATTTAGAATAAAATCGACAACTTCAAAAGGTGTGTAGACAATTCCGAGCTTTTCAACGGTTTTAGGCAAGGCAATTTTAAAAAATTTGTCATACAAATCAATGATAATTCGCTGTCGATCGTCAGAATTTTGAATATTACTGCAGCGTCCACGAACAGAATTATAAAATCCTTCAAGTTTTTTAAGTTCCTTCTGCATTCCGTCTTCATCAAGAAGTTTAATAATTTTGTCCATAGATTTTGAAACGGCGTTTTTGTCCATAAATGAATAATTTTCAAAAAGTGCCTCAAAAACCGGACGAGTTATCAAATGTTGAGATAACATATCTATTGCATCAGATTCATTGATTGAAGGATTTAAATTTTTGCGTAAACTATTAACAAATTCATAAAAAGCAGTTTTGTGATCACCTTCAATAGAAATAAGTTCAGAAATTCTTTTTTTGTGACGTTCGGCAATTTTAGCAACGTCATTTCCCCAAGTCTGCCAATATTTACTGTTTGCAAGTTTATCGACGATTTTAACTAAAATTGCATTCTTTAAAGCCTCAAAATTCAAAGTAATTTGTTGAGATTTTTCGTCAATTTTATTTTTTCTACCGTGTTCAATGATCATTACAGGTTCCATTGAATGATTTAAACGAATTTTATTAATTAACCAGTCAAGTCTTTCATCGTGAGATCGCAAAGCGTTAATTATTTCCCAAATTACTTCGTACTTCTTATTTTGAGAAAGTGCATCATCAGGTGATAAATTTGTAGGAATTACAATCGGAATAATTATATATCCGTATTTTTTGCCTTCAGCACGACGCATAACTCGACCAACAGCCTGAACAATATCAATAATTGATTTTTTTGCAGACATAAAAATAACAGCGTCAAGCGTCGGAACGTCAATGCCTTCTGAGAGACAACGAGCATTTGTTAAAATACGGCATTCGTGAGAATTTTCGTCTTTTGAAACATTTTTCAGCCAATAAAGTTTTTCACGGCGTTGACCTGCATTCATTTTTCCGTCAATATGATCAATTTTAACATTTACTGCTAAATTTCTTTCGTCGTCGTCAAATGAATTTACACAATCATTTGCATATTTTTCAAATAAAAATTTTAGATATTTTGAGTCTTCAATACGTTGACAGAATGCAACAGCGGTTTTCATAGGATTAGGATCATCCAAAATCATATATTCTGATTCTTTTGAGACTAATTTTGACAAAGCACGAAGGCAACCGATCAATTTTGCTGTGTCGTCAATGTTAATTTCTTGATTTTTATCTTTGATAGCCTTTTGAAGTTCTTCAGATATTTCTTGATCGCTAATTGTGAAAAGCATAATTTTATAATCAGACAAAACGCCTTTTTGAATTGCCTGCGCAAAGGTAAATTTATAAATTTCTTCACCAAAAATATTTTCGTCGTCCATTGACCAAATTGTAATGTCATCATTAATTTTATTCGTTGATTTTTTAGAATCATCTTCAATTTTGAAAAGTCGAGGCGTTGCAGTCATATAAAGTCTATGTTTTGCCTTGATAAAATTTCCGTCGTGAATACGAGTAAAAAGCGGATCAAAATCTTCAGATTTAGCATTTTTGATAAATCCTGCAGTCCTATGTGCCTCATCGCAAATTATCAAATCAAATTCAAATTTAAGATTTTTTTGGACTTCGGCAATAACTCCGAGTGATTGATAAGTCGAAAATACAACTTTCAAGCCGTAATGATCATTTTTGCGATTGATAGCCGCAGAAATTTTTTTAAAAACTTCCTCAACGCTTTTTGATAAGTCAATCGGAATTTCAACGTCAATAATTTCATCAAATTCAGCATTTCTACTGCGTTTGAATTGAGTTTTGACAGTTTCATCAGAACAAACACAAATTGCATCGATCGGCTTTTTAGAATAAGTATTCCATTCAGAAAAAGTTTGTGCAAGCAAAGCGATCGAAGGAACTAAAAATAAAATAATTCCGTGATCACCGGCTTCATTTTCAGCAATTTTCAATGATGTAAACGTTTTGCCGCTGCCACAAGCCATAATTAAACGTCCACGCTCATTTTTTTTTAAATGTTTGTGGACTTTTTCAACGGCTTCTTTTTGAAAATCTCTTAACTCACGAATTTTTACAGATTCATTTATTTTTGTTGATTCGTAAATTTCTTTCCAGTCAACGTCAGCATTTTGTAAATCATTCAAGCCAATTCTAATTACAGGCGGATTTTGATTTTTAATCGCCGCTTTTGCATTTCTGCCAAAACCTTTGATCGTCGTATCAATCCATAATCTCAACGAAAAATTTTTATCAACGCCATCAACTTTAAAACTCATTCCGCTGGTTGTAATGAAAGAATCAACGGACGGCTTATCAATTTCGGCATCTTCAGTGAAAAATTTGCATTGAATCGCCCAAAATTCACCATCAAAAGTCTCTGCAACAAGATCAATACCAATATCTTTGTTGGAAATTTGATCACGATAAGGAAATTCATTCCACAAAAAAATTTTTGAAAATTTTCCACGATACATAGGATAAACTTGTAGAAAATTTTTCATAAGCAATTCAAAATTCATTCCGAGTGCAAATTTATTTTCAGCGTCGGAACGATATTTTTTTAAAATCTCATCAAATGTCATAATTTCACCTTCTCAAAAAAATTTTGATCGCAGAAATTTTAGCAGTCAAAAATATTTTCTGCAACACAAACAAACTTTATTTTTATTTACCGTACATTGAGAAAAAAATTTGTAATAATTTTAGCGTTATGCTATTATGTTAGATCATTTGAGAAAATGTTTTCATTTGATTGTTATTGAAATTATTTTTAGAGGTGAATAGAATTTGGAACAAAAAATTTTGGAACTTCGACAGAGAGCAAGAGACGCAATTAAAAATGTTACTGCTGATCTCAAGGAACTTGATAATATCAGAGTGAAAATTTTGGGCAAGAAAGGCGAATTGACATCTTTACTTCGTGGAATGAGTCAATTAAGTGCAGAAGATCGCCCAAAGATCGGAAAAATTGTTAATGAAGCTCGTGCTGAGCTTGAGGCTTTGATCGCGTCAAAAAATGACGAACTCAAAGCAAAAGAACTTTCAAATAAATTAGCAAGTGAAAAGATCGATGTTACATTACCCGGTCGTCAAGTCGTTACAGGAAATCTTCACCCGTTGACGTTGACATTAAATCGAATTAAAGAAATTTTTCTAGATATGGGCTATACGATCGAAGAAGGTCCGGAAGTTGAGACGGATTATTATAATTTTGAGGCTTTGAATTTGCCGAAAGATCACCCGGCAAGAGATATGCAAGACTCATTCTATATCACTGAAGATATTTTAGTTCGTACGCAGACTTCACCGGTACAAGCAAGGACTATGGAAAGTCACGAATCAAATTCACCGATTAGAATGATCGCTCCCGGAAGAGTTTATCGCCGTGATGATTATGATGCATCACATTCGCCAATGTTTACTCAAGTTGAAGGACTTGTTATCGATAAAGGAATTAGATTTTCCGATCTCAAAGGTACGCTGGAACACCTTTTGAAAGAAATTTTTGGTAAAAATGCAAAAGCAAGATTAAGACCGAGTTTCTTTCCATTCACGGAGCCTAGCACAGAAGTTGATGTTAGTTGTATGATGTGTCACTGTCACGACGAAAATTGCAAAGTTTGTCACGGAAGCGGCTGGCTTGAAATTCTTGGTGCCGGAATGGTTCACCCGGACGTTTTGAAAATGAGCGGCTACGATCCGAAAATTGTTAGTGGTTTTGCGTTCGGTTTAGGTGTTGAAAGAATTGCAATGTTGACTTATGGTGTTGATGATCTACGTTTGTTCTATGATAATGACGTAAGATTTTTGCAGCAATTCAAATAAATTTTCTAAAATAAGTTAAGTGAGGTGATCAATAATGAGTGAAATGATAAACAGTCAACAACTTTTTGAGAAACCACCTTTTGAGATCATTGAAGGAGAGAAATTTTTTATGTCGGCTGCAAGACCATTTTTGAATCACATAACAATTTCTAATAGGCTTTTCAGTATTTTTGAAAATTATATTGAAAAAAATAATATTAATGCTGCTGCTTTCGTTGAATGTGATGTTTATCTTCCTGACGGTAATAATAATTTTATCCCGGATTTTTGTGTAATTCGTGATATGAATATTATTGAGAGTGAAAAGGCAATTCACGGAGTACCTGATTTAGTTGTTGAAGTGCTTTCACGTTCCACAATGAAAAAAGACGTTGGAATAAAAAAAGATATTTATGAGCGAAACGGCGTTAAAGAATATTGGATTATTAATCCTTGGGCGAAAAGTATTGAAGTTTATCATTTGATCGACGGAAAATTTCAACTTGATAACGTTTATCAAATTTTTTCAGAAGAAGAGTATGAAAGACTTGAAGAAGAGGAACGAGCAGAAGTTACTTATGAAATTCCTGTAACGATCTTTGAAAATTTGTTAGTTGACGTGCGAAAAGTATTTAAGTGGTGGAATTAAAATAATTTTTCTTAAGCGAGGTGATCAATAATGAGTGAAATGATAAACGGTCAGCAACTTTTTGAGAAACCACCTTTTGAGATCATTGAAGGAGAGAAATTTTTTATGTCGGCTGCAAGACCATTTCCTAATCATATTACGATTTCTAATAAGTTATTCTGTATCTTTTATGATTATATTGAAAAAAATAATGTGAAAGCTGCTGCTTTTGTTGAATGTGATGTTTATCTTCCAGACGAAAAAAATGCGTTCATTCCGGATTTTAGCGTTTTTAATAATCTCAATGTTATCAATGAAGATAAAGCAATTCACGGAGTACCTGATTTAGTTGCTGAAGTGCTTTCACGTTCCACAATGAAAAAAGACGTTGGAATAAAAAAAGATATTTATGAGCGAAACGGCGTTAAAGAATATTGGATTATTAATCCTTGGGCAAAAAGTATTGAAGTTTATCATTTGATCGACGGAAAATTTCAACTCGATAACGTTTATCAAATTTTTTCAGAAGAAGAGTATGAAAGACTTGAAGAAGAGGAACGAGCAGAAGTTACTTATGAAATTCCTGTTACGATCTTTGAAAATTTGTTAGTTGACGTGCGAAAAGTATTTAAGTGGTGGAATTAAAATAATTTTTCTTAAGCGAGGTGATCAACAATGAGTAAATCTGCGCATCCTTACGATCTTGAAGATGCAAATGATCCTTATGTTCCATATGAATTGCTTGACGGCGTGCAATATGGTGAACCGCCTTATGAAATACTTGGAGGTAAAAAAGTTATTATGTCACCTTCACCGAAATATAATCATTGTTCGTTGGTCACTATGATTTGTACAATTTTTACAAATTACATTCTTGAGAAAAAAATTAATGCTACAGTTCTAGGTGATAATTTTGACGTTTACTTTTCGACGAAATATCATTGCAAGCCTGATGTTTCAGTAATTTGTGATCGAAAGAGACTTCGTAACGGCAAAAGACTTTATAATGCTCCTGATCTTGCAGTTGAAGTTATAAGTAAATCTTCAGAAAAAATTGATACAGGTGAGAAAAAAGAGAAGTATGAAGAATACGGCGTTAGGGAATATTGGATTGTTGATCCGGACAAAAAATCGATTCAAGTTTATCACCTTGTTAATGGAAATTTTTTAGACAGCGGCAAATATAATTTTGATGGCAGTGGTGCAGGTGACAAGATCGACGTTTCGATCTTTGAAGATTTGATTGTTGATTTAAAATTAGTTTTCAAATTCGTCATTGATGAAGAAGATGACGAAGAAATTATTGAGGAGTGAAAAAATTTTGCAAGTATCTACAAAATGGTTGAAAGATTATCTTGATATAAAAATTTCGCCGGAAGAATTGGCGGAAAAGTTGACAATGGCAGGTGTGCCGGTTGAGAATGTCATTCACGCTGATCAAGGGCTTGAAAAAGTTGTAACAGGTAAAATTGAGAAATTAGATAAACACCCGGACAGCGATCATTTACTTGTATGTCAAATGAATGTTGGAAGTAATGAACTTTTGCAGATCGTCACAGGTGCGCCGAACGTCAAGCAAGGTCAAATCGTACCGGTTGCATTAGTCGGTGCACATTTGCCGAACGGTCAAAAAATTTCTAAAGGCAAATTGCGCGGCGTAGCCTCAAATGGAATGCTTTGCAGTGCACAAGAATTAAAACTTGATCTTGAAAATTTGCCGGAAGATCAGAAAACCGGAATTTATATTTTGCCGGACGATACACCGATCGGCGTTCCTGCTAAAGACGTTCTTGGACTTGACGATGTAATTTTAGAATTTGAGTTGACTGCTAATCGTGGAGACTGTTTTAGCGTCTTTGGAATTGTAAGAGAAGCGGCAGTACTTACAGATCAGAAAGCGAAATTTCCTAAAATCGAAGTCAAAGAAGATGACAGCGAAAATGCAAAAGATTTGATCAAAATTAAGATCGATGCAACTGATCTTTGCAGCAGATTTTCTTCAAGAGTTTTGAAAAATGTTAAACTTGGTGAATCGCCGGAATGGTTAAAGCAGAGACTGCAAGGTGCAGGAATAAGAGCGATCAATAATGTTGTCGACGTAACTAATTTTGTAATGGTTGAATTAGGTCAGCCGATGCACGCTTATGATTATGATGAAATTGAAGGCAAAATTTTAAATGCACGTCGAGCGGTTGAAGGTGAACAACTTCACACTTTGGACGATTCAAACAGACTTGCTAAAGGTGGCGAATTAGTTATAGCTGATTCCGAAAAAGCCGCCGGACTTGCAGGTGTTATGGGCGGATTCGAGACAGAAATTACAGAGAAGACTAAAACGGTTGTACTTGAGGCGGCAAGTTTTAATGGTGCGTCGATTCGTCGAACTTCAAGATCAATCGGCTTGCATTCTGAAGCGTCCGGCAGATTTGAACGTGGAGTTGATGAGACTAAAACGATCAGAGCTTTAGATCGTGCGGCGCAACTTTTACAAGAAATGAATGCTTGTACTGTCTGCAAAGGTGTTGTTGACGTTTATCCTAATCCTAAATCTGAAATTGTTGTTGAGTTTACAGCGGATCAAATTAATCAGCGACTCGGAACGAATATTAATGTTGAAGGTATGATCGACATTCTTCAAAAACTCGGCTTTGAGATCGTTTCAAAAAATCTTTCTGTCGTCAAAGTCAAAGTGCCTTCGTGGCGAAATGATGTAACAATGATGGAAGATATTTCAGAAGAGATCGCAAGGATTTATGGTTATGATAAAATTCCGTCAACGTTACCATTCGGTGAAACTCAACAAGGTCATCAAAGCGATATGCAAAATTTTGTTGATAAGATCAAATCAATGCTTGTGACTCTTGGAATGACTGAAGAACTTTCATTCAGCTTTACGAATCCTGCAATGTATGACAAATTGAATGTGCCTGTTGACAGTGAATTAAGAAAAGCTGTACCGATAATGAATCCTTTGACAGATGATTATCCATTGTTGAGAACAACATTACTTGCAGGTGTAATGGAAAATCTTGCAAGAAATTACAGCCGTAAAAATGAAGACGTAAGACTTTTTGAAGTTGCGCCGGTATTCATTCCAAAAGCATTGCCGATCACTGAACAGCCGATTGAAATTTTGAAACTTGCAGGCGTGATAATGGGACGACGTGAACCTAAAGGCTGGAATCAAAATTCAGTTGAAGTTGATTTTTATGATATGAAAGGCATTGTTGAAAAACTTTTTGATCGACTTGCGATCGAAAATTACAGCGTTGAAGCCGGTGAACATTTTGCAATGCATCCGGGCAAAACTGCGATCTTCAAAAAAGGTAAGGAAATTTTAGCGATCGTCGGTGAAGTTCATCCGGCAGTTGCAAGCGCATTCAATGTCAACAAGAAAATTTATATCTTTGAAGCGGACGTTGCAACATTATTAAAGTATACTGCTAAAAATTTCAAATATGAATCATTGCCGAAATATCCTGCTATTACTCGTGATCTTGCAATTCTCGTCGACAAAAATATTTCTGCAGGCGACGTTCAAAAAATTATTTCTAAAAATGGCGGCGGTTATTTCAAAAATGTTACTCTGTTTGACGTTTACACAGGTGAAAGAATCGCTGACGATAAGAAAAGTTTAGCCTTCAACATAAAATTTCAATCAAATGATCGCACTTTAACTGACGAAGAAGCAGATGAAGCATTTAAAAAAATACTCGCTGCGGTTGAGAAGCAATTCAACGCCGAACTTCGCAGCTGAGGCGGTGATAGATCTTGAATGATGGATCGGAACGAATCGAAGTAGAAATTTTAGGTGAAGTTTATCGATTAAGAACAGATGATAGAGACAGTCTCAATAAAAGCGTCAAAAAAGTTGATGAGACAATGAAGGAAATTCAAAAAAATACGAGAAGTTTTGCCGGCAGTCGAGTTGCAGTACTTGCAGCATTAAAGATCGCTGAAGAACTTTTTCAACTGAAAAAAGATTATGATGAACTGCTTGAACTTCTTGACGAAAATAAATAATTTTTTTAAAGGAATTTATGACTAATTGAAGAAATTAGCAGTAATTGAGAATGCAAAATATAGAATGTAGAATCTGTTTTAAATTCAATTCTTAATTCTGCATTCTAAATTCTTCATTAGATTGGAAACTAACGAACAGTTAGGTAAAACTTATAAAAATCGAAAGAGGGTGATAAATTTAAAAGCCTTATGATAAATAAGGTCGGTGCTTCAAATAGTAGTTCAGAAGAAGTCGCTGCAGTCATTGAAAAAGATGACGAGAACTGGAACTGCCACCGCTAATTGTTATAAACCGAGCGAGAACCAAGCAATGACAGTTTATACATTGGACAGACAGACTTAAA
>JAFUZV010000089.1 GCA_017476425.1 Selenomonadaceae bacterium
CTAAAATTTCAGATTGATCGGGAGCATTTGGATCAAGTGATTCAGTGCATTTTTCTAAAACTTGACTAACGGCCCGTAAACCTAAAGAATAGTGAATAATAATATCGCCGGGCATTAATTTAGTTAAATTTGTCCAAAAAAATTTTTCTGTACCATCTTCGGCACATTTCGGAGCCCAGATATATTTTCCATTTCGTTCAATTTCATAATTTCTACCTTGAGACACAAGCCAAGTAGTACTACTCATAATTTTCACCTCTAAATTAATGGGTAATTGGTAATTGGTAATGGGCAATTAATAATTATAATTTCATTACCCATTACCCATTACCAATTAGTCATTACACATTAAAAATAAAGACTGCTACAATTTGCAACAGCCTCTGAAAAATCTATATTAAACACAATACGCTATCTAAATTAAGCAAGTACTTTAGCAAGACGCATAAACTCAGGATTAAGTTTCTTTTTGTTGTTTACTGCGTCGTGAAGGTTGATCGAAACGACGTGACCGCGATCAAAACCAAAAACAATATCAGAAAGTCCGGAGATGATCGCCAGAGCAGCATTTTCACCAAGACGGCTGGCATTAACACGATCGATAACAGTCGGTGAGCCGCCGCGTTGAATGTGACCAAGTTTTGAAACACGAGTATCAAGACCGGTTTTTTCAGCGACGATCTTTCCAATCTCATTGCCTTTGCCTGCACCTTCAGCAACAACCATTAAAATATATCTCTTGCCTTTTGCATAGGATTCTTTCATATCTTCGCAAATTTCATCAAGATCATATTCTTCTTCAGGAACAAGAATATATTCTGAACCGCCGGAAATACCTGCAACCATTGCAAGATAACCGGAGTTGCGACCCATAACCTCAAGGACAATTATACGACGATGAGCCGATGCAGTATCACGAAGTTTATTAATTGCGTCAATGATCGTATTTGCCGCAGTGTCACTACCGATAGTGTATTCACTGCCCCAAACGTCATTATCAATAGTTCCGGGTAAGCCAACGATCGGAATGCCGGTTTCTTTACTGAAAATCGATGCACCACGAAGTGATCCATCACCGCCGACAACAACAAGACCTTGAATGCCGCGATCATTCAAATTTTTATAGCCGAGCATACGACCTTCAGGCGTTGCAAATCTCTTACAACGAGCAGTACCTAAAAATGTGCCGCCGCGTTGAATAATGTCGCTGACATCTTTTGAAGTCATTTCAAACATATCTTCGTCAAGCATTCCGTGATAGCCGCCGCGAATACCCCAAACTTTAACACCTGCGTGAAGTGCCGTACGAGTTACCGCTCTGACTGCCGCATTCATTCCAGGACTATCGCCGCCGCTGGTCATTACTGCAATACTATTCAGCATACAAAAATCCTCCTCTATCGAAAAACATTTTTATAAAATAGTTTATTAATTTCTTCACGATCAAAAAAGTTTTTAATTCTTTCTGATAATATCACAAAATTTTTGAGTTGTAAATTAATTTGATCTGTAATGAAAAAATTTTTTTGCAAGAGCATTTATTGATAAAAAATTTGTTGACTTAGTTTATAAATGAGATATTATATTTGTGATCAAAAATTTTTATTGAAGGTGAAAAAATGATCTACGAAGGAAAACTTAGCGGACGCGATTTGAAATTTGCGATCGTCGTCTCACGTTTCAACGAATTTATCACAAGCAAACTTTTAAGCGGAGCACTTGACAGCCTTAAACGTCACGAAACAGCAGAAGAAAATATTGATGTCTTTTGGGTTCCCGGAGCGTTTGAAATTCCACTTATTGCAAAAAAATTAGCGTCTTCAAAGAAATATGACGCTGTTATTTGTCTCGGTGCAGTGATCAGAGGATCAACAAGTCATTATGATTACGTTTGCAACGAAGTTTCAAAAGGCGTTGCACAAGTTAGTATGTCGACAGAAGTCCCGACGATCTTCGGCGTTGTTACTACTGAAAATATTGAGCAGGCGATCGAACGTTCCGGAACTAAAGCCGGCAATAAAGGTTCTGATGCTGCAATGTCTGCTATTGAAATGGCTAATCTGATGAAAAATTTTTAAACTGATTTATTCAACTTCACGCAAGAGATTTTCAACATAATTAGGAAGAGCAAAAGCTCCGCGATGAAGATGAACATTATAATATTTCGTCCTAATTCCGAGCGATTTCCATTGATTGAAGTCGACACCGTGAATAGGATGAAATTTTTTTGACGCAAAACCAAAAAGCCAATGCCCAGAAGGATAAGTTGGAATGTGCAACTGATAACAACGGCTGATCGGAAATGATGAAACAATTCTTTTATGAGCACGCTGCATAGCGATCGAATCTTTACGATAAAATGGATTTTCGTGTTGATTGACCATAATTCCATCTTCGTGAAGAGCGTTAAAACAATTTCCATAAAATTCTTTAGTGAAAAGTCCTTCGCCGGGACCAAAAGGATCAGTTGAATCAACAATGATCAGATCATAAGCGTCAGCACAATGACGAATGAATTTCAAGCCGTCTTCAATATAAATTTTGACTTTTGGATTATCAAGACAAGCAGAAGTCTGAGGAATAAATTTTTTGCAAGCGTTAATAACAACTTCGTCAATCTCAACAAGATCGATCGTTTCGATCGTTTCATATTTCAAAAGTTCACGAGCCGTTCCACCGTCACCGCCGCCGATCAGCAAAACTTTTTTGATATTAGGATTAACGCACATTGGAACGTGAGAGATCATTTCATGATAAATAAATTCGTCTTTTTCAGTCAACATCATACAGCCATCTAAAATTAAAAATCTGCCGAACTCTTGCGACTCAAAAATATCGACGCGTTGAAATTCACTTTGTTCACTAAAAAGCTGTTTATCAACTTTGATTGAAAATTTAACGCTTGGCGTGTGCATTTCTGAAAACCATAATTCCATTCAAAACACCTTCTAAAAATTTTTTGAGTTTGAATTATTATAATGTCTTTGAATGAAATTAGCAAAAAAATAATTTTGATAACTTGCAATGATCCTATTGACAAAAATTTTTAATTTAGTATGATAAATATGATATGAAAGCTAAAAAATTTTTTTAGAGGTAAAATTATGGCGGCTTATCGTGATGAGAAGCATAAGACTTGGTTTGTTGTATTCAGATATAAAGATTGGCAAGGCAAAAGTAGATTTACAACTAAACGCGGTTTTAAAACGAAGAAGGACGCTTTAAATTATGAACACGATTTTAAAGAAACTTCTGCTGATAATGTTGAGGTAACGATCGCAAAACTTGTTGAAAGTTATCTTGAAGATAGAAAAATTCATACAAAGTTAAGCACTTACAAAGGAATAACTTCTGTAATGAATGTCCATATTTTGCCTTATTTAAAAAATTTGAGGATACAAGATTTAACTACAACAATTATGAGACGGTGGCAGAATGAAATTTTGAAGTTGAATTTAAAGCCGAGTATGACACGCAAAATTCACGCTCAATGTTCAGCACTTTTAAATTATGCAGTCAAATATTATGGCTTAAAACAAAATCCTTTGAAATTAACAAATGCTATCGGCAGTCTTGACAGTAAAGTTGATTTTTGGACAGCCGAAGAATTTAAAAAATTTATTAGCGTCGTTGATAAACCGAAATATAATTTGTGTTTTCAGCTACTATTTATAAGCGGAATGAGAATTGGTGAATTGCTGGCTCTTGATGTTAATGACTTCGATTTTGAAAATAATATTATAAATATAACTAAGAGTATGGCACATAATAATCGAAAAATCACAACTCCGAAGAATATACAAAGCATAAGAAAAATTGATATGCCGTCGGAAATTATGAAGTTGACTAATGAATATATAAAAAGCCTTGATGAAATTTCAAGTCCGCTATTCAATTTCACAGAATCAGCGTTAATAAATGCGTTAAGAAAATATACTTTAATAGCTGGCGTAAAAAAAATTCGTATTCACGATTTAAGACATTCACACGCAACATTTTTAATACATAAAGGTGTACCGATAACGGTGATCAGTCAAAACTTAGGACATAAGTCGCCGGACGTAACATTGAAAATTTATTCACACGTTTATAAGGATATGAGCGAAAAAACCGCAAAATTTTTCTCAGAATTTGTTTGTCAAATGTTTTTCAAGGATTAAACTCAAGGAAGGTGAAGAAAATGGATTTTTCAACGATTGGCACGGTTTCGTCATACGTACAACAAAAAAATTTAAAGTTCGCAGCAAACTTTAAAAAGCAGACCGGACAAAGCATTGTAAATTCTTCCGGCAACTTGCAATTAGAATTGAAAAGAGCAAATAATAAATCGCTTGCTGAAAAAATGATTCAAGCTAATCAGACTGAAGACAGCGAATACGTTAAGCAAAGAGTTTCATCAATCAGAAGAAAATTATTGAACGGCAAAAAAATTTCAAATGAAGAACTCGGCTATCTTAAAAAGAATGATCCTGATCTTTACAAGAAAGCAAAAAAGGCTGAAGAATCTCGTGAAGAATTGAAAGCGGCACTTCGTAAGGCTAAGACTAAACAAGAGGCACGCCAAGCAGTAACAAGAGCACTCGTTAAAGCCTCGTCTGAAGCATTAGCGGAACTTTCAGCGGCAAAAAGTGCAGCCGGTATATCTGGCGGCGGCAATATTAATGGTAATGCTGCCGGTTATGAAGCATCTCAAGAGATCGGCGGTCCGAACGCTGAAGCTATTCAAGCCTTTGAAAATGGTGATGACGCAGCATTAGCAAGGATCAATGAACAGATCACAGCAAAGGCAACTGAAAATAATTTTGATTCTTCTGTTGATATTGAAGCCTCAAAACTCAAAGATATTAATTCAGAGATCGCCGCGACGAATGAAATCAACGCTGAAAACGCTATTGAAACTGCGGCGGCTGAAACTAACGAAATGATCAACAAGCCTAACGATCAAAAATCTGATCAAACAAATTTTTCACAGCCTTCAAGTCCACTTTCAAATGGCAATTCTAAAAATGATCCCGTAAGTGGAATTATGGAAAAATTTATTATGGTTGTTCGTGCTATTGAAGATGAATGGATAACTTTTGCGAAGTCTGACGAGTTCAAAGAATTAGCTGAAGATTTATTTGAAGAGGCTGAAATTGATCAAGATGGCAAGCACAAGCGTAAAAATAAAATTTCTATTGATATTCCTAATCAGCAGGTTATGGACGTTATAACGGCTTATAGAAATTCAATGATGTTTGATAAATCGTCCGTTAATTAAATTTAAATCTAAACAAAAATATCTTCCATTGCAAAATGCTTTGGAAGATTTTTTTATTGTCGTTAATTTTTAAAATGAAATTAATATTGATCTTTGAATTAAACGCAATTATAATTAAAAATATAATTGAAAAGTTTTTTTGAAGATAGTTATAAAAAGTCAAGTTAAATTGTAAGGTTTATTATCATGCAGAGTAACGGATTTATGACAATTTCAAATACAAATTATTTAATCCAAGCGTGTAAGTGCATTTGCAATTCGTGAAGCCGAAATGTTTTATGAGCGCCTTAGCTTGATCATTTTCACTATAATCAAACAACTTGCCTGTACTTCTGATCGTTAAAGCGTTGTTTGAAAGATGAATCGACATAAAATCATTCTTGCCGGTGTCGCTGAATTGTCTCACGATTTTTATCCATTCACTAATGAAGTCAATAAGTTTTTGATCGTTGATCTTATTTCGATCGTCTTCAGTCAAACCGGCTTGACGATCGACAACGAAAAAGATCGATTCTTCAACGGGCTTTTTGATCATTAACCAACTAATAAGTATTAAAATCAAGACGATCGATTCAGCAAAGAGGAATGAATAAAACATAGCTGACGGCTCGGCGAGTGCAATGAATACAAGAATCAGCACAAGCGATCGCAGGACTTCAAAGACGTTTGACAATATTTTATGATTGATAACGGAATACCAGATTATGAATGTTGAGTTGATCGCTGCAAAGATAACTGAAAGTGAATATGCTTTGAATGATTCAACGGCGAATTGATCAGAAGGATCAACAAAATAACCTAGACTTACGCCGAAGTATATAACGATCGCTGGAAGTGCCGCCATTATAATTGCCTGCTTGAGTGAATGTTTAAACAGCAATGAAATTGACGGAGCATTTCGATCAGCAAATTCCATTGTTAAGATCGGCAAGATCGGCTGCCAAGTAACTTGAGAGTGCAAACGGCAAATTCTAACAGCGATTTGAATTGTAGCGAAAGCAGCTACACCACTAACACCGATCGTTTTAAGAATCAAAATATTGAAGAAGAAGACTATAAACAGACTGTAAAATTTGCCGAGTGACGCTGAACTTCCTGCGATGATGATCTCAATGATCGACTTCACAGGATTTTTTATTTCACCGAACAAATTCTTCTTGAAAGTTTTCGAGAACCATAAGCCGCTCATTAATATCACGAATAATAATGCGCCGATCATTCCGAACGCAAGTGAGACGATTCCGAGATTAAATATTTTTATGCAGGCGATCGCAATTAAAGCATCAACAATCATAATGAAGATATAAATTTTTCTGATCATTGCCTGCAAGCCGATCATTTTAACGAACTGCCAGCAATAAGACGCAATTACTAAAATCATTCCGCAGATCGCCATCATTATTCCGTAGTCATTTGCCATTTGTCGAAGTGCGATCGGTATCTCTAAAAATTCAATCAATGAATCAAATGATGAGATCACGGCGATCGAAATGATCACGCCGCTGATCACTGACAAGATCAAAGCGATTGATGAAAATGATCTTGCAAGCTCCGTTTCATTATTGCTGACTGCCTCAATACTTTTTGCAAATGCGCCATAATTGATCCAAAAGCCGATCGTTTCAAATAGAAAGAACACCGGCATTAAAAATGAAACGACTGCAAGACCTTCTTCACCAAAAAAATATCCTGCTAAAGCTGTATTGCTGACGATCAGCGGAATTTTATCCGGCGGAATCATATAACCTTTGTAAAGATTCTTTATATATTTTTGTTCATTCGTCATAAATTTTCTCCTTTGCAAAAAAAAAGAATGCAGAATTAGATAACGATCATTCTTCATTCTGCATTCTGCATTCTGAATTAAATCCTTCTCACGGGCTTAAGTCGATAAACTCCGACAAGTCGATTAGCATAATAACCATCATAAGCAAAATTCATATTCGTTCCCCAGTTAAACATTCCATTAAATGTTTCACTCGCCATTAAATGGTTTCTGCCTCGATCATAAATATTCGGGAAAAGTTCCGTGTTAAACCACTCATTATTCTTTGCCTCACGATTAACCAGCGTCGACAACTCTTTCATATCAGGAATACGCCAGTCATTATAGCCTGCAAGTTCATTTTCTGCAAGATACTTTTCAAATTCAGAGTAAGTCATTTCCGGCAGTTCAGCTTGTAACCACATCAATTTAGTATATTTATCAATGACAACTCCATCTTTGATCTCATAGCGTTTCATACTCTTATCAGCAAGATTTTCATAGCCGCCGGTGATCGCAATGCAACCGCAACGATGCACTCTTTCAATCGGAACTGCACAGCCATAACCAAAATAGATCGTCCAGTTGCGCTCACCATTCGGCGTTGAATATTCTTCACCTGTCCAGTAAAAATCATTCTTAACATAAGGAGCAAATTTATCAAACACCGCCGGATTTTTCTTGCTGAAGTCAGCGATCATTCTCAATTCGTCAACCGTCGGCAGTCTCCAATTATTCGTTCCGCCGTAAAATGATGCGTTAAGCTGATTAATATGTTCCTTTGCCTCGTCAAGTGTATAACTCTTCGCACCGGATTTTTCGTAATGTATGCCGGTTTTCAGATCAATAATATAATCTTCAAGCTCACCGAATGAAACCGATGCACGTTCAGGATCAAAATTGATAACTTCACCTGTTGCACTGTAAATTTCTTTCTGTCCACTGCTCGGCATAACAAAAATTCTTTCGCTAGTGTCAAGGTTACGCACTAAACGATAGCAAAGCGGAATACTCTTTTCACCGTAATAACCGTCATAGCCGAAATTGAAATTAGTTACCCAAACAAAAGTATCAGCAAAAAGATTTGAAGTAATATGTTGAAGGATCGGCGGCTTAACTTTATCGTGCTTGAAAAATCCTTCATAGTACCACGAATTATCTTCATAACTCTCATCAAAAATACTGCTTAACTCGTGCATCGTCGGCAGTCTCCAATCACGATAACCGGCTAACTCATAATTCGGCAGCATTTCCATTACTTGATTATAACTTTTGCGCTCATCTTGATCCTTCTGCCACATCAATTTAAGATAATTATCTGTGATCGTTCCGTCACCATTATCAACAAAACGATCTTTTGCACTAGGCAAGCCTTTACCTCTAACAGCAATTCCACAAGCGGTAAGCGATTTATTTTTTGCAGTAGTAGCACCGATATTGAAATTGATCACCCAGCCGCAGTCTTCATTTCTCAAAGCATACGAGCCGCCGGCCCAATAATCCGCTACAGTCAAAGTAAATGACATATCAGTAACATAAGCAGGATTAATTCCACGATAAGAGATCAAGCTGCGAAGTTCGTGCTTACTAGGTGCACGCCAATCATTATAGCCGCCGTAATTCATTTTGTTGAGATCGTCAATATAATTTTTATTGAACTCTTCCCAAGTCATCATCTTATCGTAATAGCGATTGTCATTTTGATCGAAAGATTTTACTTCCCAATACAATTCTGTTTGAGTATCAAAGACAACAGCAACTTCATCTGATTGAATTTTTTTTATTGAGACAGAATTGCCTTCTTTGTCAAAATACTGGTATCTCATATTTGATCCTCCGATTAAGCCGGGTTACCGTCAGGCAAAATTTTTCTAAGAGGATGAAAGAGGTCGATCGCTTCAGTATCACCAACTGCAACAAAAGAATGAGGAACATTAGCAGGAATAATATAACCGTCACCTGCGCCGATCTCATATTCTTTACCATCTTCAATAATGATAAAGCCGCCTTTAATGCAATAGCCTAATTGTTCTGAATCGTGAGTGTGCATTTCAACTTTGCTGCCGTCAGCCATATTCCAGTGGTAGCCCATAATTTGTTCGCCACCTTTAAAAAGATACTGCCAAACGACACCGGGATTAATTTCTTTCTTCTCAACTTTTTTGTGATAAATCATCATAATAATCACTCCTAAATTAATTTAGAATGTAGAATGCAGAATTAAGAATTAAAATTGCTAATCATTCTACATTCTGCATTCTTAATTCTACATTATATAAATTACTTTGTTTCCTTTTCTTTCTAATGCTTTACGATTCGGCAAGCCGTCTGTTGATTTTGGATAACCAACGACCATTGAAGCATAAACTCTTTCATTTTCTTTGAGTCCAAGCTCTTGCAAATATGATAAAATTTTTTCATCTTCGTTAAGCCAATGCAACTGATTAATGTAGCAACTGCCTAAGTCAAGATCATTCGCCGCTATCAACATATTTTCTATTGCAACATTGCAATCTGCGATATTATTTCCATAATTTTTTTGATTCGCAACAATGATCAGAACCGGTGCATTGTAATAGAAAACGTAATTGCCTTTTTTGGATTGAAGAATGGAACTTTTGAGACTTGAATAAGTATTTTCGTCAACTTCCATTTTTGCAAACGCATCTTGAGCTAACTTTGCAAGTTTTTGAAGAACATTTTTATCTTGAACTACTAAAAAATGATTCGTTTGATTATTTCCTCCGCTAGGTGCAAATCTTCCGGCTTCAATAATTTTTTCTAATTTCTCTGATTCAACAGCGTCCGGCTTGTAACTTCTCGTTGATCTTCTAGTCATTATCGCATCAATAGCATTCATTTTGACACCTCAATCCACATAATGAACACGATCAGCATTGAAATGATCTTTTGCAGGACGTTTATTTTTTGGATAACCGAACGGCATAATACCGAACGGCACAATATTTTCAGGTAAGTTAAGGACTTTTGAAACAGAATCAATTCGATCTTGAAAAGGTCTGACAGCCATAAACACGCCGCCAAGTCCTAATTCTTCCATCTCAAGCCAAATATTTTCTGCGGCAATAGCACAATTAATATCAACAAAATCTAACGTCTTGAGAGTGCTTGTATTGTAGCAGATAACGATCGCCGCCGGAGCATTCGCAACAGGTCTTGAATATTGACTAGTCTTTGATAACGTTGCTAATGTTCCTTTGTTCGTAATAATATAAAATTCCCAAGGACGTTCGTTTAATGCACTCGGCGCAGCGAATCCGGCTTTCAAGAGAAGATCGATTTTTTCAGACTCAACAGGACGATCTTCAAATTGTCTGACGCTTGTTCTAGTGAAAATTGCATTCAAAATTTATTCTCCTGCCTTTTCGATCTTCTTGACGATCTCCGGGTCTTTGCTCCACTCATCTTCAGTGAATTTGCTCCACGCCTTACTTGGGTGATCACTAAAACGGATTCCGGCAGTACCGACGTTATTAAGTTCGTGACCGTCGAAGAAAATATAAACTCTGTCTTTAGGGACATTTGTAATTTCAGAAAAAATTTCGACGTATTTTTTAGCCAAAACTTTCTTCTGACTTTCTGCTAATTCGATTGATTTAACAGTAATAGCTGGCATTCATATCACCTTTCTTTAATTTGTAATGTATAATTAGTAATTGGAAATTAGAATAATAATCTAATTACGAATTTTTGAAGTGCAAACAATGACTGAACGGGCTCCGATAATGAATTGTGCAGAAGAATCAAGAATTGCAGGTTCTTCATAAACAGCATTGTCACCGAGATCAGTATTAAATTCAACCTGCCAAGTTAAATTCAAAGGCAGAGCCGGAAGCCAAACTGAATGGCTTTCCCAGTGAGCATTAATACCGATATAAATGAAGTCGTCTTGATCGTCTTGAGTACGACCGGCAAACATTACACCAACAACACGATTTTCGGACGAATAATCGAATTGCCAAGAGTTAGTACCGTGCACGCTGACCATAGGATAACCCGGCGGAGTGCCTTTTGACTGCCTCATAAGTACCGGGTGAGATTTACGGAAAGCGATCATTTTTTTGAAGAATTTATACAAGTCTTGATTTTTATTTAAGTCATTCCAGTCAAGCCAGCTGATCTTGTTATCTTGACAGTATGGATTATTATTACCGTATTGAGTATTGCCGAACTCATCACCGGCGAGAATCATCGGAATGCCGAGACTAGTCAGCAGAATCGCAGCGGCATTTTTGATCATCTTGTGACGTTCAAACTTAACGCCTTCAGGCAAATTATAATCGCCTTCCCAGCCGCAGTTCCAGCTGTGATTATCATTGCCGCCATCGCTGCCGCCCCAACCGTTAGCATCATTATGTTTATCATTGTAAGCATAAAGATCGTAAAGAGTGAAACCGTCGTGACAAGTGATAAAGTTGACTGATGCAGTATCGCCGCGCCAAAAGCGATTGTAAATATCTTCTGATCCTGTGATACGAGCGGCGAGAGCACTAGCAAGCCCGGCATCACCTTTTAAGAATCTGCGAACGTCATCACGATAGCGGCCGTTCCATTCAGCCCAGCGGCCATACGCCGGAAAACTTCCGACTTGATAAAGTCCACCGGCATCCCAAGCCTCAGCGATCAAACAAGCATCTTTGAGGATCGGATCAGCGGCGAGTGATTCCAAAAGCGGAGGATTAGCCATCGGTGAGCCGTCTTGATTGCGTCCGAGAATCGCTGCAAGATCGAAACGGAAACCGTCAACGTGATAAGTTCCGACCCAATAACGCAAGCAGTCAAGGATTAAATTTCTAACGATCGGATTGTTGCAGTTAAGAGTATTTCCGCAGCCGCTGAAATTGTAATACCAGCCGTCCGGAGTCAAGATATAATACAGATTATTATCAAGACCTTTAAAACTGATATAAGGACCGTGTTCATTGCCTTCAGCAGTATGATTGAAAACCACGTCGAGGATCACTTTGATCCCATTTCGATGAAGTTCTTTAATGAGCGTCTTCAATTCATCAGCCTGCATTGAATACTTGCCGCTTGCAGCATAACCGGCTTTCGGAGCGAAGAAGGCAACCGTTGAATAGCCCCAGTAATTCATCAGCTTTTCACCGTTGATCTCTCTTGCTCCTTCAAACTCATCAAATTCAAAGATCGGCAGAAGTTCCAGCGCAGTGATCCCTAACTCTTTCAAATAAGGAATCTTTTCACGAAGTCCGGCATAAGTACCTTTGAATTTAACGCCGGACGATTCGTCTTTAGTAAAACCTCTAACGTGCGCTTCGTAAATGATCAATTCATTGTGAGGAGTCTTAAGCGGCATATCGCCTTCCCAATCGAAGTCATCAAGCACAACTTTTGATCTGTATTGAAATTGATTCGACCAGTCCGGCTCTTGACCCCAGACATCTCTGCCGCTGACTAATTTTGCATAAGGATCAAGCAGCGTTTTATTTTTATCGAAAGTAAAGCCGCGACGAAAATCATATTCACCATCAACACGAAAACCATATTCAAGATTTTCATAATCCAGATCGAAAACGATCATTGAAAAAACTGATCCGATCCGATAACTCTCAGGATATTGAATCACTGCAAACGGTTCTTTGTCGTGCGAATGATAAAGCACTAACTCACAAGATTTAGCCCCGCTTGAGTAAACAGAAAAATTTACTCCGCCGGGAACAATCTGTGCACCGTTCGTCAAAAATAATCCCGGACGAATTTTAAATCCGTTGATCGTTTCAGTCGGGTGTAAGTCAATTCTTAATGACAAATAATTCACCTCTTCCTGTGTTTAATATGTATTGCAAAAATTTGTACTCGAATTTGCCGAAACGTTTTTTGATCTCTTCGATCGGAATCAACATTAACTTTGCTGTGTCAGTCCATACTTCGACTGACATTTTTTATTTCCTCTGATACTTGCGGATTCGTTAATTTTGGTTTATCCTTTGATGCAATTATATCAGATAAATTCATTGCATTTAGAATTAATTTTTTTTCATCTATGCTGTCTTCGATTAACTTTGCAGCAGTCATTAAAACTGCATATTCATTTCAATTCTTTTTCTGCATCTTCAATCGTCTTAACACAATGCAGCATTTTGATAAAGCCTGTCATCTCAAAAACGTCAATGACTTCATCAATCGCCGCCGCATAAATAACTTTTGTGCCTTTAGCCTTAGCAGTCTTGGCGATCATCAACAACGCTCTTAAGCCGGAACTTGAAACATAAGTACACTTCTCAAGATTAACGATCATCGGCTTGCTGTCAATCAATGCAGCGACTTCATCACGTGCTTTATCGGAACTTGCAACATCAAGCTGACCATCAAGAGCCACGATTTTAATATTGTCGTCACGTTCAACAGTTACATTCATATAATTCACCTCTTATACAATTTTTTATTCGTGAAAGTAAAATAAGTGTCCGGATATGGTTCATCTTTTAATGTAAAATGCCACCATTCAGTAGCAAGCGGCTTGAAACCGTGCTTGATCATCATATCACGCAGGAATTGACGATTTTTGATCTGCTTTTTCGTCAACTTGCCTTTGTAATCCGGATGAGACAATTCACCAAAATAATCAAACGTTCCGCCCATATCAACTTCTTTACCTGTATTCATATCAAAAAGAGTTAAATCGATCGTCGATCCGCGACTGTGACCAGATTTTGCATCGATATAACCTTCATCAAAAAGTTTTGTCTTGTCGACTTTCGGATAAAAATATTTTTTCATTCGTGTATCATTAATTTGTTCAGCCCAACGAACGAAATGATCGACGGCTTTCTGCGGACGGTAAGCATCATAAACTTTCAAGCGATAACCTTTTTGCTTAACTTCGTCAGAAACTTTTTTGAGAGCTTCAGCCGCCTCTTTAGTCATCAATGCACAAGGTTCATCATAACCATCGATCCGATCGCCGACAAAATTGTAAGTTGAATAGTAGCGAATTTCTTGAATAATGTCCGGCACAACATCAGAGAGTAACACAAAGCCGCTTGAATCATCAGGTGAAATTGTCTTTGCATTCACTGAAGAAATTGATAAAAACGTAGACAAAATTAATGTTAATAAAAAAATCTTAAATACTTTCATTAAAATCACCTACTCTGACTGACATAACTGCGTTGATTTTTCGGAATTTTATCCCATTCGATCGAATTTACAGAAATATTATTTTTTAAACTCCACGCCGCCGCAATACCTGCTGCCTCACCAATACTCATACAAGTCGGCTGAATCCTCATTGACGCTTGCAAAATAAAACTTGCACTTATGCAGCGACCTGTCACGATCAAATTTGAAATTTTTTCTGTAACAAGTGCACGATAAGGAATTTCATAAAATCCACCTTTAGGCAATTTCTCTGAAATTTTTTCACCGTGTGCATCAATAAACCAAGCAGTACGACAAACAGCATCAGTAAAACGACTTTGATTGTGATAATCGTCTTCAACCATATAATATTTGCCTTTGATTCTCCAGGATTCTCTTGCACCTAACATTGCAGCTTCACGACTGATATAAGCATTTTCAAAGCCCGGCAAATGTTTAATTAAATAATTCGCCATATTTCTCATCATTTTCCTGCCGTAAGTTACAGCTTTGCTATATTCAATGGGATCAGTAGATTTAAATTTCACAGGAATTTCCGGGAAATTGCAGGACATCACGCCATTTTTACCGATAATCGAATAGGCTTGCATATATTCCGCTTCTTCTTGAGAGAGTTCACCGCTTTCAACGCCTTTAGCCATTAAATCTTCTAATTTGTAACGCTGCTTTCTGTGCATTGCCTCAGCAATTTCAAAATATGGCGGATCACTTTTGCACCAGTCTTCTTTTAATTCAATCGCAACATATTTATAAAGCCGATCAATATCGATTCCGCCCATTTCAAATCTAAAACTCAACGGCTGATTATTTCCGGTTTTCTCATAACCACGTTCAAACGGAACTCCAACATTTCGAGATAAATAAGCATCACCTGTCGAATCAATAAAGATTTTTGATTTAATTGCTGCAAGTCCTGCGATCGTTTGAATTATACAAGTAGAAATTTTTTCATTGGAACTCAACGCATCAATCAGAACAGTTTCATATAAAATATTTACGCCGCTTTCTTCACACATTTCATCGTAAATCAAACTCAAAACTTCCGGATTATGCCACGTTTGTTGAGTAACTCCGTCAAATGGATCAATTCCTTTTTTACGGAGACGATTTTTTATTTCTGCAACATAAGGCGTATCACTATTAGGAGCGTGAGTATCCATAAAAGGATAAACACAGCCTAAAACTGCAAGCCCGCCGAGTGCAATTCCACGTTCAATTAAAACAACTTTTGCGCCGTTTCTTGCCGCAGAAATTGCCGCCGCTGTTCCGCTAGGTCCACCGCCGCAAACACAAACATCAACATCATAAAGTACAGGAATATTTTTTCCTGCATATTTAATTTTTTCGTTTGAAATTTTACCTGCAGCAGAAACTTTGTTATCTTGAAAATTATCATTCAACATAACTCCGGCAGTCGTTAAGCCTGTCAATTTAAAAAAATCTCTTCTGGAAATTGGTATAGAAAAAAATTTTTCCACCTTTAATCAACCTTTGCTGATCTAATTAAGAATGCAGAATGATCCTCAAAAAATTCTTAATTCTACATTCTACATTCTGCATTAATTCTTTGACATACTCATTGGAGGATAAACTTCGCCGTCAACTACAGCGTCAATAACGCTTGGACGACCTTCTGCTTGTTCCTTCAACGCCTCAGCAAATGCCGCTTCAAATTCTGCACCATTTTTAACTTGCCAGCCTTTTGCTCCACAAGCCTCAGCATATTTAACATAATCAGGATTTTTAATATCCATAAAAGCCTGTTCGCCCCAGTTGTTAAGCAGGAATTTTTTAATTACATTAAATTCGCTGTTGTTGAAAATAATATGAATCGTCGGAATGTGATTTTTAACGCAAGTGAGAAGTTCAAAACCTGCCATAAGATAATCGCCATCGCCGCAGCCACAGATCACAGGACGATTAGGATTAGCACATTGCACGCCGATCGATCCATTAACGTGACTTGCCATCGGTCCGAAACTGCCGGGATTTTGATAAACTTGATTCTTGTTGAGATTAAGATAACCACTTAACCAAAGCATATGCATACCGGCATCGCCCATAATGATAGCATTCTCCGGCAAATGTTTTGAAATTAATTTAGTAAGATATGCAGGATGAAGTTTTCCGTTACTCATTTCCGGCACATTTTCAGCATTATGTTTATTAACGTTTGCTAATCCTTCATTCAACGGCTGCACATTATGACTTTCAAGGTAACTGACAAGATTTTCGAGTGCAGGTTTAGCATCACTGACAAGACGATAATCAGCAGTATAAACTTTGTCGATCTCGTGACGATCAATATTGATATGAAGAAGTTTTTTGCCGTCCATAAGATTAGGCTTGAAAGTGAAAGTTGCATTTTCAGCAAAAGAATTACCGACTGCAATGATCATTTTCGATTCGTGGAAATATTCATTAGCTCCAACATCGCCGCTTGTTCCGACAATACCCATCGACAACGGATTATCTTCGCTGATATAACCTTTAGCGTCCATAGTGCTGACAAATGGAATTTTCCACGTGTTGATAAGTGTTTCTAAAATTTCTTTGCTTTCGGATCGAATGTTGCCGTAACCGACCATTAACAGCGGTTTATTTTCAGCTTTGAAATTTTCAACAAAACCTTTACAAAATTGTTCCGTCTGATTCGCAGTCGCAATAATTTTTGGAATTGAAATATCAATCGGACGATAATAAGGCACTTCAGTAAAGCTGACATCTTTCGGAATATGAAGATGAACAGGACCCGGACGACCTTCAAAAGCAGTGTAAATCAATTCTTCAAGCACAGGAATAGTATCCTTTGCATCTTCAAGGACGATTGATTTTTTAGTCGTCGCTGAAAACATTGTTTGAGAGTCAGGCGTTCTGCTAAGTCCGCTGCTTTCGTTAAGTGCACCTTTGCCGCGTGTCCAGCGTGAAGGATAACCGCTTATTGCAAGCATAGGAATTGAATCAGAATAAGCAACAGCAAGACCGCTGAAAAGATTAAAAGCTCCGGGACCGCCGGTTGCAAAGCAGACACCTAATTTCTTGCTGAACATTCCATAACCCATAGCCATAAATGATGCGGCTTGTTCATTCTGAATGATAACGGTTTTGATCTTGTCGGTTTTATTGAGTGCAAGGAGCATTGATCCATTAACTTGACCTGAGCCGCCGAAAACGTGATCAACTCCTATTTCTTCAAGTACTTTAACTATTGTCTGATAAACGTCCATTTAATTTCCACCTTTAAATAATAATGCGGAATGCGGAATTAGGAATGCGAAATTAAATGATCGCAAACCTAAAATTCCGAATTCCGAATTTTTAATTCCTAATTAATTAAAGTCCACGATCTCTGAGGACTTTGACAAGAAGATCACCAAAAGCGATAGAAGATTCAACACTTGTACCGGTAACAAAAGGATGATCATAATAAACTTGCGGCGATTCACGATTTGCATTAATACGAGAAATGCAAGCACCATTTGAACCGACTGCACCACGAACTAAATCTTCAAGAGGAATAAGGAAACCTGGCGTTACAACGTTAGTACCCTTGTTGTCGTCAGTTACTCCGTAAAGATCATAACTCATTGCCATACCTGGACCATAGAAGTCCCAAGCTCTTGGATGAGCAGTAATTTTTTTGCCATAAATGACAGATTTATAATCATTTTCAGGATCACGACAGAAGACTAACGCACCAACAGCATAGCAAAGCGCACCGACGATCTTATCCTGTTTGACAGCTTTCAAAATGAGTTGATGAAGTTCCCAAGAATTGCAAAGATCAAGCGTTACGCCGGGACCACCTGCCATTGTAATTGCATCGTAGTCGTCCATATTTACTTCGCTAAACTTCTTAGGATGTGCCCATTCGTCACCGTCGACAAGTTCTTTACAACGTTTGCAAACCCAATCAGGATTAACATTTACTTTTTGAATAGGATCATAGAAAGTAGGATCAACTGAAGCCGCAAAAGGAAGAGGCTTTTTGCCTTGCGGAGTGATAAGAGTGACTTCGTGTCCGGCTCTTTTGAGAGCATCCCATTGCGCTTGAAGTTCTTCACCCCAAGTGCCGTAATTTGTAGCAGCTACTAATACTCTTGCCATTAATAAATACCTCCGATTTAATGTAGAATTATGAATGCAGAATGTAGAATTGAAAAAAATCATTCTGCATTCTACATTTTACATTCTGAATTAATTTTAAAGTCCGCGTTCTTTGAGTACTTTAACGAGTAAATCACCATAAGCGATAGAAGATTCAACAGAAGTTCCGGTGATGAAAGGATGATCATAATAAACTTGTGGATCTTCACGATTTGCATTAATACGAGCAATGCAAGCACCATTAGGACCAACTGCATCACGGACTAAATCTTCAACAGGCCACGGGAAACCAGGAGTAATAACGTCAGTACCTTTGTTATCTTCAGTTACTCCATAAAGATCATAACTCATAGCCATACCCGGTCCGTAGAAATCCCAAGCACGTGGATGAGCTGTAACTCTCTTTCCGTAAATGATCGATTTATAATCGTTTTCAGGATCACGGCAGAAAACGAGAGTTGAAACTGTATAGCAAAGAGCTGCAATAATTTTATCAGATTTATAAGCGTCCATAATGAGCTTGTGGAGTTCCCAGCAATTTGCCATATCAAGATTAGCACCAGGTCCGCCGGTCATTGCGATTGCGTCGAAGTCCTTCATATTGACTTCATTCAATTTTTTAGGATGTGCCCATTCGTCACCGGCAAGAAGTTCCTTGCAACGGTTGCAAACCCATTCAGGATTTGTTTTGACATTTTGAATAGGATCAACAAAATCAGGATCAACACTGATTGCGAACGGAAGAGGTTTTTTACCTTGTGGAGTTGCTAAAGTTACTTCAAAGCCTGCTTTCTTACAAGCATCCCAAGGTGCTTGAAGCTCTTCAGCCCAAGAACCATAATTTGTAGCAATAATCAATACTCTTGCCATTTTTTTACCTCCAGTTTTTGGTTGTGTATAATTTTTTGGAGCAGGATCATAATTAGATTTATGATTAGCTTTTTCGAGATTTTCAATTTTTTTCTCAAGGCTGTCAATTTTTGCCTCAAGTGCTTTTTGCAGATTTTTAAATCCTGTCTCAACGTTTCTGATACCGGATTTTTCATTTTGGATCGTCTCAATGATCGCCTTAGCAAATGGAATATGTTCACCGCCGGTACGAGCTGAAACAAGATCGCCGTCAATTACTACGTCTTGATCAACATAATCAATACCCATAACTTTAGCATCGCCAAGAAGATTGTTATGTACAACCATTTTGCGACCTTTAACTAGGTGAGAAATAGGTGACATTAACCAAGCACCGTGACAAATAATACCTTTTATAATACCTTTGTCAGCAAAGCACTTTTTCAAAAATTCACAAGCCGGCGGCAATTTATGAATGTCATCAGTGAAACGAAGACGATCTGCAACATAACCGGCAGGAATGATCACCGCAGCATAAGATTTAAGATCGCTTTCAGTGATATTTTCAAAACTTTCATTGCACTTGAAGTGTCTGCGCTCTTCGTGACCTTTAAAAGTCAATTCAGCATTGCCCCAAAGTCTGCTGAGAAAGTGCACATCAAAGCCTGCATCTTTAAAGTAAGTAGAATAGTATTCAATTTCCGGCTCATAAAAGTCGCTTTCAATCAAAATACCAATTTTATAGCGCATTTAATCACCCTTTCTATCCGTCAAATATTTTAAGGTTATAAGATGATTTTGACCATTTTCATAGCGGTATTCAGTTTTATCCATAATTGTAGTGTAGAGAAAAATTCCAAGTCCGCCTATTCCACGCTCGTCAATTTCAGCGTTAATATCAACTTCAGGAGCTTGTTCAAGTGGATTATATGGAGTGCCTTCGTCAACAAATTCAAAACGTAAAGCGTTTTTATCCTTGAGATATTCGCAGCTTATGAAAAGTTTATTATCAGCGTCCTTATCAGTGTAAGCATAGTCAACAATATTAACTAAAATTTCCTCTGCACATACTTTGAGACGATTGATCAATTTGTCATCAGTTACGTGAGATTTTATTTCATCGTTGATTTTAGTCAGCATTTGCGGTAAAAGTTCACGTTTCGCCGGAAATGCTAAATTTTTCAACATAACCTCACCCCTCGAAACTATCTTGAATGTTAAGGAATTTATCAATTCCAGTCATTTTGAAGACATCAAGAATTGTTTCATTCGCACCGATCAAATAAACTTGAACATTTGCACCAAGTTTTTGTTTAGCAAAGACAACTGCACGAATACCGGCACTTGCAATATATTCTAATTCGTCAGCAAAGAAAACTAATTTCTTAATTTGATCTTTCTGCGCAATAAGCGGTTTCAATTCTTCCATCAATGCCGGAGCGATTGATGCGTCAATGTGACCGTGAAGTTTAACTTTGCTGACTTCACCAATTTCAGTAACATAATTTGCCATTTCAAATTCTCCTTAATGAGGAATATTTAATTGTGAATGAGAAATTTCTAAGCCCTTAGCTATCAGCCCTCAGCCCTAATTAATTAGCAACGATTCTAACTTTGATCTTCGGACGATGATCAACATCAGGCAATTTGACAGTGAAGTTTTCAGCGTCGAAATAAGTCCAAGGTTTACCGTCAATCTCTACTGATTCAATCTTGCAGCTGCCTTTCGGAAGAATATCCGGCTGAACGTGAAGAGTATTAGAACCTTCAAAAGCATTAGGCATCGGCTTGAAATAAAGATCAAGCGGCTTTTTAGTATGAAGAAGATTAATATAAACTGCACTCAAAAATGCAAGTTCGATTGAATGATAGCAAGCCATTGAATGGGAACCCTTGAGACGCTCATTACCTGTCAAGAATGGAATACCATTATTCAAAACGTTGAAATAAACTGCGCCGTCATCGTGATCAAGGAAGTAAGCATTATAGAACGCAGCGGAAATTCTAGCAAGATCAAGATATTCCGGTTTCTTCAAGCAACCGTAAAGAATTTGATATGCTAAAATTCCTTGTTCCTGTTGCCACCAGGCTTTACGATCGTGCCAAGCAAATCTGTAGCAACTTTCATTTTCACCGAGTTTACGCTCCATAACGTCATACCAGCCGCCGCGACGTGTATCCATTCCGACTTTCGGCATAATTCCGGCGATCTTTTCAGCGAATTTAACATATTTATCTTTAGCGATCGCACTGTTAATTCTCATCAAATTCCAAGCGATTTTGAGATTATGACCAACTACGCCGCGATTTTGCTGCCAGCCCCAAGTTTGATCGTGACTCCAATCATCGTGGAATTTCTCTTGAACGAACGGCGAATTATCATAATCCTGAAAATGTTCTTCGATACAATCAGCAGTATATTCAAGGAAATCTTTATATTTATCGTCCATAGTCGCAAGATACAAATTGATAAGATAAGCCGGAGCGTGATCTCCGACGCTGTTCCAATTTTTACGACCGACATTGCGACCGAGTGATTCACTCTTCGGATCGAACGTTACAGGATCAATGTGTGAATAATAACCGCCTTTTTCTCTGTCGATAAAGAATTTATCAAAAAGACTGATCGTCATACGAATATCTTTCATTATCGCAGGATCACCATTGAGTCTGTAAGTCTGAGTTGGACCTGCTAAAGCATAAATCTGTTCGTACATCGGAATTGCTTCAATATCATCATCAAATTCAGAAGTGAAAAGTTTATGCTCTTTATCGCCTTGAACGTCGATGCCGTGATACCAGTAAACAACATTTTCGTCAATGTCGTAGAATCTCATATGATCACGAAGATATTTTGTGCCTTTTTCGGCAACTTCTAAAAATCTATCTTCACCGGTGAGCATATAAGCACTTGCCATTCCATAAATCATTCTTGAAATTGTATCAGTCTCTTGTCTGAAGTCCGGTTTACGAACACCATCAAGCGTTAAACGTGTACGATATTGACGATAATCTATCTCACCATTTGGAAATTCAGCTTTGATATAAAAATCAGCAATACTTCTTGCTTGATTAACCCACCAATCAGCCTCTTCAAATCTCATTTCAGAAGGCTTGCGTCCCGGAAAATCAATATAGCTTGCTTCAAAATGTGTACCGCTTTCATCCGGATAATAAATTCCATAGACAAAAATAAGTTGACCTTCACGCAACAATTTATCAAGTTGTCCTGTGCAATCGTAATAAGGCTCATCTAAATTTCTAATCAGACGAGCATAGATATTAGCTGACAATTTAAAGCTAACTTCATCGCCAGCAAAAGTTTTGACAATACCTGTACGAGTTTTTGCATCATAACTTTGACAAATGCCGCCTACGGTATCTGAAAACTCAAATCCCATATGTTTCGCTCCTTTTTTCAGAAAATTTTTTTGTTTTCTCGGCTTTTGATATTAGCACATTAAATTTTTTATCGAAGTAAAGATTCCTTAACTAATTTTGTAATATCTCAGTAATATAATATTGTAGGAAAAAATATTTGTAAATAGAAAATTATTTTAAATTTAAAGTAATGAGGTGTTAAACGTGAATTATTTCCTTGTTGATTATGAAAATGTAAATGTAGCAGGACTTAATGGTGTCTCAAGTCTCAATGAAGATGACGTTGTGATCATTTTTTTATAGCGAAAATGCAAATACCTTAACTTTTGGTATGCACAGAAGAATCAATGAATCGAAAGCCGAAATTAAATTTCAAAAAGTTGCAGTCAAGGAAAAAAATGCTTTGGACTTTCAACTTTGTTCATATCTTGGTTTTCTGATACGCGATAAAAAGAATGATGACGAAAATATAAAAAATTATTTTTATATCGTGTCGAATGATAACGGTTACTCAATTTTGCCGGATTACTGGAAAAAATTTGAAACTGATTTGAAAATTGTCAGCAATTTGGCAAAAGATGAAGTCAAAAAAACTGAAGTAAAATTACCTCAACAAAATGATAAAGTCAGTGAACTTGAAAAAGAATTGAGTAAAATCTTAAAAGATAAAAATGAAATTGCCGAAGTAGTAAAAATTATAAATCGTTCCAAAACAAAGGTTGAAGTTAATAATAATTTATCGAAAATTTTTCATCAAAAGTGCGGAGAAATTTATAAGGCAATAAAATCATTCATTGCTGACAAGAAAAGTAATTAAAAAATTTTTGAAGGCATAAAAAAATCGTTCATTTAAATTCAAAACTTAAACGAGCGATTTTTTATTTTGCATTATGATCGATTAATTTTTTAATTTCAATCTCACTGCAAGCATTGTTATATCATCAGATTGATCAGCCTCACCAACGTGATCAGAAAGATCATCACGAACATTTTTTAATATCGTCGGCAAGTCTGCATTTTTATCGACTTTGTTCAAACAATTTGATAATCTTTCTTCGCCATACTGATTGTTGTTAATGTCCATTGCCTCAGTTACGCCGTCAGTGTACAAGTAAAGTATGTCGCCGGACTCTAATTTTATCTCTTGTTGTTCAAAATCCATTTCGTCCATCATTGCTAAGACAATATTTTGTTTAACGTCCATATATTCAAATTGATCTGTCGATTTATGATAAACCAGCGGCGGATTATGTCCACCATTAACATAAATAAATCTTCCTGTCGTTAAGTCAAGAAGTCCCATAAATACAGTTACAAACATCATTTCATCATTGCCTTGACAGAGTTGATCATTTGCTAATTTCATCACTGCACTTAAATCATCTGGATTTGTCATCGTCATTGCAAAATTTTTCAAGATCGTTTTTGAATTAGCCATAAATAACGCCGCAGGGACTCCTTTACCGCTTACGTCAGCGATCGTTATCATTAAGTGATTTTCATCTAACAAATAGAAGTCGTAAAAATCACCGCCGACTTCTTTAGCCGCGTGCATTGTTGCATAAATTTCAAAATCATCACGATTAAAATCAAAATTTCTAGGCAGCATTGAAATTTGAATGTTCGTTGCTACGTTCAATTCAGTTGCAATTCTTTCTTTGTCAGCGGTCGCTTTCGTTAAATTTGCCATATATGTTTTGAGTTCGTCCGTCATTGTATTGAAACATACCGCTAAACTTTCAATCTCATCACCGGTGCGTATATCTAACTTCTTGTCAAAATCGCCACTCGCTATATCTTTCACGCCGGCAGTTAATTCTTGTATCGGCTTGACAAATTTGTCTGATGATTTTATTCCAAATCTGAATAATATAAGTAACAGTATCAGCAATATTGCTGAAGATATAATAAATAGTGGCCATAACAATCTACTGAAGCCAAATTGAAATTCACTCATTCGACTGGACACATCAGTTTTTAACATTTTGACTGCGGATATTATATCTTCCTTTTTCAATAGACTCGCAAAACTCCAGCTCGTTATTTCAATCGGAGCATATGCAATGTAATATTCTTCTCCGTCAATGTTCAATACACTTATTCCGGCTTTTCCGGCTTTCATTTCCTCAGTGAGTTCAGGAAAATCAGTTGCAAAATCAGTCTTTCCGGCAATCAGTTTGCCTTCGGTGGCTGTCGAGACAACTATTTCACCCTTATTATCTAAAATGAAATCTATATCAGTACTTCTGTGTTGATTTTTATCCAGCATTTCGGTGCTTATCACACTCATACTCTTCAAAGACAAGCCGACATATGCAACTCCGGCGAACTCTCCACCGGCATAATAAGGTTTGGCACAGGCAATGTGGAGGCCACTGCTTGAACTCTGGAATAAATCGGTAAATATTAGTTTACCTTCTTTTTTGGCTTTGATATACCAAGGACGTTGCAGTAAATCAACATTTTTTAAGGCATCATTCATCAGCCACGCTATCGGCTTGTCTTCAGTCAGTGACCTGTCAATACCTATTAAAAATCCATTCTTGGAACAGAGGATTAATGAAGAATCGTTGTTGCCGTAAAAATCGCTGATGGAAAGCAGACAATCAGCAATATTCGATTCAAGCTCTACATCTTTCCTGACAGTTTCAGTTATTCCAGAGTCCAATAAATGTTTTGAGTAAAAAATATATGGCTCTTTGGCGTAAATGGCTTTCTCGCGGGCATTTGATAAAGGTCTTGAGGAATGATTTTGCGGATTGGACATTATTTCATTCATTGTATCCACGATAAATTCGACATCATCAGCTATGTTTATCAACGATCTGTTTATTTGCTTTGATTTTATATTTGCTATTCCTTGTACATGATGAATTGCTTGTTTTTCGGCAAAGTCTTCAATATAATCTGCTGTTGATTGTGTTAAGTCTTCACTGCGAAATTCCAATATCTTCCAAGTTGTAAACAATCCTAAAAAGGAGATAATACTTAGTGCAGCGAATGTCAATATACTTCCAATCAGAACCAGCCGCACTACTCGGGAGCGAATATCTTTGCTTTGCTCAGATTCAAATTTGTGAATGATTTTTTCAAGTGCGTTTATCATTGCTGTTTCACCTCATTCACTCTAACTGCCAGCATGGTAATATCATCTGATTGATCAGCTTCTCCGACGTGATCAGAAAGATCATCACGAACATTTTTTAATATCGTCGGCAAGTCTGCATTTTTATCAACGTTGTTAAGGCATTCTGATAATCTTTCTTCGCCATATTGATTATTGCTAATATCCATTGCCTCAGTCACGCCGTCCGTGTACAAATATAAAATGTCTCCTGTCTCTAATCGAATTTCTTGCTGTTCAAAATCCATTTCGTCCATCATTGCTAAGACAATATTCTGTTTAACGTCCATATATTCAAATTGATCTGTAGACTTATGATAAACCAGCGGCGGATTATGTCCACCATTAACATAAATAAATCTTCCTGTTGTTAAGTCTAACAGTCCCATAAATACAGTTACAAACATCATTTCATCATTGCCTTGACATAGCTGATTATTTGATAACGTCATAACTGCCGCTAAATCGTCAGGATTAGTCATCATCGTTGCGAAGTTCTTGAGGATTGTTTTACTTCTACTCATAAATAACGCTGCCGGTACTCCCTTACCGCTTACGTCCGCGATTGTTATCACTAAATGATGTTCATCTAACAGGTAGAAGTCATAAAAATCTCCGCCGACTGCTTTAGCCGCATTCATTGTTGCGTAAATTTCAAAATCATCACGATTAAAATTAAAATCTCTCGGCAGCATTGAAATTTGAATATTCGTTGCAACGTTTAACTCAGTGGCTATTCTCTCCTTGTCGGCTGTAACTTTCGTCAAATTCTCTACATGCGTTTTCAGTTTGTCTGTCATTGCATTGAAACTCTCTGCAAGTTGTTCAATCTCATCGCCGGTATGAATATCTAATTTTTTATCGAAATTACCGCTAGCTATCTTTCTGACACCATTGTTTAACTGTTGAATAGGTTTAACTAATTTATCTGAAAATCTTAATCCTATTTTTATCAGCAGTGAAATTAAGAAGCCTATTATTACAACAAATATACTTACTAAGATTATAAAGATATAACCTAAATTGCCCTTGAAAGCATTTACCTTATCAATTATATTCATTCGGACTTCTTCTGCAGGCTTGATTACTTCTGCTTTACTGATTGCTGTTCCCAAACTCCAATTTATATCTGTCATCGGTGCATATGCCAAGTAATACTCTTCACCATCAACTAAAATCGTTTCAATATTACTTTCGTCCGCCAGCATACGTGGAATCGTGTCCGTAATGCTTTCTGAGAAGTTTTCATCTTGCCGCGTGTTATATATGACTTCTCCTTTTTCATTGACTATGAAACAAAAACCCGTGTTGCCTATCTTCGTTTTTGCTATCTGCTCATAAATACTAGCGGCATTGCAATCTATAAGCACAACTCCGGCTATTCCCGTATCATCATAGTAAGGCATAACACACGAAATACACGGCTCACCTGTTGTTGTTGTTATAAAAGGTTCTGTAAAGGCTGCTGTGCTTGATTTTTTTCCGAGTTCATACCAAGGTCGTTCTCTTGCGTCATAACTTGTTTTGTACTGTTCTTTACTAAGCGGCACTATCTCATTTTCTCCGAGTACATCTATTCTTACTACATATCCTTTTTCTGAGGCTGCTAGTACGCAATCATAATGTTTGCTCAATGGGATCATAATATCTGCAAAATTTGAGGCTATATTAATTTCTTGCTGCAATTCATTAATTAGACCGCTTTTTATGATGTCAGGACTGCAATATACATGTAGTTCTTTTGAATGCACTTGCTCATAATTTGCCATTGGTAATTTTCTCGGTGTATAGTTTTGTGGCTCCTGCATTATTTTACTCATTGTTCTGGACATCATTTCAATGTATAGTACCATATTTTCAAATTCGTAGTTAATTAATTTCGTCCGTTCTCTAACCATCTCCAGTAAGTATTTTTTTGTTTCCTCTGCTGCGTAATTACTGGTATATTCTGCTGTTGAATTTCCAATCCGGCTGCCAATTCGATCTGCACCTATCCAGATTAAAGAAATAGTTATAAAAGACAATATTGTTATGGTTATAAAATTAACTATGCTGCCGGATAAAACTAATCTTAAAGCTCGTCGCCTAATATTTACTTTGCCCTTGTCAAAAAATATTTCAATTAAAGTTTTTAATTTCTCTATCATTTTAGTCGCACCGCTAACATTGTTATATCATCAGATTGATCAGCCTCACCAACGTGATCAGAAAGATCATCTTTGACAAACTTCAATATAGTTGGCAAGTCTGCATTTTTATCAACGTTGTTAAGGCACTTCGACAATCTTTCTTCACCATACTGATTGTTGTTAATGTCCATTGCTTCAGTTACGCCGTCAGTGTATAAGTAAAGTATATCGCCGGACTCTAATTGTATCTCTTGTTGTTCAAAATCCATTTCGTTCATCATTGCTAAGACAATATTCTGTTTAACGTTCATATATTCAAATTGATCTGTTGACTTATGATAAACCATCGGCGGATTATGTCCGCCATTAACATAAATAAATCTTCCTGTCGTTAAGTCTAACAGTCCCATAAAGACAGTTACAAACATCATTTCATCATTGCCTTGACAAAGCTGATTATTTGATAACGTCATCACTGCTGCTAAATCATCTGGACTTGTCATCGTCATTGCAAAATTTTTCAAGATCGTTTTTGAATTAGCCATAAATAAAGCAGCCGGAACACCTTTACCAGAAACATCAGCGATCGTTATCATTAAATGATTTTCATCTAACAAATAGAAGTCGTAAAAATCACCGCCAACTGCTTTAGCCGCATTCATTGTTGCGTAAATTTCAAAGTCATCGCGATTAAAATCAAAATTTCTAGGTAACATTGAAATTTGAATATTCGTTGCTACGTTCAATTCAGTTGCAATTCTTTCTTTGTCTGCAGTCGCTTTCGTTAAATTAGTCATATATGTTTTGAGTTCGTCAGTCATTGCGTTGAAACATTCCGCTAAATGTTCAATCTCATTGCCTGTTTTAATTTCTAATTTCTTGTCTAATTGTCCGCTTGCTATATCTCTCACGCCGTCAGCTAATAATAGCAGCGGCTTTGTTAATTTGTCAGCGATTTTTCTTGTGGCGACAGGAACTAATGCAATGATCACAATAAACGCTACAATTATCGCTATGATCATTAATTTGATTGAATAATTTAATGCCTCAACAAAATTAAAAGTACTGTCTTCAATCAGTTGTCTGCTTAATGTTGCCGGTAATGTTACTTCTGATTCTTCAAGTACAAATCCAAAACTCCAATTTACATTTTCGATCGGAGCATACGATAAATAATATTTTACACCGTCTATATCAATAAGATCAATTCCGTTTTCACCATTCGCCATCTTTTTAGCAGTTTCAACAAGCCTTTCATCTTCAAATAAGCCCGGATCATCAGTATTAATATCATAATCAATAGCAAATGTCCCGGAAGTCTTAGGCGAAAATAATATTTGACCTGTTTTGTTATTCATTATAAATGCAAATCCTGTTTTACCTAATTTAGTTTCATTAACTAATTCGCTGACAACGCCTAATAATCTGCCTTGACCGGCAATTCCGGCGATCTCACCATTAGGATAATAATAAGGAGCGGAACAACCAAAGGCTAAGCCTCTACCGTGTGAATCAAGAAAGACATCTGTAATTACCCATTTTCCTTCTCTCATTGCATTTTGATACCACGGACGCGTTGAATAATCATTAGGCAGAGGATTATTATTTTCGTCAACTCTTGTGCTCGATATTCGATCAGTTGTAATATTAAATCCATTGACTGACGCAATATAAACTGATGCTATCGTTGGATCTTCATCGTACAATCTTATTTGAAAGTCTTGAATGTTAGCTGATAAACCAACTTCATATGCTAAAGCGTCTCGATCAACTCCGGCTTTGTATTGTAATTGAGGAGTCAATATTCCTTCATTTCTTGCATCAGGTTCATTCACTCGTCGCGGCGAATATTGATCCGGCTCACTTAATATTTTATCCATTTCATTAGCCAGTGTTATCACGCCCCAAGCCATATCATTTATAAAGGACGCTGAAAGTTGTTGTGCGCGACTTTGCGTCAACATTCTCATACTTTCCATTGATACTTTTTTTAAGGCTTCACTGCTATTTTCTGCGGCTGTCGTTCCGATCTCTACTACTATTTGTACGGCTTGACTTTTGATTTTCATAATTCCAATTAAAGCTATTCCGCCTGCTACTATCAATGTAATCAAGCTACAAGCTAACAATAAATATAATACTTGCTTTCGGATGCCTAATCGTTCAAGTTTCAATTTTTATTCCTGCTTTCTTTGATATAATTTTTCAATTCTACGAAAGAATCAATCAATTTTAACGTATCGAAATTAATTTTAACATTTCCTGCATTGTGCATTATCATTATTTCATTTTGCTCACAGATCGGTTTAAATCCTGTAAAGAAATATCCTAACTTCTTCAATTCATTATAACTTTTGATCGCTCCGGGATCACTTATATTTAGAAATATGTTAAACGTTTGATATTTACCTGTGAATTGTGAATGAATCTCTTTGATCTTCGTTACCAGATCAACGCCGGATTTATGAATTTCGATTGTACAAGTCTCTTGATTATCATCATTTGCAAATTCAATTTCACTTTCGCCGATCAATTCTACTTCTTCAGTGTTAATTTCATATTTCAACTTCAATGACGTATAAATTTTATTAGCAATGTCGACTTGTTCATCTGATAAGTAAATCATTCCGACATCACTTTTTTGCATTTTACGCTCCATTATCACTAATGTATTTTTTAAATTCTCATCTCTTTGATATGAATGTTGGAATTTGTCCGCTATAATTAAATTCGGAACGAAGGCGCAGACTTTTAAGCCTAATCGTTCCATTAATTTTTGCGTCATATCGTGATAGGTTACCATTCGACAATAAATCGCTGATACATTTTGCATTTTTCTGATTTTTGAATAGATATATCTTGCAAAATGCCAAAACATTCCATATTTACGATATTCTTTTAATGTAATGATCGACACGATCGAACAACTTTGATCTTTTGGTAAATTTCTTTGTATTCCGATCATTCCGATTATCTTTCCGTCGATCAATTCTGCTAGATAAAATTTCAAACTGCCTTCTTCATCAGCGTTAATTATATAATTCTTGTCGTACATTTTACGCTTATGATATTTTTCACCGTATTCATCACGAACTAAATTAATTACTGATTCTGCGTCCGTTGATCTAAATGATCTGAATCTTACAGTTATAGTTTTGCCTTCTTCATTCGTTAATGTTATAAATTTCAATTTACTAACTCCTATCTAATACAATTGTTAAATTATTTATTCCGAACGTGCTTTTATAATGTACTTCTTTAGCCGATTTACTTATCATTGAAATTCCTAATGCGTCGGTTAATGCAAATTTCAGCGGATCATTATCTTCCATATGCTGATAATAAGCAATAGGATTAAATAATTTTCCGCCGCTTCTTATTCTCAACACGATCGACTCTTCATCACTATATATTCTTGCGTCCATTGTCTCATTCGATTTTTTAAAGCAATGATCTTTAATGCTTATCATCATTTCTTCCATTGATAATTTCACTAACATTGTTTCTTTGTCAGTGAAATTATTGTTTTCGCAATATTCTTCGATTCCTTTAATCGCTTCGCTGATCTCTTCAACACTTGATTTAACTGAAAATGATCGATATGATCCGCTTTTCTCACTCTTCAAATCTAATTTTAATATTGTTGATTGATTTTCTTTTCGATTGATCATTAAAACGATCGCTAAAATGATCAGCGTTCCGATCGCCGCTATTGTGAATGAGTACCAGATCATATTTACGCCATACTTCGGTGCTAACAAGTAAGCCGGTATGAATAACAAAATGAATCCTCTCAACGCTGTTATCAAATTTGCTAGCCTTGTGAATTTCGTTGATTGATAATAACTTGAAAGGATCATACAGACGATTGAAGGCATTAAACTCAATGAAAAGATTTTTATTGCGTCGATCACTGATATTTTTTCATATAAATCTTTTATTCCGAACAAATTACAAATTTCATTCGACCAGAGCCATACACCTAAAATTAAAATTAAAATCAATTCAAAGCTGATCAAATGTGCTTGTCGTTCGATTCGTCGAATGCTTACATTATCTTTCTCCTCAAAGAATACTCCGACAAATGCCGATGTTGCTTGTGATATTCCACTTAAAATAATCGTCGATAAGTTTTCAATGACTTTAACGACTGAAAAAATTACTAATCCTGTATGACCTGCAACGATCAACAATAAATTATTCATCAATACGAATCTTGCAAAGTTTAAGAATTGATTTAATGCTGAAGGTGTTCCGAATCTGAAAAGTTGTCTAATGCAATTCAAATTATTCAGCTTGACAACTTTAAAATCTCTAAACAATATGAGCATTCCGATCAAAACCGTGATCATTGACGCTGAAATTGTTCCGAGTGCTATTCCATTCATTGACATTTTCATTTTAACGCAAAATAAATAATCAAAAATTCCATTTGTGATCGCCATTAACAAAAATATTAATATTAACGCTTTTAAATGTCCTGTTAATTTTAAAAAGTGATAAGGCATATAAAATAATGCTGTGAAGACTCCGCCGATCAAATATGTTTCACTGTATAATTTTGACATTGCAAAAGTTTTTTCGGAACTTCCCAACAGATTTAAAAATTGATCTTGAAATGTTAAGCCGAAGATTGAAACGAAAATTGAAATGATTATGCAAACAAAAAGGGCGCA